>NZ_JALQEB010000009.1:0-162971 GCF_023630905.1 Caballeronia sp. ATUFL_F1_KS4A | reverse complement strand
GGACCGTGAAACGACTCCACGCCGATGATAGTGCGGATACCCGTGTGAAAGTAGGTAATCGTCAGGCTCCTCATGCTTCAAACAAAAACCCCACCCCAAAAAGGTGGGGTTTTTGTGTTTGAAGCGCGGCAACCGTGAATCCGGATAACCCGCGCTGCGACTTGCCTCGCGCCCCATCGGCGCATCCTTCTATCCGCCAGCTGTTTACCCTCGCCCGCAAAAATACTGTATAAATATACAGTAAACCGGAGGCCCACCGAGCGCTTGCGCCATGAGCAGGCCCCTGTATTCGCGTCGGACGGGGAAAACTCATGGGTGCAGCACTTTCATTGCTCGACATCGGGCTGACATCGCATCTGCAGCGTCAGGTCTGGCAGGGCAGTCCGGTCAACGATCCCGATTCGAACATCATCTCGAGCGGCTTTCGAGCGCTCGACTTGGCCTTGCCCGGCGCAGGCTGGATGCCCGGCTCAGTCACCGAGTTGCTGATCGAAGAGAGTGGCGTAGGCGAAATCAGACTGCTCGCGCACTCGATCCGCGAACTGACAGCAAGCAAAGGCCGCTCCGTCATCTTCGTCGCGCCACCGTGGAAGCCCAATCTGGCCGCGCTTCGGACGATGAACATCGCGGTGAACAAGCTGGTCTGGGTCAAAGCGGCCGAGGATCAGGTGCTCTGGGCCGCGGAGCAGTCGTTGAAGCAGGAAGGCATCGGCGCAGTGCTGATCTGGCTACCACAAGTCGATGCCAAAGCCTTGCGAAGACTGCAGGTGGCGGCTCAGGAAGCGCAGTCGCTGGCATTTCTGTTCCGCCCGCTCAAAGCGGCGAAGCAATCCTCCGCTGCGCCGCTGCGCATGGTCTGCAAGCCGATACTTCCCGCCAACGCGCAGACGATGAACCGTCGCGAATGGATGCAGGCCGTCATGCTCGAAATCGACATCATCAAGCGGCGCGGCCCATTGCTCGGCAAGCCCTTGCAGTTGAACTTGCCGCTGCAGATGCCTGCGCTGCCCGAACATATTCGTCGGGCGCATCAGGCAAGGAAAGCACGAGAGGTCAAACATGTTGTGGATAGCGGTGACATTGCCGCTTTTATCGCTCGAAGCCGTCAGGCCGCCTTCGATGCCCTCAGCGCCGGCGAACTCGACATCGCCTGGAGCGAGCTCGACGGCGAATGACAATATCGATCAGTCATGCTTCGCGCTAGCCGATCACGCGCGCGTCCTGATGCCCGATCTCGTCGCGTTTCGGCTCGGCGTGCGGCCCGGCAGCACGCGCTCGCATGCGTTCGCGCTCGCGCCCCAACTGACGCTGCTTGCCGTCGACATTCGCGAGGAGCAGAACGCGCTCGAAGCCGTTGCGCTGGCGCTGCTCGCGTTCACGCCCAAAGTCGTGCTCGCGCATGCGAATACGGTACTGCTCGAAGTCGGCGCCAGCATGCGGCTCTTCGGCGGATTGCGCGCGTTGCTGTCCAGAGTGACATCGACGGTTAAAGGATGTGGCTTCACGTCCCGCATGGGCTGCGCGCCGACAGCGTGGGGCGCGTGGCTGCTGGCGCACGCGCGCACGCGCCGGGTCGCGCGGCGCGTACGCATCGTGAAAGAGACGACGCTCGTGCACGTACTCGATGAGTTGCCCGTATCGCTCATCCCATCGGCGCATTCGCACGGCAACGTGTTCGAGCAGATCGGTTGCGCGACGCTCGCCGATTTGCGTCGTCTGCCGCGCAAGGGCGTCGCGCGCCGCTTCGGGCAAGGCGTTCTGCAATGGCTCGCGCAAGCGTACGGACAGGCGCCCGACCCGCGCGAGGCATTTTGTGCGCCGGCGTCGTTCGAAGCGCGGCTCGAATTGCAGGCGCGCGTGGAAAGCGCCGAGGCGCTGCTGTTCGCCGCGCGCCGGCTCGTGCTGCAACTCGCCGGCTGGCTCTCTGCGCATCATGCGGCGGTCAGCGAATTTTCGCTCTTGCTCGAACACGAACTGGCCGCCCGTCACACGCCGAAAACGTCGACATTCAAGGTGGCGTGGGCCGTGCCGACGCGCGACGCCGACCACATCCTGTGGCTCTTGCGCGAGAAGCTGAATCAGACGACGCTCGCCGCGCCCGTCATCGAGATGAAACTCCTGGCCGACAAGGTCAGCGAGTATGCGCCGCCGCCCGACACCTTGTTTCCGATGCCTGGTTCCGACAGCGAATCGATGGCGCAACTGCTCGAACGCCTGAGCGCGCGGCTGGGCGCGGAGAACGTGGTGCAACTGGTCGCGCGCGACGATCATCGGCCCGAGGCGGCGATGACCGTCGAACCTTATAAGCCCGCAAGCGAAACGAAATCCAAGCGCGGAAAAAAGTCGCCGAAGACGCAAACGGCAAGGGCAGAAACAGAACCCGAAGTGCAAACGGAGTCAGACGAACCGCTCGAACTTCCCGATCTCGCCGTGCCTCAGCAGCCGCGTCCGTCGTGGATACTCGAAACGCCGCAAAAGCTGATGCTGCGCAACGAGCGGCCGTTCTATCGGCGTCCGTTGAAGCTGATCAGCCGGACCGAGCGTATCGAGGCGGGATGGTGGGACGGCAACGGCGTCCAGCGCGATTACTACGTCGCCGCCGACGATCGCGGGCGCATGTTCTGGCTCTATCGCGAACGTCTTACGGGCGACTGGTTCCTGCACGGTTTTTTCGGATGATGCGCGATGGATGATCTGAACGACATCATCGGTCTGGATGGAGACAACGCGTTTCCCGGCTCGATGTCGGCGTCGGCGTTGTTGCCCGGTTATGCCGAACTGCATTGCCTGAGTAACTTTTCGTTTCTGCGCGGCGCATCGCATCCGCAGGAACTGGCGGCGGCCGCGCTCGAACACGGCTACACCGCGCTCGCGATTACGGATGAATGCTCGCTCGCGGGCGTCGTGCGCGCGCATGCCGCGATCAAGGACATCGAGGCGAAGGCGCAAGCCGACGCCGAAGCCGCGCGGCTTGCCGGCGAGCCGCCGCCCAAGAGCCAGGATCTGAAGCTGATCATCGGCAGCGAACTGCATCTCACGGACGCCGATGGCGAGCCGTTCTGCACGCTTATCGCGCTCGCGACAAATCGGGCGGGCTACGGCAACCTGTCCGAGCTGATTTCGCACGCGCGCGCGCGTTCGCCGAAGGGCAGCTATCGGATCGGTCCGGAAGACTTCACCGATCCCGCCGCTTCATCCGATACATCGGACTTGCGCGGCGATATCGCGCATCTGAAGCACTTGCCCGATTGCCTGCTGATTCTCGTGCCGCAGCGCGCAGCGACGCTCGCCGATACGCTCGATCGCGCGCACTGGCTGGCCGGTTTCGCCGCGGGCCGCGCGTGGCTCGCGCTGGAGCTCTGGCAGGACGGCAGCGACGACGAGCGTCTCGCTTCGTGCCGCGTGATCGCGCAGGCGAGCGGATTGCCGCTCATCGCGGCAAGCGGTGCGCTGATGCACGCGCGCTCGCGCAAGCCCTTGCAGGACACGCTCACCGCGATTCGCCTGAACCGGCCGCTCGCCGAATGCGGCTATGCGCTCGAAGCGAACGCGGAGCGGCATCTGCGCACGCGGTTGCGCATCGGCGCGCTTTATCCGAAAGAGGCGATCCGGGAAACGTTGAAGGTGGCCGCGCGCTGCACCTTCTCGCTCGACGAACTCAAGTACGAATATCCCGAGGAACTGGTGCCGCCCGGCGAGACGCCCGCGAGCTATCTGCGCAAGCGGGTGATGGCGGGCGCGCTGCAGCGCTGGCCGAACGGCATGGACGCCGAGACGATCGGTCTCATCGACAAGGAACTGGCGCTCGTCGCGAAGCTGGAATACGAGAAGTACTTCCTGACGGTCTACGACATCGTCGCGTTCGCGCGCAGCAAAGGGATTTTGTGTCAGGGACGCGGCTCGGCGGCGAATTCGATCATTTGTTATTGCCTCTTCATCACCGAGCTCGATCCGGTGCGGATGGGTCTCCTGATCGAGCGCTTCATCTCGCAAGCGCGCAACGAGCCGCCCGACATCGATGTCGATTTCGAGCATCAGCGGCGCGAGGAAGTCATCCAGTACATCTATCAGAAGTACGGGCGGCATCGCGCGTCGCTGGCGGCGTCGCTCATCACGTATCACACGCGCAGCGCGCTGAAGGATGTCGGCAAGGCGCTCGGGCTCGATGCATCGCTGATCGAGCGCATCGGCAAATCGCAGCAATGGTGGGACGGGCCGTCGGCGGTGGCGGGTTATCTCCGGGAAGCCGGCTTCAGCGACGATTCGCACGTCACGAAGCATCTGATCCGGCTCACGCGCGAGTTGCGCGGCTTTCCGCGGCATTTGTCGCAGCATGTCGGTGGCTTCGTGATCGCGCGGGAACGTCTGTCGCGGCTCGTGCCGATCGAAAACGCCGCGATGAAGGACCGCTGCGTGATTCAATGGGACAAGGACGACATCGATCAGCTGAAGCTCCTGAAAGTCGACGTGCTCGCGCTCGGCATGCTTTCGGCGATCCGGCGCGCGCTCGAATTCGTCGCGCTGCGGCGCGGCGTGCCGGGCTTCGGGCTGTCGCATATTCGTCGCGAGGACAAGGCCGTCTACGAAATGTGCTGCCGCGCGGACACCATCGGCGTGTTTCAGATCGAATCGCGTGCGCAGCAGAGCATGCTGCCGCGCTTGCGGCCTCAGAAGTATTACGACCTCGTCATCGAAGTGGCGATCGTGCGGCCCGGCCCGATCCAGGGCGGCATGGTGCATCCGTATTTGCGCCGCAAGCAGGGCCTGGAAGAGGAGGATTATCCGAAAGAGGAACTGCGGCCGGTGCTCGGCCGCACGCTCGGCGTGCCGATCTTTCAGGAGCAGGTGATGAAGCTCGCGATGGTCGCGGCGGGCTACACGGCGGAACAGGCCGATCAGTTGCGCCGCGCGATGGCCGCGTGGCGCCGCGGCAGTCATCTGGAAAAGTATCAAGCCGATCTCATGCAGAAGATGCTCGCGCGCGGCTACGAGCACGATTTCGCCGCGCGCGTGTGCAAGCAGATCGAGGGTTTCGGCGAATACGGCTTTCCTGAGAGTCACTCGGCGAGCTTCGCGCTGCTCGTCTATTTCAGCGCGTGGATCAAGCGTTACGAGCCCGCGGCGTTTCTGGCCGGCCTGCTGAACAGCCAGCCGCTCGGCTTTTATTCGCCGTCGCAACTCGTGCAGGACGCGCGGCGTCACGGCGTGCCGGTGTTCGCGCCCGATGTTTCGCTGAGCGATTGGGAGTCGGTGCTGGAAGCGCGCGCCGGCGATGGCGAGCGCATCGGGTTCGATGCCGGCAAGGAGCGGCGGCGTCAACAGTTTTACGGCGCGGCAGAGTCGGATCGCGTGTTCCGGAAGACCGTGCAGCGAGCGGCGCGCAGGCTCAGAAAGCGCGTCGAGCTGGATGGACGGCAATACGGCGCGAAAGGGCCAGGCGTGCGGATCGGCCTGCAACTGATCAAAGGTCTGCCGCAAGCGGCGGCCGAGCGGATCATGGCCGCGCGCGCAGAAGCGCCGTTCATCGATGTCGACGATCTCACGCGCCGTGCCGCGTTGTCGCGCCGCGAACTCGAAGCGCTCGCGGCGGGCAATGCGCTCGCGAGCATTGCAGGACACCGGCGTCAGGCGTGGTGGGCGGTCACCGCACAGCAGCGCGCGCCGGAATTGCTGCGCGACGCGCCGATGAGCGAGGCGCCGCTGCTGCTGCCGGAAGCATCGGAAGGTCGCGAAATCGTCGACGATTACGCGAGTCTCGGGCTCACGCTCAATCGGCATCCGCTCGCGCTTTTGCGCGCGAAGCTCGCGCGTATGCGCTTCAAGACCGCGGCCGAACTCGCGGATATCAGAAACGGGCGCTTCGTGCGGGCGTGCGGCATCGTGACGGTGCGGCAGCGGCCGGGCACGGCCAACGGCACGATTTTCGTATCGATCGAGGACGAAACGGGCGCAATCAACGTGATCGTCTGGCCGGGGCTCGTCGAGAAACAGCGCAAGGTGCTGCTAGGCGCGTCGCTGCTCGGCGTGCACGGCGTCTGGCAAATGGAAGGCGAGGTGCGCCATCTGGTGGCGCAGCGGCTCGAAGACCATAGTGCTTTGCTCGGCCGCCTGGCCGCGCCGAGCCGCGATTTTCACTGAGATGAGACGTCCGGATACTTCGCGAGCAGTCTGCCGATCGCGATGTCGAACGGCGTGCGCCGGCCGATGCCCAGCGCTTCCAGCCGGCCGGAATCGAGATGACAGTCGCGCGGGCGCGGCGTCGCGTCCGCGGGCGTGCGCTGCGCAACGAGCTTCGCGTCCACTTTCAGTGCTCGCGCGATGCGTTCGGCGATATCGAACTTCGTCATCGGCTCGTCGCCGGACCATTGCGTGATCCCGGAGATCGTCGCGCCTTTCGCGTGATGTTCGAGCATGCCGCGAATCACCACGGCGACATCGGGCGTGTATGTCGGATAACGCGTCGCCCAGGCGTCCATCGAGGCGGGCGCGCCGGCAGCCTCGGACGATTTCACGATCGCGGGCGTGAGGCTCGTCACCGCAGATTCGCTCCAGTCGGTGAACGGCCCGTAAAGCAGCGGCAGACGCAGCACGCAGGACATCGGATCGCTCGCGAGCAGCGCGCGTTCGCCGTCGAGCTTGCTCTGGCCGTAGGCGTTGAGCGGCGCGGGCGCGTCGTCGGGCAAATAGGGCGGCGACGCGCCGTCGAAGACGTAGTCGGTCGAAATCGACAATACCCATGTGCCGAGCGCGCGCGCTTCGGTGGCGATCACGCTCAACGCCTCGACATTCAACGCGCGCGCGAGCGCCGGATCGTTTTCGCAGATGTCCGGACGCCGCTCCGCTGCCGCGACCACGATCGCATCCGGCGCGAGATCGCGCACGAACGCGCGTACCGCGTCATGGTCGAGCAGGTCGAGCTTCACGCTCGCGGCGTCGGCGCGCCGGTGAGCCGTATGCACGACGCGCCACGTCTGCGTGCTGGGCGCGCTCGCCAGTTCCGTGGCAACCGCCCGGCCCAGCAACCCCGACGCCCCGATCAGCGCAACGGTAAAGCGCTCGTTTTGCCTCATGCCGAAGCGACGCCGACGACCGTATAGCCGGCCTCGTCGATGGCTTCCTTGAGCGCATCGTTCGATTTTGCGGATTCGACGGCGACCTTGCCTCGCTCCAGATCGACGCGAACTTGCGCTTGCGGATCGATTTCCTGAATCGAGCGCGTCACAGCGGCGACGCAGTGCTGGCAACTCATGCCCTGAACTTCGAATTCGGTCATTGCTGTTTCCCCTTGAAAAAGTCCGGATCAACGACATCGTATACCTTGCCATCATGGGAAGGTGTAGAGTCGGAATGACATTTTTCAGGAGCAGACGATGAATATCGGCGAAGCGGCCCGCGCCTCGGGCGTGACCGCGAAAATGATCCGCTACTACGAGAGCGTCGGATTGCTCAATCCGGTCGGACGGACGTCATCGGGATATCGCGTGTATGGCGATCACGAGGTCCACGCGCTGCGTTTTGTGCGGCAGGCACGCCGGCTCGGCTTTCTCGTCGACGATATCCGCAAGCTGCTCGCCTTGTGGCAGGACCGGTCGCGGGCGAGCGCGGAGGTGAAGTCGATTGCGCTGGAACACGTTGCGGAACTTGACCGGCGGATCGCCGAATTAACCGAGATGCGCGACACGCTGTCGCATCTGGCTAATCATTGTCACGGCGACGCGCGGCCGGATTGCCCGATATTGGACAAGCTGGCGCAGTAATGCACGAAAATGGTGCGTGTGCAACGACCAGATTGTTGGCAATGAGCGAATTCATACGAGAAATCAGTGGATTAAGCAAGAATGCAGCCTGCACCATTCCGAATCCGAATGCACACTATTCAAGCATTTCACTACCCCGGCACGGACGTTCTCCCCTATAATCCGGGTATTCCCTAACGCGGGTAATCCCTGACCCGAACCGCCAGGGATCTTTCGAAGACCTTGGAGAACACCATGTTTGCATTCCTCATCGAAAAACTGAGCATCTGGTTTGAAGCCGCCGAGCAGCGCCGCCGCGAAGCCTATCTTGCGCAATCGACGGACATCGTCCAGCTTGAACAGCGCATCCGCTCGCTGGAAACGAACGGCTACAACGCTTAAGCGTTTCGTTCCTGGCGTCGAACACGCCCGATGTGAAAGCAAAAGCCCCGCGATTGCGGGGCTTTTGCTTTTTGCTCGTCACGTGGGCGGAGCGTTTTACTGCTTGTGCGGATGCTGCTCCAGCCACTGTTTCATGAATGCGATTTCCTTGTTCTGCGCGGCGATGATGTCCTTCGCCAGCTTGCGCAGCTTGGCGTCCTTGCCGTACTTCAGTTCGACCTTCGCCATTTCCACCGCGCCCTGATGATGCGGAATCATGTGCGCGACGAAATCCCGGTCGGCGTCCCCCGTGTACTCGATGCTCGACATGCCCGACATCATTTTCTGATCGGCGGCCTGGAACGCGGCGGTGGACGAGACGTCCGTCGGCTTCGGCGCGTGCTGTTCCATGTTCATGCCTGGCATTGCATCGCTCGCCGGCGCGGCGGTCTGGGCATTCACGCTTGCGCTGCAGAGGATGGTGAAGATGGCAAGTGCGATTCTTGTTGATTTCATCGTATCTCCTGTGGAAGGGGCGGTTGCAAGGCTGCTTATGTGTGGAACCACCTAGCCTAAAGCTTGCCACCGGGGTAAGGTAAAGCGGTTTCGTCTACACAAAAGAGCGCGCGATGCCAGGCCATATCAATGACACGACGAATATCGGGTTCCGCCATCGAATCACGAAAGTCACGCAGGTTTGCATCGCGCTCGCCGCAGTCTTGCCCGGCTCGCAACCGGCGCTCGCCAAGCCGGGCGGCGAACCGCTCGTACTCGATACGCAAACCGGTATCCACAGCGGCGTGAGCGGCACGGTGCTCCAGAGCGGCCCGCTCGGCGGCCCGGGCATGGTGCCGATGGCGACATTGCCCGGCATCCCGCAGGAGGCTCAACCGCCCATCGTCGTTTCACCATACGTCGAATATTCAAGCGGACAGAACACGGTGCCCGTTCAGCCTGGCGGCGGCGTGCGCCCCAGAACTCCGCGCGCGCCTCATCCCTGACCGCGAAACCGTGCTCAGTCGGCGCGATGTTCAAGCTTGAACGAAGCGTTGCCGTCCTCGCCGAGCGCGTCGACGAGGTAGGGCAGTGATTCCTTCAGTTCCTTCGCCAGCGTGTAGGGCGGGTTGATTACGAACATGCCGCTGCCGAACAACCCGAAGCCGTCCGTCGGCGGTTTCCTCACCGTGAGGGCCGCATGCAGCCAGCCGTTCGGCTGGATGGCCTTCAGCTGATCGGCGAAACGCTGCGACTCCTGGCGCGTGACGATCGGGTACCAGACCGCATACGTTCCGGTCGAGAAGCGCTTGATACTTTCTTCGAGGCACGTAATCGTGCGGGCGTAGTCGCGCTTGTCCTCGTACGACGGATCGATCAGCACGAGCGCACGCCTCGGCGGCGGCGGAAGAATCGCCTTGATGCCGTCGAAGCCGTCGCCTTCGTAGATCATCGCGCGCCGGCCGGCATCGCGGAAATTGTGGCGCAGCACGTCGATTTCCGTGCTGTGCAACTCGAAAAGCCGCATGCGATCCTGCTCGCGCATCGTGCGCCAGGCCAGATAGGGCGAGCCGGGATAGAAACGCAGACCGCCATCGGGATTCAATGCCTTCACTTCGTCGACATAGTCGGCGAGCAGCGCCGGCAGGTCGCCGCGATCCCAAAGCTTGCCGATGCCCGTCTCGAACTCGGCGTTCTTCGTCGCGAAGCCTTCGGTGAGCGAATACACTCCGGCGCCGGCGTGCGTGTCGACATACCAATACGATTTGTCCTTCTGGCCGAGATAGCGAAGCATCTGAATGACGATCGCGTGTTTCAGCACATCGGCGTGGTTGCCCGCATGAAAGGCGTGACGGTAACTGAGCATGACAGGAGGCCCGCGTCGGGCGCGAGAAGCAAAATGAAAAGGTGCGGCGGAAGGGCGCCTATTCTAGCCGACCCCGTGCGCTGCATGACTCACGACGCCCAGCGCGTGCTGCGGCGCATTGCGTCCTTCATGCACAATAACCGCTCCCGGACTTTCATGAACAGTCGGCCGAATGGCCTAAGCGTTCTGAGTTTCGCCCGACTTTTCCTATGCCGAACGGCCAGCTTGATAGCCGTGCCGACGGATGTTGTCATACACCCGATGTCTTCCCACTGGATAGGAGGTTCGCATGTCATCAAACGGTAAGCTCGACGGCAAGACCGCGATCGTGACGGGCGCGGCGAGCGGTATCGGCAAGGCTATCGCGTTCACGCTCGCCGGCGCGGGCGCGGCGGTCGCCATCGCCGATCTGAATCAGGCGGGCGCGGACGCGGTCGCCGAAGAGATCCGCGGCAAGGGCGGCAAGGCTATCGGCATCGCGATGGACGTGACGAACGAAGACGCCGTCAATCAGGGCATCGATCGCGTCGCTGCGGAACTGGGCTCTGTGGACATCCTCGTGTCGAACGCGGGCATTCAGATCGTCAATCCCATCGAAAACTACGCGTACGCCGACTGGAAGAAGATGATGGCGATCCACGTCGACGGCGCGTTTCTCACCACCAAAGCCGCGCTCAAGCATATGTACAAGGACGATCGCGGCGGGGTAGTGATCTATATGGGTTCGGTGCATTCGCACGAGGCGTCGCCGCTGAAGTCCGCCTATGTGACCGCGAAACACGGACTGCTCGGCCTCGCGCGCGTGCTGGCGAAGGAAGGCGCGAAGCACAACGTGCGCTCGCACGTCGTCTGTCCGGGCTTCGTGCGTACGCCGCTCGTCGACAAGCAAATTCCCGAGCAGGCCAAGGAGTTGAAAATCAGCGAGGAAGAAGTCGTCAGGCGCGTGATGCTCGGTGGCACGGTCGATGGCGTATTCACGACCGTCGAGGACGTCGCTCAGACCGTGCTCTTCCTTTCCGCGTTCGAAACGGCGGCGCTGACGGGGCAATCGTTCGTCGTGAGTCACGGCTGGTTCATGCAATAAGGAGAACGCGCGGGATGTCGGAAATCGAGAACGAAGAAGTCATAGGACGGGAAAGCGCGCGGACTCGGGCGTCCGCCGGGCAGCAAACCCGCGTGCACCTGCCGCCCTACGAGACGATCGCGCTCATGCTCCAGGGCGGGGGCGCGCTCGGCGCCTATCAGGCGGGCGTCTATCAAGGGTTGCACGAGGCGGACATCCATCCGAACTGGATCGCCGGCATCTCGATCGGCGCGCTCAACACGGCGATCATCGCGGGCAACGCGCCCGAGCATCGCGTGACGCGTCTGCTTGAATTCTGGCAGACGATCTGCCGGCCTGCGTTCGGTTTCCCGTTGCCCGCGTTCCTCGAGCGCGCGCTATTCGATTCCGCCGACGAAATTCGCAAGGCGTTCACCGCGATGCAGGCTTTCGGTGCGATCGTCGAAGGGCAGAAGGGATTTTTCATCCCGCGCTTTCCGCCGCCGTCGCCGATCGCGTCGAGCTCGCCGCAGACCGCGAGCTATTACGACACCACGCCGCTCAAGGCCACGCTCGAGCGGCTTTGCGATTTCGACCGCATCAATTCCGGCGAAACGCGCGTGTCGGTAGGCGCGGTGAACGTCGCGACCGGCAACTTCGCGTATTTCGACAACACGCAGATCCGCTTGCGCGCCGAGCATTTCATTGCCTCGGGCGCCTTGCCGCCGGGCTTCGCCGCAGTCGAGATCGACGGCCAGTTCTATTGGGACGGCGGTCTCATGTCGAACACGCCGCTCTACGAAATCGCGCAGGCGACGCCGCGCCGCGACACGCTCGCCTTCCAGGTCGATCTGTGGAGCGCGCGCGGGCCGGTGCCCGACAGCATCGTCGACGTGATGGGGCGCGTGAAGGACGTGCAGTATTCGAGCCGCACGCGTCTCGTCACGGATCAGATGCAGCGCGCGCAGCGCTACCGTAACGTGTTGCAGCACGTTCTCGATCTCGTGCCCGAAGACGTCCGCGAGAGCGACGAATGGTGCAGGCTCGCCGCCGAACTGGCATGTTCGAAGCGTTACAACATCATCCACCTGATATACCGGCAAAAAGAGTACGAGGGGCATTTCAAGGACTACCAGTTCGGCTTTTCGACGATGCGCGAACACTGGGAAAGCGGTCTCTCCCATATGCGCCGAACGCTTGCGCATCGTGACTGGCTCGACATGCCCAACGGCGAGTCGCGCTTCATCACGCACGACATCCATCGGGACGAGCGATGAAAGCGTTGCGCAAGATGGAATGAGCCGTGTGGGCGAGAATTTGTGCCCCTTTGTATAATTCGGGACGCATTCCGGTGCTGTTTCTATCGACGCCGGACATCACGACTTTTCCCGGCTTTAGATGAACTCGATCGCGGTCTGCTTCGTCTGTCTCGGCAATATCTGCCGCTCGCCCAGCGCGGAAGCGGTGATGCGCGACCTCGTCGAGCGCGCGAAACTGGCTGAGCGCATCGTGATCGATTCGGCGGGCACCGGCGACTGGCACATCGGCGAGCCACCGGACGAACGCGCGCAAAAGGCAGCGAAGAAGCGCGGCTACGATCTGTCGAAGTTGCGCGGCCGTCAGGTCGCCGCGGCCGATTTCGCGCGCTTCGATCTGTTCATCGTCATGGACGACGCCAACGCCGCCGCCTTGGCGGAAGTCTGCCCGTCCGAGCACCGCGACAAGATTCGCCTGCTGATGGAGTTCGCGACGCGCGACGACAGCCGCGTGGTGGTCGATCCGTATTTCGGTGGCGAAGAGGGCTTCGAAAAAGTGCTCGACCAATGCGAGGACGCATGTGAAGGCTTGCTGAAAGCCTTGCGCGCTCAGTTGACTGCCTGAGCGGCGGCGCGGCCGCGCGATCCGAAAAAACGCGTTAAAAGACTACTTATCTCGCCCCGGATACTTGACTAAAAACGTGGGCTATTTATACTTGACGAAAACCATCGAGTATTAGCGTTAGCCCCCAATTATGAGACTCACCACGAAAGGCCGTTTCGCCGTCACGGCGATGATCGACCTGGCGCTGCGCCAGGAGCAGGGCCCGGTGACGCTGGCAGGCATCAGTCAGCGCCAGCGCATCTCGCTTTCCTACCTCGAACAGCTCTTCGGCAAGCTGCGGCGGCATGAGATCGTCGAATCGGTTCGCGGACCGGGCGGCGGCTACAACCTCGCGCGCCGCGCGGAGAACGTCACGGTTGCCGACATCATCATCGCGGTCGACGAGCCGATCGACGCCACGCAGTGCGGCGGCAAGGGCACGTGCGAAGGCACGAAGCAGCACGACGGCCACTGCATGACGCACGAGCTCTGGGCGACACTGAACCAGAAGATGGTCGAGTATCTCGATTCCGTCTCGTTGAAGGATCTGGTCGACCAGCAGCGTGCGCGCGAAGGTTCGTCGGCGGTGCTGCGCGACCGGCGCGCGGAATCGGCTGGCGTCGAGGCCGCGCGTGTCGTGCCCAAGGGGCCGAATTCCATTTTCAATCTGGCCGGATGACATAAACCGCGCCGGCGCGAGCCGCGCGCGCAGACGAAAGCGTCCCAGCCAAGAGCTTTGACCGATTTTCCCGGAGCGACTGATGAACAACGATATTCCCCACCTGCCCATTTACATGGACTACAGCGCGACGACCCCCGTCGATCCGCGCGTGGTGGACAAGATGATTCCGTATCTTCGCGAGCAGTTCGGCAATCCGGCCTCGCGCAGCCACCAGTACGGCTGGGATGCGGAGCGTGCGGTCGAGGAAGCGCGCGAGAACGTCGCGGCGCTCGTGAATTGCGATCCGCGCGAGATCATCTGGACGTCGGGTGCGACGGAATCGGACAACCTCGCCATCAAGGGCGCGGCGCACTTCTACAAGAGCAAGGGCAAGCACATCATCACCGTGAAGACCGAGCACAAGGCCGTGCTCGACACCACGCGTGAGCTGGAGCGCGAAGGCTACGAAGTCACGTATCTCGACGTGAAGGACGACGGTCTCATCGATCTGGAAAAGTTCAAGGCGGCGATCCGTCCGGACACGATCCTCGTCTCCGTGATGAGCGTGAACAACGAAATCGGCGTGATTCAGGACATCGAGGCGATCGGCGAGATCACGCGCGAGAAGGGCATCATTTTCCACGTCGATGCGGCGCAGGCCACCGGCAAGATCGAAATCGATCTGCAAAAGCTGAAGGTCGATCTGATGTCGTTTTCGGCTCACAAGACGTACGGTCCGAAGGGCATCGGCGCGCTGTATGTGCGTCGCAAGCCGCGCGTGCGCATCGAAGCGCAGATGCACGGCGGCGGTCACGAGCGCGGCATGCGTTCGGGCACGCTCGCGACGCATCAGATCGTCGGCATGGGCGAAGCGTTCCGCATCGCGCGGGAGGAAATGGCGACGGAGAACGAGCGCATCCGCATGCTGCGCGACCGTCTGCTGAAGGGGCTGCAGGACATCGAAGAGGTGTACGTCAACGGCGACATGGAACGCCGCGTGCCGCACAACCTCAACATCAGCTTCAACTTCGTCGAAGGCGAATCGCTGATCATGGCGGTGAAGGACGTCGCGGTGTCGTCGGGTTCGGCGTGCACGTCGGCGTCGCTCGAGCCCTCTTATGTGCTGCGCGCGCTCGGCCGTAACGACGAACTCGCGCACAGCTCGATCCGCTTCACGGTCGGCCGCTTCACCACCGAGCAGGACGTCGACTATGTGATCAACCTGCTGAAGAACAAGATCGCGAAACTGCGCGATCTGTCGCCGCTCTGGGAAATGCACAAGGACGGCATCGACATCTCGACCATCCAGTGGGCTGCGCACTAAGCGACCACTGAGCGCCACGCGACACCGAATATTAGGAGAGTTTGAATCATGGCTTATAGCGACAAGGTTCTGGACCACTACGAAAACCCGCGTAACGTCGGCTCGTTTTCGAAGGACGACGACACCGTCGGCACCGGCATGGTCGGCGCGCCGGCGTGCGGCGACGTGATGAAGCTGCAGATCCGCGTGGGCGCGGATGGCGTGATCGAGGACGCGAAGTTCAAGACCTACGGCTGCGGCTCGGCGATCGCATCGAGCTCGCTCGTCACCGAATGGGTGAAGGGCAAGACGCTGGATCAGGCGCTCACCATCAAGAACACGCAGATCGCCGAAGAACTGGCGCTGCCGCCGGTGAAGATCCACTGCTCGATCCTCGCGGAAGACGCGATCAAGGCGGCGGTTGCGGACTACAAGCAGCGTCATGGCGTCGCGGCGCCGGAAGCGGCAGCGGCTGAATCGAAGCAGGCAGCGGCGTAATTGTGACGACGGGCGTCCGGGGCGGCGCCCCGAAGAGAGAAGCGAAGACTATGGCAATCACGTTGACGGATAAAGCGGCACAACACGTGCAGAAGTATCTGACGCGGCGCGGCAAGGGCGTCGGCTTGCGGCTGGGCGTGCGGACGACGGGCTGTTCGGGCCTCGCGTACAAGCTCGAGTATGTCGACGAGCTCGCACCGGAGGACACCGTGTTCGAGTCGTCGGGCGTGAAGATCGTGATCGATCCGAAGAGTCTTCCGTATCTCGACGGCACCGAGCTGGACTTCGCCCGCGAAGGCCTGAACGAAGGCTTCAAGTTCAACAATCCGAACGCGAAGGACGAATGCGGCTGCGGCGAATCGTTCCGCGTCTGACGGGAATGACGCCGGCGGTATCGGCAAAAGAGGCGGCGCGTGCCGCCTTTTTCATTCGCGCACACTGAATTCACAGACATAGCATGGCCACGCTCACCGACAGTCACTTCGATCTCTTCGATCTGCCGCAGACCTTCGCCGTCGACCAGCAGAAGCTCGACGACGCTTATCGCACCGTGCAGGCGCAAGTGCATCCGGACCGTTTCGCCGCGGCCGGCGATGCGCAGAAGCGTCTCGCGATGCAGTGGGCCACGCACGCGAACGAGGCGTATCAGACGCTGCGCGATCCGCTGAAGCGCGCGCGCTATATGCTCGCGCAGCGCGGCATCGACGTCGGCGCGGAGAACAACACCGCGATGGAGCCGGCGTTCCTGATGCAGCAGATGGAATGGCGCGAAAATATCGAGGATGCGGCGAACGCGAAGAACATCGGTGCGCTCGAAGCGCTGCTCGACGAACTGCGCGACGAAGAGCGCATTCGCTTCACCAAGCTCGAGGCGCTGATCGACAGCAAGTCGGATCAGGCGGCGGGCGAGGCCGTGCGTCAGTTGATGTTCATCGAACGCGTGGCGCATGAAATCGGCGCGCAGATCGAACGGCTCGAACACTAAAGGCAAACGCGCCGCATACAACCTCATAAGACCAACGATGGCTTTACTGCAAATCTCAGAACCCGGCATGGCGCCGGCGCCGCATCAAAGGCGCGTGGCGGTCGGCATCGATCTCGGCACGACGAACTCGCTCGTCGCGGCCGTGCGCAGCAGCGTGCCCGAAGCGCTGCCCGACGAGGACGGCCACGTGCTGCTGCCGTCGGTCGTGCGCTATCTGGAGAAGGGCGGACGGCGCATCGGCCGCGCCGCGAAGGAAGAAGCGGTCATCGATCCGCGCAATACGATCGTCTCGGTCAAGCGTTTCATGGGCCGCGGCAAGAGCGAGGTCGAGGGCGCGGAGAACGCGCCGTACGATTTCATCGACGCGCCGGGCATGGTGCAGATTCGCACCGTCGACGGCGTGAAAAGCCCGGTCGAAGTATCGGCGGAAATTCTCGCGACGCTGCGTTATCGCGCGGAAGACACGCTCGGCGAGGATCTCGTCGGCGCGGTGATCACGGTGCCCGCCTATTTCGACGAAGCCCAGCGTCAGGCGACGAAGGACGCGGCGAAGCTCGCCGGCCTGAACGTGCTGCGCCTGCTCAACGAGCCGACCGCAGCCGCGATCGCTTACGGTCTCGATAACGGCGCGGAAGGCCTCTACGCCGTCTACGACCTCGGCGGCGGCACATTCGATCTGTCGATTCTCAAGCTCACGAAAGGCGTCTTCGAAGTGCTCGCGGCGGGCGGCGATTCCGCGCTCGGCGGCGACGATTTCGATCACGCGCTGTATCGGCACGTCTTGACGGCGGCGGGCGTGTCGGTCGATGCGCCGGAAGACGTGCGCTTGCTGCTCGATCTCGTTCGCAACGCGAAGGAAGCGCTGTCGTCGACGAACGAAACGCGCGTCCAGGCGACACTCTCGACTGGCCAGCAGATCGATGTCGCCGTGACCGAAGCCGAGTTCGCCGCGCTGACCGAGGCGCTCGTCGCGCGCACGCTCACGCCGACGAAAAAGGCGCTGCGCGATGCGAAGGTCGCCGCGAAGGACATCAAGGGCGTCGTACTGGTTGGCGGCGCCACGCGCATGCCGGTGATCCGCCGCGCGGTCGAAACGTTTTTCGGCCAGCCGCCGCTCATCAATCTCGATCCAGATCAGGTCGTCGCGCTGGGCGCTGCGATTCAGGCCGATCTGCTCGCGGGCAACCGTCGCGGCGAAGGCGACGACTGGCTGCTGCTCGACGTGATTCCGCTGTCGCTCGGCGTCGAAACGATGGGCGGCCTCACCGAGAAAATCATCCCACGCAATTCGACGATCCCGACCGCGCGCGCGCAGGATTTCACGACCTTCAAGGACGGCCAGACCGCGATGGCGATCCACGTCGTTCAGGGCGAGCGCGAACTCGTGTCCGATTGCCGGTCGCTCGCGCGCTTCGAGTTGCGCGGCATTCCGCCGATGGCGGCGGGCGCGGCGCGCATTCGTGTGACCTATCAGGTCGACGCGGACGGTCTCTTGTCCGTGTTCGCGCGCGAGCAGATGTCGGGCGTGGAGGCGTCGGTGGTCGTGAAGCCGTCGTACGGACTCGCCGACGACGAAGTCGCCCGCATGCTCGAAGAGAGCTTCAAGACCGCCGAGACGGACATGCGCGCGCGTGCGTTGCGCGAGGCGCAGGTGGAAGCGGAGCGTCTCATCGAAGCGACGCACGTTGCGCTCGAAACCGACGGCGAACTGCTCGACGACGATGAACGCGCGCAAATCGTCGCGCTCGTGACCGAACTGGCGGCGCTCGCGAACGGCGATTCGGTCGAGAAGATCGAAGATGCGACGAAGACGCTCGCCACCGGCACCGATGAATTCGCCGCGCGCCGCATGAACAAGAGCATCCGCCGCGCGCTCGCGGGCCGCAAGCTCGACGACGTCTAAATCATCCTATTCGAGAAATACGAAACATGCCTCAAATCGTTGTGCTGCCTCACGTGGAGCTTTGCCCGGACGGCGCGGTGATCGACGCCGACACCGGCAAGAGCATCTGCGACAATCTTCTGGATCACGGCATCGAGATCGAGCACGCCTGCGAGAAATCGTGCGCGTGCACGACGTGCCACGTCATCATTCGCGAGGGCTTCAACGCGCTCGAGCCGTCCGAGGAAGACGAGGACGATCTGCTCGATAAAGCGTGGGGTCTCGAACCGACATCGCGGTTATCATGTCAGGCAATGGTGCCTGCCGACGAGGATCTGGTGGTCGAGATCCCGCGGTACTCCATCAATCACGCCAAAGAAAATCACTGACAGGAGGCTCGCCCATGAAGTGGACAGATACCCAGGAGATCGCGATGGCACTCACCGACGCGCATCAGGATGTCGATCCCCAATATGTGCGTTTCACTGACCTGCATCGCTGGATCACCGAACTCGACGGTTTCGACGACGATCCCGAAAAGTCCAACGAGAAGATTCTCGAGGCAATCCAGGCGGCCTGGATCGAGGACGCGGACTACTGACCGGTTCTAATTCGCCATGACGGCGGCTTCGTGAGAAGCCGCCGTTTTGTTTTGCGGGCATTCTTTTGCGCCGATGCTTCGCATTGCAGAAGTTCAGACCTTCGCGCCGCGCTCCGCGAGCTGTCGCTGCAACGTCGGCCACATCTTGGCGACGGCTTCCTCGCCCGCGAGGATCGATGCATTGCGCTGGCTGAAATCGCTGCTGCTCATCGCGTTGAGGTTGGGGCGGACGACCGCGTTCGCGTATTTGTCGAGCTCGTAGGCCTTGATGGTCTGGCCCATGATCGTGAAGGTCTGCATCAGCACGTCGAACGAGCTCGATGTCAGCCCGCTTTCCGGCCGTGCCGAAATATCGACGGCGATCACATAATCCGCGCCCATCTTGTGCGCGAACGCCGCTGGCACCGGACTCACGAGCCCGCCGTCGACATACTCGCGATCGCCGATCTTCACCGGCTCGAAAATCGACGGCACGCTGCACGACGCCCGCACAGCGACGCCCGTGTTGCCGCGCTGAAAGAGAATCGGCTGGCCGCTCTTCAGATCCGTGGCGACGATGCCGAGCGGCTTCGCCATCTTTTCGATCGGACGGTTGTCGAGCGTCCTGTTCAGGTAGTTCTGCAGCGCGACGCCTTGCAGGATGCCGCGCGCGCGAAAGGGCATCGCCCAGTCGCTGATCGAGGCTTCGTCCATCGTGAGGGCGAGCTTGTTGATCGCGATGCCGCTCATCCCCGATGCGTACAGCGCCGCGATGACCGAGCCGGCGCTCGTGCCCGCGACGAGATCCACGCGCACGTTGCGCGCCTCGAGCGCCTTGATCACGCCGATATGCGCGAAGCCGCGCGCGGCGCCGCCGCCGAGCGCGAGCCCGATACGCATCGGTTGTTGCGGTTCTGCCTTCGGCGGCGC
The DNA here is from genome assembly GCF_023630905.1 of Caballeronia sp. ATUFL_F1_KS4A. Lineage (NCBI taxonomy): Bacteria > Pseudomonadati > Pseudomonadota > Betaproteobacteria > Burkholderiales > Burkholderiaceae > Caballeronia > Caballeronia sp. ATUFL_F1_KS4A. The sequence goes on along the minus strand of NZ_JALQEB010000009.1, from coordinate 143,252 downwards.
CGGCGGCGTGACGATTGCCGTTTCGCCTGAATTGCCGCCGCTCGTGGTGGTGCAGGCGGCGAGAACGGACGACGCGGCCGCGAGCGAAAACGCGCGGCGCGAAAGACGGGGTGACGATGAACTCAAAGTGTGCTCCAGCGGTGCGGCGGGTTCCGGCAGGCCCGTCGATGCGGGCGTTCGGGGAGATCTTGAAAAGCGCGCACATCATAAAACAAAAGGCGCGCGGACCGGCGCGAAGCGGGCGGCGAGTATAATTTCGTCTCATTTTGCGCGGCATTTCAGCGCCTGGCGCACTGCCATTCATCGAGTAAACAGCAATGACCACCCAAGTCCGCACACGCTTCGCTCCGAGTCCGACCGGCTTCATCCATCTCGGCAACATCCGCTCCGCGCTCTATCCGTGGGCGTTCGCGCGCAAGATGAAGGGCACTTTCGTGCTGCGCATCGAGGACACCGATCTCGAGCGCTCCACCGATGCGTCGGTCGATGCGATTCTCGACGGCATGGCGTGGCTCGGGCTCGATTTCGACGAAGGCCCGTTCTATCAGATGCAGCGCATGGACCGTTATCGCGAGGTCATCGCGCAGATGATGGAAAAGGGGCTCGCGTATCACTGCTACATGTCGACGGAAGAGCTCGACGCGCTGCGCGAGCGTCAGCGCGCCGCGGGCGAGAAGCCGCGCTACGACGGTACGTGGCGCCCCGAGCCGGGCAAGGTGCTGCCGCCGGTTCCGGAAGGCGTGAAGCCTGTCGTGCGCTTTCGCAATCCGCTCTCGGGCACGGTCGCATGGGACGACGCGGTGAAAGGCCACATCGAAATTTCGAACGAGGAACTCGACGACCTCGTGATCGCGCGCCCCGACGGCACGCCGACGTATAACTTCTGCGTGGTCGTCGACGATCTCGACATGAAGATCACGCATGTGATTCGCGGCGACGATCACGTCAACAACACGCCGCGCCAGATCAACATTCTGCGCGCGCTCGGCGGCGAGGTGCCGGTGTACGCGCATCTGCCGACCGTGCTGAACGAGCAGGGCGAGAAGATGAGCAAGCGCCACGGCGCGATGAGCGTGACGGGCTATCGCGACAATGGCTATCTGCCGGAAGCGGTGGTCAACTATCTGGCGCGCCTCGGCTGGTCGCATGGCGATGCGGAGATTTTCTCGCGCGAGCAGTTCGTCGAATGGTTCGATCTCGAGCATCTCGGCAAGTCGCCCGCGCAGTACGACCACGACAAGCTGAACTGGCTCAACGCGCACTACATCAAGGAAGCGGACAACGCGCGTCTCGCCGAGCTGACGAAGCCGTTCCTGCTGCAGGCCGGTATCGATGCCGCGGCGATCGACGGCGGCGCGCCGCTCGATCAGGTGATCGGGCTCTTGAAGGACCGCGCATCGACGGTGAAGGAAATCGCCGATAACGCCGCCATGTTCTATCGTGAGCCGGTGATCGATGCGGACGCCTTCGCGCAGCACGTCACCGATGCGGTGCGTCCGGCTATCGCGGACCTGCGTGCGGCGCTCGCGAACGTCGAGTGGACCAAGGAAGCGATCGCGGCCGCGCTCAAGGCGACGCTCGCCGCGCACAAGCTGAAAATGCCGCAACTCGCGATGCCGGTGCGCCTGCTGGTCGCGGGCACGACCCACACGCCGTCGATCGATGCCGTCCTGATGCTCTTCGGACGCGATGTCGTGTTGGCGCGTCTGGAAAAGGCGGCGGGTTGAGGTCCGCGCAATGGATCGCGGGGCGTGATCCATTGCGCGCATCGGCGTCTGTCGAGGCAAAAAGTTTCACTGAAGTCGTCAGAGGGTATTTACAACTTCGAAAACGCCCTATACAATCTCGTTTCTGTTCTGCAAGGGGGTATAGCTCAGCTGGGAGAGCGCTTGCATGGCATGCAAGAGGTCAGCGGTTCGATCCCGCTTACCTCCACCAAGAACAGCAAAAAGCAGTTGAAGTAGTGCGAAGCTTGTTCTCCGGAAACGGAAGTCGCAAAAAATACTTCACAAGTAACACGAAGTTGTATAGAATTTCGGTCTTCGCTGATCGGCGGCAAGTAGATCAGCGGAGCAGTAGTAAAGACAGAATCACAAGTTTCTGTCCCCTTCGTCTAGAGGCCTAGGACATCACCCTTTCACGGTGAGTACAGGGGTTCGAATCCCCTAGGGGACGCCAGAACATCGGCGGCTGCTAGTAGAAAGCGCTGCAAGTTCACAGGTGACACTGTGAACGGATGAAAAGAAGTGGAGCGGTAGTTCAGTTGGTTAGAATACCGGCCTGTCACGCCGGGGGTCGCGGGTTCGAGCCCCGTCCGCTCCGCCAACACTTGCGAGCAGAAACACTCCGGCTAATGAGAGCCGGTTTTTTTTCGCCGCAGGGTGTGCAGAAGTTGAAGTCCCCTTCGTCTAGAGGCCTAGGACATCACCCTTTCACGGTGAGTACAGGGGTTCGAATCCCCTAGGGGACGCCAGAACATCGGCGGCTGCTAGTCAAAAGCGCTGCAAGTTCACAAGTGACACTGTGAACGATGAAAAGAAGTGGAGCGGTAGTTCAGTTGGTTAGAATACCGGCCTGTCACGCCGGGGGTCGCGGGTTCGAGCCCCGTCCGCTCCGCCAAGTTGTTTTAAGGAAATCCAGCCTTCGGGCTGGATTTTTTTGCCCGCTTTCCGCCGCTCGCCATATCCGATTCCCTTTCGTACGCGTTCCCTGCGCATTCGACCGTGATAATGGCCATTGCCAGCCCGCGCGCACTGTCTTAGTGTTTAGGCACCTGTTTCTCGTGCCCGTGCGATGCTCGACCCGACCGAAGACCTCTCGCTCTATCAACTGCGCCAGGCGAACATGGTGGACTTCGCCTTCGCCGAAGCGCTCACGCACGACAACATGGTCGGCTACTATCGGCGTCACAATCTCGTGTGGCGCGGCGATCTTTTCCTTTCCAGCTGGCGCGAGTCCGAAAATTTCATCCTACAGGCGGATGGCGTTCCCATTGGCGTCATGCGTGTCACCGAGGAAGACAATTCGCTCCATATTCGCGACGTGCAGATCGCGAAGGGCTATCGTGGACACGGCGCCGGGACCTTTCTGCTCAACACGGCGCATCGATGGGCGAGGGCGCGCGGGCTCGCCGAATGTCAGTTGCGCGTGTTCGTCGATAACCCCGCGGCGCGTCTTTACATTCGGCTCGGATACCGGCCGGCCGGACCGCGGCTCGCGCAGCTCGGCGCAATCCGGCACATGGTGCGGCGCGTCTGAAGAAAGCGCGCACACGCGCTAAGAGCCGTCGATGTCGCGCTCGTCGCGGCCATCGCGGGCGAAAAATGCGCGCGGGCTTTCGCCGAACGCACGGCGAAACATCGCGGAGAATGCGCTCTGGCTCTGATAGCCCAGTTCACGCGCAACTTGCGCGAGCGGACGGCCCTGGCTGAGCAGCGGAATGGCGCGCGCAAGAACGGCCTGCTGACGCCACTGGGAAAAACTCACGCCGAGTTCGCGTCTGAAAAGCCGCGCGATGGTGCGCGAACTCGCGCCGGCCTCCGATGACCACCGCTCCAGATCGGAATGCGACGGATCGGCGAGCACGGCGTTGCACAGGGCGCGCAGGCGCTTCTCGTTCGGCATCGGCACGGAGAGCGGCAGCGGCTGCGAGCGGATGATTTCATCGAGCGCGAGCGTGCCCAGCAGTCGCTCGCGCTGACGCGAGATCGGTTCTTCATCGAGCGCCGCGATGACTTCGCGCAAAAGCGGCGACACCTCGACGACGCGACACGCGCCGAGACCCGCCGGCACGACGCTCGCGTCGACGTAAAGCGTCCGCAGATAAGCGTCCTCGACGATCACGACCTCGTGCGTGACATTGGGCGGCACCCAGATCGCGCGCGAAGGCGGCACCATCCAAGTCGAATCCGCTGTCGCGACACGCAAGACCCCGCGCGACGTATAGGCGACCTGCGCCCACGGATGCGTATGCAGCGCGATCCGCACGCCGTAGGGAACGGGCCGCGAGCGCACGCGAATCGGATGATCGAGCGTCGGCGAATGCTCGACGGGAATGTCGAGATGCTCGACTTCTTCGCCCGACGAGTTCGATTCGACAAACGTGGCCATGTTCGCTCGAGTTGATGGTTGCAGGCGGCCGGATTCATCGACCGCCACGCGCCGATGGTAGCCGAAAGCGCGCGCCCGGGCGAACCGCGAATATTGCCCGGCGCATAATGCCCGTTGTTCACCTTTTGCGACAACAGGAGCGTTTTTCCCAATGCAATACGTTTTTGTCTACGGCACGCTGCGCGCGGGCGAGGCCAACGATATCAACCACGCAGCCGCGCGAAACGGCATCGCTACGCCCGAATGGATCGGTGCCGCCCACGTTCGGGGTCAGCTTTTCGACTTCGGCAACTATCCGGGCCTCGTGATCGATGAGAAGGGCGCGCCGATTCGCGGCGATGTCTACCGGATCGAGGACGCGCTCGTGCCCGTGCTCGACGAGATCGAACATGTGTATCCGGGCGTGGAAGGCTTATTCCGCTCGCATCGCCTGCATGTGGAGGTGGAAATCGAGGGGAGAAAGGATCGGGTCGATTGCCTGATCTATCCCGTCGGGGCTGCGTCCGCTGCCGGGCTGCCGTGCATCGAAGGCGGCGACTGGGTGACGCATCGCGCCGAACGCGCCTGAATGCGCGAAGCAGGGAAACTGATTTTGCTCGCGCCGCGGTGAGCCGATGCGTCGACTCACCGCGGCGTGAATGGCCCCGCGCCTTGCAGCGGGAACCGGCTTACTGGCTCGGGGCCGCCGGCTTGCTGTGCGATTTCTTGTGATGCATCGACTTGTGCGAAGAAGGCGTCTGCTCGGTCATCTTTTGGCTTTCCTGACGCGACTGCAGAGCCTGCGCGCGCGACTCGACATCAGCGATTTTGGCGGGATCGGTGCTCATGGTCACGCCTTGATCGCTCTGGGCATACGCGGCCGATGCGACCGCGCTGAGGGACAACAGAACAGCCAGGGACACTTTCTTCATTGTTACCTCCGAGTGGCAGTTGGAACCTGGGAATCGTCTGTCCGATCCGTTGGAACGACACTTGTGTCTGAGCAAAAATCGCTCCCGCTGTGCGGGTAGTCAGCCGCTAACCTCGCGCGTCTGACGATCAGACAACCTGAATCATAAGCCTTGAATCGGGCAAGGGTGTGTCGTGCGTCTGTCCGAAAAGCGGACGCGCATGATCGAGCACAAGCGTCGAATTATTTTCCAGTGCTTATCAATGCGCTTCGCTCCCGAATCACGAGGCGCTAATAGAGATGCAGCCAGCGATACACGTCGAAGCGCGCGAGCCCGACGAGTTCGTGCATCGCGAGCTCGCTGTTCGTGAAGCCCCGCACACGGGGAAAGAACGTCGGGCGAGTGGGCCATACATCCGACACATACGGCACCGGCGCATAGCCGAAAGCCTCGAAAGCACGCAACGCGCGGCGCATGTGATACGCGGATGTGACGACGATCAAACGGTTGTCATGTGCGTGGCCGAGAATACCGGCCACGTTTCGCGCGTTCTGGTAAGTATTGAGGCTTTGATTCTCGCGCACGAGGTCGTCCGCAGCGACGCCTTGCGCAAGCACGTATGGCGCGTAATTGTCGGCTTCGGCCTGCCCGTGATGTTCCGGATCGCCGCCGCTCAGAATCACCTTGCACGACGCGCCGGTTTCGCGGCATTCGCGATACAGCGTTGCCACGGCGTCGATGCGCCGCACCGCGTTGGACTTCGGAACGAGCCCCGCTTCGCTGCGATGCGTGCCGCCGCCCATCAGCACGATCGTCGTCTTCGGTGCGAACGAAGGCACGTCCGTGTGACGATAGCCGTGCTGGGCGAGATCGAGCAAAGGCGTTGCGAACCATCCCGCGCCGATCGCCCACGCGAGCGCCGCCACGATGATCGCAATCTGGATGCGGCGGCGTCGCCATAGTGCGAATAACGCAAAAAAAAGCAGCAATAAAGTGAATAGAACCAATTTGATTGGGGTAACGTATTGGTTTAAGGGCAATTCGTTCCGTCATCGCGTGCTTCGGAACGCATCGGCGGATGTCGCAGCAGAGCGCGTGATTAGCGCGCTGTCAACGGGGGCTTGTAATAGAAAGCAGCACCTAACGCAAGCGGTGGCCAAACATTCGGCTGCGAGTCGTTCGTCGCAATCGGAATTCGGCGCGCCGCGTTTAGTCGACGTCGCGGACCGTCTTGCGACCGTCACGAGCGTCGTCATGGCTGCACAGGAAGAAACAACGAGATGACCACGTATTCCAACGAAGTTGTACTCGAAGCACTTCGCCGAGCGCAGTATCGTCAGGTTCCTTGGGCGAAACGCCCCAACGTTTTCGATCTCTTGCGCGCGCTCGGTTTGCTCGAACTCGCCCGGCAGCGCACCGTGGCGCCCGCGCCCGGATTTCACGCACCGGTCGATATCGCGGTCGTGACCGAACGCGGCAAGCACGAATTCACGCGTCTTTCGCGCGACGAACGTGGCAGCGACTGGGACTTGCGCCGCATGGAACCTTATACGTTCGGTGGTCAGGAAGCGGTCCTGGAGGCGCGAGTCTAGCACTGCCGGACACGTCGGCAGCGAGGCCGGCAGCGGTCGACAGTCGACGCATGGGTCGAGGGAGCGTTGTCGTCGGATGAAAGAGCCGACAATCTGCCTGCAGCCAACGGCAATACCCCAAAAAAGTGCCCGTATCGCGAACGACACGGGCATACCGGATCTCACTGTCGCCATGCTGTGCTCATGGCACGAGGTGTGACTGCCGCGCGCCGGAGTGGTTCCGTCAAACGCGCATCGTTCAGACGAACTCAATGATGTTGTGAACGCGCATCGCGTTCGGTATCGGGACGCGCGCGCACGTTGCTCGCGATATCGCCGCGCAGGTCGCCGCGTGGCGCGGGCGGCGTCGCATCGCGATTGCGGCCGGCATTCTGCGGCGCGGCCATCGAAGCCTTCGTGCTGACGTGAAAGTCGGATGCGGGAGGTGGCGGCTGCGCCTGGCTCATCGCCGCAGTGCTCGTCAGCGCGACGAAGGCGCCATGAGCGAGCAGAGTCGATGCCTTCATGGTGAAATCCTCGAAGCCTTCGTGGGGCTTGTTCGATTAATCACCAAGCTATGCTGCGATCCGCCGGGGCGCTGTAAGGAATCGTAAAGAGTTGTTTCGTCGACGACGCAGTGCGCGCGACTGTGCTACGACATCCGAATGCGGCAACGCAAAGAGGAGAAAGATTCGCGCAGGCCGCGGCCCGCGCGAGAGGTGAAATGTCTGGGTGAAGCCAGCGAGCGCCGGCTTCGGTCGATGCAAAGAACCGTTCAGGCCATCTTGGCCGGAGCGCGCCACGATTCCGGGTTCGTCCAGAACGCGCCACGCAGGCGATCGCGGCTCGGCGGCGCGGGCGGTTTGGCGGCGCTGGAACCGATGCGTCCGCGCAGCGACACTTCACGGCCGTTGCTGGACAGGCGCTTCACGATCTCGGCCAGCGTGCCGTCTGCCTGCCACTCGTCGAAGCGGCGGCGGCAGGTCGGCGGGGACGGGTAGCGTCCGGGCAGCTTCGACCAGCCTTCGCCCGTCGACAGCACCCACAAAACCGCGTTGACCACGGCCCGCGCTTCGACGCGCGGACGGCCGCGCCGTTCGCTGCGCGCCGGCTCGGAACAGAACAACGCCTCAATCAGCGCCCACTCGTTATCTCTCAAATCGTCGAACAGCACCATATCTCACCTCAGCGAAGCTAACCCCGGTGCGCTGCCCCGCGCCGCGCACTCTGGTCGGAATCCGATGAACGAATACCTGGGAAGGCCAGAGCGATTGCGGCGGACGATGTTCGATGTAACCGCGAATGGCTCCAACCTCTGTGCGCAATGAAATGCGAGAACCGTGCCATGCTTGTTGCTAAATCCGGGAAACCCGCATGGCAGTAGGCTGACGCGATGCCAGCATGGCCCGTATCAGACCCGAAACACACTGATTAAGAAATCGGGACAATCACCAATCAAGTGCAATAGGCCCATCCAGCGTGCGTCGTGAGGATTTGCTGCACCGCAGCGAAACGCGCGTTCGGGCATGAGTTCAGACCAATGCTCGCTATAATTCGTGCATGAATTGTGGATATTGATGAGCATTCTGAATGAACGCGCCATTGAACGTGACGTTGCGGCAACTGCGCGTCTTTATAGCAGTATCGAGGCTGCGCAGCTTCAGCCGCGCAGGCGATGAAATCGGCCTCACGCAGTCGGCGGTCAGCCGGTGCGTGCGCGAGCTGGAAGGGGAGATTGGTCTCAAGCTGATCGACCGGACGACGCGCGAAGTTCAGCTGACCGATGTCGGCGTGAATCTCGTCGGCACGGTGTCGCGCCTGCTGGCCGACCTGGACGAAGCGCTGCGCGAGGTGCGCGATCTCGGCCAGCAGCGCCGCGGACGCGTGATCGTCGCGGCGAGTCCGACGGTCGCCTGCCGGCTGATGCCGCGCGTGATCGCGTCGTGCTTGCGGCAGTTTCCGCTCATCACGCTGAGTCTGCGCGACGACGTCCAGTCAGATGTCCTGCGCAAGGTGAAGTCGGGCGAGGTCGATTTCGGCGTCGTGATCGGCCCGTTTTCCTCCGACGAACTCCACGGCGAACCCGTGATGACCGATTCGTTCTGTCTCGTCGCGCGGCGCGATCATCCGCTCGGGCGCGAGACGGCGGTGCCGTGGGAAGCGCTCGCGGGCGAGCGGCTCGTGATGCTCGACTACGCGTCGGGCAGCCGGCCGATCATCGATGCCGTCATGCAGGAGCACGGCGTCGAGGCGCAAGTGGTGCAGGAGCTCGGACACTCGGCGACGGTGTTCGGGCTCGTGGAAGCGGGCGTCGGCGTGAGCGTGCTGCCGTGGCTCGCGCTGCCGCTGCCGGCGGATTCGTCGCTGGTCGCGTTGCCGCTCGAACCGCGCGCCGAACGGACCGTGGAGCTCGTGCGGCGGCGCGATCGCTCGCTGTCGCCCGCGGCGGAATCGGTGTGGTCGCTGATCGCCTCGCTGCCGCCGCGTGCGGAAGACCTCGGATAAGCCTCCGTTCATCGCGAAAATCACGGCGCGCGCGTTAGACTTCTTTTTTAAGACAAGACGACGGGGCGAGCGATGAGTGAATCGGAAGGCGCGGTGGTCAGCGAACTGAGTCAATTGGCGGGCGCGCACGCATCGGGTGCGCCGAATGCGCGCGACGCCGTGCGGGCGTTGAGGCCGTCGCAGATCCGCGAGGTCGCAAACGCGGGTTTCGGCGTCGCCGATGTGCTGCCGTTCTGGTTCGGCGAATCGGATCGCGTGACGCCGCAATTCATCCGCGATGCCGCAAGCCGCGCGCTTGCCGATGGCGCCACGTTCTACACGCACAATCTCGGCATCGCCCCGCTGCGCGAATCGCTCAGCCGCTACGTGAGCGCGCTGCACGGCGCGACGACGCCGGCGCACATCGCCGTGACGAGCGCCGGCGTGAACGCGCTGATGCTCGCGGCGCAACTCGTGGTCGGTGCGGGCGATCGCGTCGTCGCCGTGACGCCGCTATGGCCGAATCTCGTCGAGATTCCGAAAATCCTCGGCGCGAGCGTCGATACCGTTTCGCTGACTTACGGCCCGCGTGGCTGGACGCTCGATCTCGACCGCCTGCTCGCGGCGCTCACGCCCAACACGCGCATGCTGATGATCAACTCGCCGAACAACCCGACCGGCTGGACGATGACGCGCGATCAGCAGCGCGCCGTGCTCGCGCATTGCCGCCGTCACGGAATCTGGATCGTCGCGGACGAAGTCTACGAACGCCTGTACTACGGCGATGACGCTCGCGTCGCGCCGTCCTTTCTCGATCTCGCCGCGCGCGACGAGCGCGTGATCGCGGTGAATTCGTTTTCGAAGGCGTGGCTGATGACCGGCTGGCGCCTCGGCTGGCTCGTCGCCCCGACGCAACTGATGGACGATCTCGGCAAGCTGGTCGAGTACAACACGTCGTGCGCGCCGTCGTTCGTGCAGCAGGCGGGCGTCGTCGCGGTGGAAGAGGGCGAGCGCTTTACTCAGGCGCTCGTCGCGGATCTGCGTGCAAGCCGCGATCATCTCGTGCAGGCGCTTCAGGCGATCGAGGGCGTCGACGTGCGCACGCCCGACGGCGCGATGTACCTGTTTTTCTCGCTACCGGGCGCGCAAAACAGCCTCGAACTGTGCAAATCGCTGGTGCGCGAAGCCCGTCTCGGACTTGCGCCGGGCAGCGCGTTTGGCCCGGAAGGCGAAGGCTTCGTGCGCTGGTGCTACGCGTGCGATCCCGCACGGCTGGACGCGGGCGTCGAACGCCTGCAGCGATTCCTGACGGCGCGCGGCGTCGCCTGAGCCGTGCCGATCGACGTCGGCCGCGCACGACCGGCGTCGAGTGAGTCCGAGCGCCGATCAATCGATCACCTTTACGCCCCGGTTGTTTTTGCGTAATATGGCGCTCAGTCACGCGCTTTCGCCTAGGAAAGCGCCACCTCGTCCGGCTGGATGGCCCGGCGTTCGCTCACCGATCGCCCTTTACGCCTCTCCCCGGTGCGTGCTCCCAATCAATATGACCGATTACAATCGGGCGAGCGCGTCTTGAAACTCCGCGTCCAGCTTTATCGTTCGCACCATTTTGGTGGCGTTCGGTCCTGCGCAAGCTCGATTTGAATTGAATCATTGACCATATAGGGTTGACCCAAGCTGCATGAATACCCAAGAGGCGAAGATCGTCCTCGAGACTGCTTTGATTTGCGCGCAGGAACCGCTGAGGCTGAATGAATTGCGCAAGCTGTTCGCCGACGACATTTCGGCAGATACCGTTCGCACGTTGCTCGAAGCGCTCAAGGCCGACTGGTCGGGACGCGGCGTGGAACTGGTCGCGCTTGCCTCGGGCTGGCGTTTTCAGAGCAAGCCCGCGATGCGGGCCTATCTCGACAGGCTGCACCCGGAAAAGCCGCCCAAGTATTCGCGGGCCGTACTCGAAACGCTGGCGATCATTGCCTATCGGCAACCAGTGACGCGGGGCGATATCGAAGAGATCCGCGGCGTGACGGTGAACACGCAGGTCGTGAAGCAACTGGAGGACCGTGGCTGGATCGAGGTGATCGGTCATCGCGACGTGCCGGGCCGCCCGGCACTGTACGCGACGACCAAGCAGTTTCTCGACGATCTCGGCCTGACCGCGCTCGACGAGTTGCCCGCGCTGGACAATCCGTCGGCGCAGCTCGAAGCATCGCTGCTCGCGCAGCATTCGATCGAATTTCCCGACAGCATCGCCGGGAATGCGCCGCCGGCGGGCATCGAGCTGCCGGCCACGCCACAAGCGTCGAATGACGGGGAACCTGACGCCCCGGCGCAGGTCTTCGCCGTTGAAGCGCTGGAATCGGCGGAATCCGCCGAACCCGACGCTTCCGCCGATGAGCGCGCGGCCGCCGGGCCGGCGGAGCAAGAACAGACAGAAGAACAGCAGGAAAGACTCGGAACGGAACGTGCGGATGCGCTGGACGAGCGCGCCGCGTCGACAGCCGGGATTCACGCACAGCCTTTGGGCACCGCGCACGATGCGCCCGTTCCGATGCCGCGTGAAGACGAAAGAGATGCGAGTCCATCGAACGAAGCCGAACTGGACGACGACTCCGAAGAACCGAAGGCGCGCCGCGCCTGATGCAATTTGCATGGCCCCTGATCTGGCAATCCGGCTCTCCATAAAGATTATTTCGAGACGACCAGCCGGACCGGTCAGCGGATTTTTTGACGCGCCCGCGACGGGCGCGCGATTCGACATTTGAGGTTGTTTTGACACACTCCCACGACAGCGATTCGCCTGAATCCGCGCGCCCCGTGCACGCCGCGGACGCACCTGAGTCGGCCGATGCCGGCGACAGCACGCGCACCGACCGCGCCGATGAAGGCGGCGAGGGCGATGACCGTCCGCGCCGCGGATTGCGCCGCGGGCCGCGTAGCCTGATCGCACGGCGTCGCGCTGTCGCGAAGACCAAGGGCGCGGACGCTGCGCCAGGCGCGCCGGGCGCCGTCAACGAGACGCCGCCCGACGGCGTCGTGGCGGCACAAGTGCGTACCCCGCGCAAGGATCCGGGCGCGAAGCCGCGCAAGGGCGAAGGGGCGAGTCCGCGCGGCCGCAAGAGCGCGCGCGCGGAAGCGGGCGAAACCGGCGTCGAAGCAGCGGACGAGGCCGGCGTACAGGCCGCCGCGCCCGCGCCGCGCGAAGGCGGCCGGCGCAAGAATCCGCCGCAGCAAAAGCGCGGCAAGCGCAGCGACGCGGGACCGGCGACCGTCGAGAGCGCGGCTGCTGCAGCCGTCGACGACGTGTTCGCCTACGTGACCTCGCCGGCCTTCGACGCCGACAACGGTTCGGCCGGCGTGCGCGCCCCGATGCTGCGACGCGGCCGCAATGCACCGCAAAAGCGCGTGCTGGAACCGGACGAAGACGCGCCGAAGCTGCACAAGGTGCTCGCGGATGCGGGCATGGGTTCGCGGCGCGACATGGAAGAGTTGATCATCGCCGGGCGCGTATCGGTGAACGGCGAGCCGGCGCATATCGGCCAGCGCATCATGCCGACCGATCAGGTGCGCATCAACGGCAAGCCGCTCAAGCGCAAGCTCGCGAGCAAGCCGCCGCGCATCCTGCTGTATCACAAGCCGACGGGCGAGATCGTCAGCCATGCCGACCCGGAAGGGCGTCCGTCCGTGTTCGACAAGCTGCCGTCGATGAAAACCGCCAAATGGCTCGCGGTCGGGCGTCTCGACTTCAATACGGAAGGCCTGCTGTTGCTCACGACGTCCGGCGATCTGGCGAACCGCTTCATGCATCCGCGCTACAGCGTCGAGCGTGAGTACGCGGTGCGCGTGGTCGGACAACTGTCCGAGGCGATGAAGCAGAAGCTGCTCAAAGGCGTCGAGCTCGACGACGGTCCCGCCAACTTCTTGCGCATCCAGGACGGCGGCGGCGAAGGCACGAATCACTGGTATCACGTCGCGCTGGCGGAAGGCCGGAATCGCGAAGTGCGCCGTATGTTCGAGGCGGCCGGCCTGATGGTGAGCCGCCTGATCCGCACGCGTCATGGTCCGATCGCGCTGCCGCGCGGCCTGAAGCGCGGCCGCTGGGAAGAGCTCGAGGACAATCAGGTGCGCAGCCTGATGGCGTCGGTCGGGCTGAAATTGCCGACGGCCGAGAAGGGCGGACGCAGCGCCGCGCCGCGTGTGCAACCCGATCCGATGCAGACGTCGATGGGCTTCATCACGCGCGAGCCGGTGCTGAGCTCGCACTCGCGCATGACGCAGCAGCAGACGCCGGGACGCGGCGGCCGGCGCGGCCAGCCGGGCGGTGTGCCGGGCAGCTTCGGGCTCGGCGGCATGGGCGGATTCGGCGGCAACACGGGCAATGCAGGCAACGGGGGCGGCATGGGCCGTCGCGGCGGCCGGGAGCCGAACGGCAACCGCATCGGCAACGAGCCCAACGGCAATCGCGCTAACGGCGCACGGCCGGGTCCGCGCGGCGCGCGTCCGCAAGGCGGCGGTCCGCAGGGCGCGGGCGGCGCCGGCAAGCGTGCCGCCGGTGGCAACGCACCGCGGGGCAATCGCCAGGGCGGCGGACAGCAGGGCGCTGGCCAGAACAAAGCCGGCGGCGCGGGCCGGGGCGCGCGTAATCGCTCGCGCGGCCGCTGAGCGCGATATGTAAAAAATCGCAAAGACGTCGCCGGGAGAAGTCCAAAAGCGGGATGCGAAGCATCGGTCCGCCCCCGGCGACGAAAATCTCGCGTTTCGCTCGTTCTGATCGTTAGGACAAACCGGCGTGAAACCGGGTCCAACAGGGGCGAAAGTGCGCGTTACGTTTGCGTTTATCCTGAAAAATGGCTAAAATCATGAAGTCGCTGGGCACGTAGTTTTCTTTCGCTGCCCTGAGTGCGACCTCGGTTGAAAAATGTGGGCGTTGCGCCCATTTTTTTTTGGCTATTCGGTTCGGCATCTCGGGAGCAGGGGTGCGCGCCCGCATGAAGGCGCTCGCCCGCAGGTGTTTCGGCGTGGAGCGCGCGAACACCTTGGAGTTACTGTGCAACTGACGGAATTGATTGAAACCACGGTCTCGAGCCTTGGCTACGAGCTTGTCGATCTCGAGCGTTCGGGAGGCGGCATGCTGCGTGTCTACATCGACCAGCCGGCTGGTATCGCGATCGAAGACTGCGAGAAGGTCACCCGTCAGCTCCAATATTTGTTTGAAGTCGAGAACATCGACTACGACCGGCTCGAAGTATCGTCGCCGGGGCTCGACCGCCCGCTCAAGAAACTGGCGGATTTCGAGCGCTTCGCGGGGAGCGAAGTCGCCATTACATTGAAGAAGCCGCTGGACGGGCGCAAGTCGTTCCGCGGCATCCTGCACGCCCCTGACGGCGAAACGATCGGATTGGAATTTGAAGGGAAGGACGGCGCTGCGATGCTCGATTTCACGCTCGCGGACCTCGATAAGGCACGTCTCGTCCCCAAGGTTGACTTTAGGAGCCGCAAACAATGAGTCGCGAAGTATTGATGCTGGCGGATGCGCTGGCACGCGAAAAGAACGTCAACAAGGACGTCGTGTACGCAGCGCTGGAAGCTGCGCTTGCTTCGGCAACGAAGAAGCTCTTCGAGGAAGACGTGGATATTCGTGTCGCCATCGACCGTGAGAGCGGCGAACACGAAACTTTCCGCCGCTGGCGCGTCGTGCCGGACGAGGCCGGCCTGCAAGAGCCGGATCAGGAAATCCTGCTGTTCGAAGCGAAGGAGCAAAAGCCCGACGCGCAAGTTGACGAATTCATCGAGGAGCCGATTCCGTCGATCGAATTCGGCCGTATCGGCGCGCAGGCCGCCAAGCAGGTGATCCTGCAGAAGGTGCGCGACGCCGAGCGCGAACAGATTCTGAACGACTTCCTCGAGCGCGGCGAAAAGATCATGACCGGCTCGGTGAAGCGCCTGGACAAGGGTAATTTCATTGTCGAGTCGGGCCGTGTCGAAGCGCTGCTGCGCCGCGACCAGCTGATTCCGAAGGAAAACCTGCGCGTGGGCGACCGCGTGCGCGCGTACATCGCGAAGGTCGACCGCACCGCGCGCGGCCCGCAGATCGAACTCTCGCGCACCGCGCCCGAGTTCCTGATGAAGCTGTTCGAACTCGAAGTGCCGGAAATCGAGCAAGGTCTGCTGGAAATCAAGGCCGCCGCGCGCGATCCCGGCGTGCGTGCGAAAATCGGCGTGATCGCCTACGACAAGCGCATCGATCCTATCGGCACTTGCGTCGGCATCCGCGGTTCGCGCGTGCAGGCCGTGCGTAACGAGCTCGGTGGCGAGAACGTCGACATCGTGCTATGGTCGGAAGATCCCGCGCAGTTCGTGATCGGCGCTCTCGCGCCGGCAGCCGTCCAGTCGATCGTCGTCGATGAAGAAAAGCATTCGATGGACGTCGTCGTGGACGAAAACGAGCTCGCCGTCGCCATCGGCCGCGCCGGCCAGAACGTGAGGCTCGCGAGCGAACTCACCGGCTGGCAAATCAATATCATGACGCCGGACGAGTCCGCGCTGAAGCAGAACGAAGAGCGTGGCAAGTTGCGCGACCTGTTCATGGCGCGTCTGGATGTGGACGAGGAAGTCGCCGACATCCTGATCGACGAAGGCTTCACGAGTCTCGAAGAAATCGCCTACGTGCCGCTCAACGAAATGCTCGAAATCGAAGCGTTCGACGAAGACACCGTGCACGAGCTGCGCAATCGCTCGCGCGACGCGCTCCTCACGATGGCGATCGCCAACGAAGAGAAGGTGGAAGGCGTCGCCCTCGATTTGAAGAGCCTCGACGGCATGGACAACGAGCTTCTCGCAAAGCTCGCCGAGCACCAGATTCAGACCCGCGACGATCTCGCGGAGCTGGCAGTAGATGAACTGGTCGAAATGACCGGAATGCAAGAGGATGCCGCTAAGGCGTTGATCATGAAAGCACGTGAACACTGGTTCCAGTGAGAAATGACCATGGCGCACTGATATTTGGCGGCCTGTCTGGCCGCGTGACCCCGATCTAACCGCAAGGATTGGTCCTTGCATCAAGAGGAATGAATGGCGAGTAACAACGTAGCCCAATTTGCCGCGGAACTCAAAATGCCTGCGGGCGTCCTGCTCGAGCAGTTGCAGGCGGCTGGCGTCCAGAAAGCGAGCGCGAACGACGACCTGTCCGAGACGGACAAGGCGCGTCTGCTCGATCATTTGCGCAAGTCGCACGGTTCCGCCGACGCCGACAAGCGCAAGATCACTTTGACCCGCCGGCATACGTCGGAAATCAAGCAATCCGACGCAACGGGTAAAGCTCGCACCATTCAGGTCGAGGTGCGCAAGAAGCGTGTTTTCGTGAAACGCGACGAAACCGGTGTGGAGCAGGCCGAGGCCGCGCCGAATCACGTCGAAGAGCCGGAAGTCGACGAAGCCGAACTGCAGCGTCGCGAGGAAGAAGCGCGCCGTGCCGCCGAGCAGCTCGAGCGCGAAGAGCGCGAGCTGAAGGAACAGCAGGCGAAGCTGGAGCGCGAAGAAGCCGAGCGCCGCGCTCGCGAGGAAGCGGCGGAAGCCGAGCGCAAGAAGCAGGAAGAGGAAGCGGCGCGCCGCGCGGCGGCTGCGGCTCAGGCTGCCGAAATCTCGCGTGCGGCGCAGGCTGCGCGTCAGGAAGCGCGCACGCAACCGGCCGTCGAAGCGAAGCCGGAACCGAAGCAGGACGACACCGCGCAGCGCGAAGCCGCCGAAAAGGCAGCGGAAGAGAAGGCTGCGAGCGAGCGTGCCGCGCAGCGTGAAGCCGCGAAGAAGGCGGAAGAAGACGCGAAGGCGAAGGCCGAAAAGGCTCGCCTCGAGCAGGAAGCCATCGCGAAGCGCCGTGCGGCGGCGGAAGCCGAAGCCCGCGCGATCCGCGAAATGATGAACACCCCGCGCAAGGCGCAAGTAAAGGCGCCGGAACCCGCGCCTGCACCGAAGCCCGCCGAAGCGGCGAAGGCCGCCGAAGCGAAGGGCACGCTGCACAAGCCCGCGAAGCCGGAAGGCGCGCAGGCGGCACGTCCCGCAGCGGCGAAGAAGCCGGCTGCAGGCGCGCCGGCACCCGCATCGACGGCTCCCGCAGGCGCCGGCGACAAGAAGAAGGCTGGCAAGGGCGGCTGGCAGCAAGACGACGCATCGAAGCGTCGCGGCATGAAGACGCGTGGCGATTCGAGCGGTGGTGTCGATCGCGGCTGGCGCGGCGGTCCGAAGGGTCGCGGCAAGCATCAGGAACAGACGTCATTCCAGGCGCCGACCGAGCCGATCGTCCGTGAAGTGCACGTGCCGGAAACCATTTCCGTCGCGGACCTCGCGCACAAGATGTCGGTGAAGGCTTCGGAAGTCATCAAGGTGATGATGAAGCTCGGCCAGATGGTCACGATCAACCAGGTGCTGGACCAGGAAACGGCGATGATCGTCGTCGAGGAACTGGGCCATCGCGCGGTCGCGGCGAAGCTGGACGACCCGGAAGCGTTGTTGATCGAAGGCGAAACCACCGAGGAAACGGCAGAGAAGCTGCCGCGTCCGCCGGTTGTCACCGTCATGGGTCACGTCGACCACGGCAAGACCTCGCTGCTGGACTACATCCGTCGCGCGAAAGTGGCGGCGGGCGAAGCGGGCGGCATCACGCAGCATATCGGCGCATATCACGTCGATACGCCGCGCGGCGTCATCACCTTCCTCGACACGCCGGGTCACGAGGCCTTCACGGCCATGCGTGCGCGCGGCGCGAAAGCGACCGACATCGTCATTCTGGTGGTCGCAGCCGACGACGGCGTGATGCCGCAGACGAAGGAAGCGATCGCTCACGCGAAGGCGGGCGGCGTGCCGATCGTCGTTGCGATCAACAAGATCGACAAGCCGGAAGCGAACCCCGACCGCGTGAAGCAGGAACTCGTCGCGGAAGGCGTGGTGCCGGAAGAGTACGGCGGCGATTCGCCGTTCATCGAAGTGTCGGCGAAGACCGGCCGGGGCATCGACGATCTGCTCGAAAACGTGTCGCTGCAAGCCGAAGTGCTGGAACTCACCGCGCCGGTGGAAGCCGCTGCGAAGGGTCTCGTCATCGAAGCGAAGCTGGACAAGGGCAAGGGCCCGGTCGCGACCATTCTGGTGCAGTCGGGCACGCTGAACCGCGGCGACGTGGTTCTCGCGGGCAGCGCCTACGGTCGCGTGCGAGCCATGCTCGACGAAACCGGCAAGCCGACGAAGACGGCGGGTCCGTCGATCCCGGTGGAAATCCAGGGTCTGTCGGAAGTGCCGGCGGCGGGCGAGGAAGTCATCGTGCTGCCGGACGAGCGCAAGGCGCGCGAAATCGCGCTGTTCCGTCAGGGCAAGTTCCGCGACGTCAAGCTTGCGAAGCAACAGGCCGCCAAGCTCGAGAACATGCTCGAGCAGATGGGCGAAGGCGAAGTGCAGAACCTGCCGCTCATCGTCAAGGCGGACGTGCAGGGCTCGCAGGAAGCGCTGGTCCAGTCGCTGCAGAAGCTGTCGACCAACGAGGTGCGCGTGCAGATCGTGCACAGCGCGGTCGGCGCGATCAGCGAATCGGACGTCAACCTGGCGACGGCATCGAAGGCGGTCATCATCGGCTTCAACACGCGTGCGGATGCTCAGGCGCGCAAGGTGGCCGAGGCGAACGGCATCGACATCCGCTACTACAACATCATCTATGACGCAGTGGATGAGGTGAAGGCGGCGATGTCCGGCATGCTCGCGCCGGAGAAGCGCGAAACGGTGACGGGCATGGTCGAGGTGCGCCAGGTCATCCGCGTGCCGAAGGTCGGCCTGATCGCGGGTTGTATGGTCACGGACGGCGTGGTCAAGCGTTCCTCGTCGGTGCGCGTGATCCGCAACAACGTCGTGATTCACACCGGCGAGCTCGATTCGCTCAAGCGCTTCAAGGACGATGTCAAGGAAGTGCGTCAGGGCTTCGAGTGCGGTATGTCGATCAAGAACTTCAGCGATATCGTCGAAGGCGATCAGTTCGAAGTCTTCGAAGTGACGGAAGTGGCTCGCACGCTGTAATGCGCTAGCCGCTGAAAAAAGGGCGGGGTGAGCCTTGCGGCTCGCTCCGCCCTTTTTGCTTCAGGCGGCGCGACAAGAATACGGAAACGAAATCATGGCTAAAAAACGGACATCCGCGAACCGCAACGTGCAGATTGCGGATCAGATCCAGCGCGATCTTTCGGAACTGATGCGCGAGGTGAAAGACCCGCGCGTCGGACTCGTGACGATTCAGAGCGTCGAGCTCACGCCTGACTACGCGCACGCGAAGGTCTACTTCACGACGCTGACGGGCGATCCGAAGCAGACGCAGGAAGGGCTCAATCATGCGGCGGGACATCTGCACAATATGCTGTTCAAGCGCCTGCACATCCACACGGTGCCGACGCTGCATTTCCACTATGACCAGACGATCGAGAAGGCCGTCGAGATGTCGCGCCTGATCGACGAGGCAAACGCGACGCGCGCAAAAGATGACGAAGAAGGTGCGTGAGTGAAGGGCGGTCCGAAGATTCCCCGTCGCGCGCTCGACGGCGTGCTCTTGCTGGACAAGCCGCTCGGGCTGTCGAGCAACGATGCGCTCATCAAGGCAAAGCGGATTTATCTGGCGAAGAAGGCGGGCCACACGGGTACGCTCGATCCGCTCGCAACCGGTCTGCTGCCGTTGTGCTTCGGCGAAGCGACGAAGTTCTCGCAAGACCTGCTCGATGCCGACAAGACCTACGAAGCGACGATGCGCCTCGGTATCCGCACGACGACCGGCGATGCCGAAGGCGAGGCGGTGGATACCCGCGACGTGACGTGCGACGAAGCTGCCGTCGTCGAAGCGATGACGCGGTTCATCGGCGAAATCGTGCAAGTCCCGCCGATGTACTCGGCGCTCAAGCGCGACGGCAAGCCGCTCTACGAATACGCGCGCGCCGGTCAGACGGTCGAGCGTGAGGGCAGGCAAGTGACGATTCACGCGCTGCAGTTGATCGCGTGCGCGCTGCCCCTCGTGACGTTTCGCGTGACGTGCAGCAAGGGCACTTACGTACGGACGCTGGCCGAGGACATCGGCGAAGCGCTCGGCTGCGGCGCGCATCTGACGGCGTTGCGGCGCACCGGTGTCGGCGCGCTGACGCTCGAACACGCGGTCACGCTCGATCAGCTCGCGAGCCTGAGCGAAGCGGAGCGCGACGAGCGGCTTCAGCCCGTCGATGCACTGCTATCCACGTTTCCCGCGGTTCAGTTGAACGACGAAGCGACGCAGCGCTTCCTGCACGGCCAACGTCTGAAGCTCGCGGACGTCGTGAAAACGCGTCTCGAAGCAGGCCGCGTGCGCGTTTATGCGCAAGAAGGCGGCCGTCTGCTGGGCGTGGCGCGCGCGGGCGAGGGTGTGCTCGCGCCGGAACGGCTCATCGTCACGGCGCAATGAAAAAGAGCCCGGTCGATGTCGACCGGGCTCTGTTCTTTTGGGAGCAGTCAGGCGATCAGTGCGCCGCCGATGCCGCCGCCGCCGAATCTCCACCGCCCGAACGCTCGGGCCGCGTGATCCAGATCAGCACGATCAGCGCGACGAAAATCCCCGCCGAAATATAGAACATGTCGTTCACGCCGAGCTGCGCGGCCTGCTGCGTCGCCATGCTGTTATAGAGGCCGACGGTCTGCTCGTGCGTCAGGCCGAGCGCGCCCATCTGCTGCATCGAATTCGCGAACACCGGGTTGTACGAATTGGCGCTTTCGACGAGTTGCGCGTGATGCACGATCGAACGATGCTCCCACGCCGTCGAGAAGATCGACGTGCCGATGCCGCCGCACATGATCCGCACGAAGTTCGACAGCCCCGACGCCGCCGGAATTCGATGTCCCGGCAAGCCCGACAGCGTGATCGACACGAGCGGAATGAAGAAGCCCGCCATGCCGATGCCCTGAATCAGCGTCGGTATCGTGAGCGCCCAAGTGTCGACGCCGGTCGTGTAGCGTGAACGCATCCAGAAACACAGCGCGAAGACGAGGAACGCGGCGGTCGCGATGTAACGCGGATCGGTGCGCGGCAGGAATTTGCCGGTGATCGGAGAAAGCAGGATCGCGAACACGCCGACGGGCGCCATCACGAGACCGGCGTTCGTCGCCGTGTAGCCGATATCCGTCTGCAGCCACAGCGGGAGCAGAACGAGATTGCCGAAGTAGAGCCCGTATCCGATCGACAGCGCGATCGTTCCGCCGGTGAAGTTGCGCAGCTCGAAGAGCGACAAATCCACGACCGGATGCTCCGCCGTCAGCTCCCACACGATGAAGAACGCGAACGCGATCACGGCGATGAGCGCGAGCACGACGATCGTCGTCGAGTTGAACCAGTCGAGATCCTTGCCTTTGTCGAGCATGATCTGCAGCGAGCCGACCCAGACGACGAGCAGCCCGAGCCCGACCGTGTCGATCGGCGCCTTGCGGATCGCGGAATCGCGGTCGCGGAAGATCGCGAACGTAGCGAGCGCCGCCGCGATGCCGACCGGAATGTTCACGTAGAAGATCCACGGCCACGAGATGTTGTCCGAGATCCATCCGCCGAGGACCGGCCCCGCGACCGGCGCGATCAGCGTGGTCATCGACCACATCGATAGCGCCATCGGCGCTTTTTCGCGCGGATAGCTCGCGAGCAGCAGCGTTTGCGACAGCGGGATCATCGGGCCGGCGACGGCGCCCTGGAATACGCGCGCGGCGAGCAGGAAGGGGAGCGTCGGCGCGAGACCGCAGAGCCACGACGCGATCACGAACAGGATGATCGAGCCGAGAAAGAGCCGCACCTGCCCGAGACGCTGCGTGAGCCAGCCGGTCAACGGCACCGAGATCGCGTTGGCGACCGCGAACGACGTGATGACCCACGTGCCCTGATCCGACGACACGCCGAGATCGCCGGAGATCGACGGAATCGAGACGTTCGCGATCGACGTGTCGAGCACGTTCATGAACACCGCGAGCGATACGGCGATCGTGCCGATGACGAGCTTTCCGCCCGACAGCGGCGGATGTACGACGTTTTGGGAAGACATGTGGCGAGTCCGCTTACATCAGCTTGGCGGCCGACGCCGACTTCGTCGCGCGCCCGTGCGCCGGCGACGCGCTCTGCGCCGACGACCCTGCGCCCGCACCCGTACCCGCGTTCTGCTGGATGATGCGCGCGATTTCCTGATCGGCCTGCGCGCCGTAGTTGTCGAACACATTCGTCTGGTAGACCGTGTTCTGCGCGTTGCCGAGCTGGCCGCCTTGCTCGTCCTTGATGGTGACGTCGACGTTCATCGACAGGCCGATACGCAGCGGATGCGCTTCCAGTTCCTTCGGATCGAGCTGGATGCGCACCGGCAGGCGCTGCACGACCTTGATCCAGTTGCCGGTCGCGTTCTGCGCGGGCAGCAGCGAGAAAGCCGAGCCCGTGCCGGCCGAGAAACCGACCACCTTGCCGTGATACACGACGCCCGAACCGTACAGATCGGCCGTCAGCTCGACCGGCTGGCCGATCCGCATGTGCTTGAGCTGCACTTCCTTGAAGTTCGCATCGACCCACACGGCGTTGAGCGGCACGATCGCCATCAGCGGATTGCCCGGCGACACGCGCTGGCCGACTTGCACCGAGCGCTTGGCAACATAGCCCGTGACCGGCGCGGGCAGCGTGTTGCGCGCGTAGTTGATGTAGGAATCGCGGACCTTCGCGGCGGCGGCGAGCACGTTCGGGTGATCGGCGATCGTCGTGTTGGCCGTGAGCGAGCGGTTCGACGCGAGCTCCTGCTCGGCGGCGTCGAGCGCGGCCTGCGCGCTGCGCACCGCGTCGCGGGCGTGCGAGATTTCTTCCTGCGAGACCGCACCCGTCTGCGCGACCTGCATGCGGCGCTTCAAATCGTCCTGCGCGCGCGACAGATCGGACCGGCGCAACGCGATCTGCGCTTCGTACTGGTTGTTGTTGACGAAGAACGTGCGTACCTGGCGCACCGTCTGCGCGAGATTTGCCTCGGCCTGATCCAGCGCGACCTTGGAGTCGGCCGGATCGAGCGCGACGAGCGGATCGCCTATCTTCACGGTCTGCGTGTCGTCGGCGTTCACCGAGATCACCGTGCCCACGACCTGCGGCGTGATCTGCACGACGTTGCCATTCACGTAGGCGTCGTCGGTGGCTTCGTGGAAGCGCGCGACGAGGAAGTAGTACAGCCCGTACGCGATAGCCGCGATGATGATGACGAGCACGATCAGCGTCATCAGCGCTCGGCGTTTGCCGTTGCTCTGTTTCGGCGCGGGCGCGGCGGCCGCGGCTGCGTTTTGTTGAGGGTCGCTCATGAAAGACTCCGAAAAATCCGTTTTTGGTCCGATGCGTGTTCTTGTGGGCGCTTAGTTCGACGGCGTGGCCTGATTGGCCGCCTGCGTCGTCGTCTGACTTTGTCCGCTGCCTTCGATCGCGAGATTGCTGCTCGTCGCGTCGAATCCGCCGCCGAGCGACTTGATCAGCGCGATCTGCAGATCGGTGCGCTTCAGGCGCAGATTCGTCACGGTCTGCTCGTTGGCGAGGCGGTTTTCGTCGGCGTTGAGCACCTGCAATTGCGGCGACAGGCCGGCCTTGTAGCGGATCACGGCGAGCTGATACGCGCTCGACGCCGCCGCGAGCGCGCGCTGGGCGTCGGCCATTTGCTTGTCGAGCGAGCGGATTGCGGAGATGTTGGTCGCGACATCGTTCATCGCGTTGATGAGCGTCTGGTTGTAGTTCGCGACGTCGCCTTCGAAGTCCGCGTAACGGCCTTTCAACTGCGCGCGCAAGGCGCCGGCGTCGAAGATCGGCAGATGGATCGCCGGACCGGCCTGGATCTGGCGGCTGCTCGCCTGCAGGAAGCGGCTCCAGCCGAACGCGTCGAAACCGAAGGCCGCCGCGAGGTTGATGTCCGGGAAGAACTCGGCCTTCGCTTCCTTGATGTTGTGGGTCGCGGCTTCGACCTGCCAGCGCGCGGCGACGATATCCGGGCGGCGCGCGACGAGATCGGCGGGCACGTTGTCGGGCAGCGTCACGTTGACGTTCGGGTCGATCACGGGTTTCGCGATCTTGAGGCCGCGATCCGGGCCTTTGCCGAGCAGCGCCGCGAGCTGATAGCGGACGGTTTCGATCTGGCCGTCGAGTTCCGTCGAGTTCGTCTGGCTCGTCGCGACGTTGCCCTCCGCCGTGCGGCGCTCGACGTTGGTGTCGAGCCCGGCCGCGACACGCCCGTTCGTGATGCGTCCGACGTCCTGACGGTTCGCGATTTCGCGTTGCGCCACGTCACGCAGCGCGTAGAGCAGCGCGAGCTGGTTGTACGTGCGCGCGACCGACGCCGCAAGCGTCACGCGCGCCTGCTGCATGTCGGCTTCGGCGGCTTTCTGCTGCGATACCGCCATGTTGAGGCGCGAGCGGTTCTTGCCCCACAGATCCAGTTCCCACGACGCGCTCGCGAGCACGTTGTTCTCGCTGAACCACGTCCCGCCATAAGGCGGCGGGAAGAGGGCGTTGGCGGAATAGAGTTCGCGCGTCCACGAATACGAGCCGGTGACCTTCGGATAAAGCGCCGAGCGCGACGTCTCGATATACGACGACGCCTTCGCGATGCGCGCTTGCGCCTGCGCGATGCTCGGATTGTCGGCGAGCGCTTCGTCGATCAGTTGCGGCAGTTGCGGATCGCCGAACTGCTTCGCCCAGTCGAGCGTGGGCCATTGGCCGCCTTGGCCCGGCACGCTTTGCGTGGCCTCGAAGTTTTCCGGCGCGGCGATCTGCTTGTCGCTCGAAATGCCCGAATAGTTCGCGCAGCCGGCGAGCGCAAGCGCGGCCACCGCGGCGGCGACGGCGCGCTTCGCACGGCTTTCGCCGCGAATGGCGGACAGGAAGTGCTGGTTCATATCTCGTCTCTCGAGATGCAAATTAAAGGTGGACGTTGCAATCTTTTTGTAGGGTTGCGATGACGAATTTGCTTGTCATCGCAATGACGTACCAGGCTTATCGTTGCCGCCCAGCAGTGGCGCGACGGATGGATCGCACGAGTTCGCGAGAATCCGCCGCAGCATGCTTTTCAGGAAGCCGACTTCCTCCGGCGTGAAACCGGCGAGAAGGTTGTCCAGTACGCGCGTGAAGATGGCGGGTATCTTTTCCGCGGTCGCGTGACCTTCGTCCGTCAGCGCGAGGCGCACGACGCGCCGGTCTTCCTCGCTGCGCACGCGCGAAAGCAGGCCGCGCTTTTCCAGTCTGTCGATGAGACGCGTGACCGCGCTCGCATCGATGCCGTATTCGCGGGCAATATCCGCCGCCGTCAGGCATTTGCCGACCGCCAGCATGAACAGGATGCTTGCCTGCGTGCTCGTGATGCCCAGTTCGGACGTCGTGTGTTGCGTGACCATGTTCCACATGGTCGAGCGGACCCGGCTGATCAGATAGCCGACGCTCTCGGCGAGCACGTAGTCGCCGATCGCCGCGGATTTCGGAGCGTCGCTCATAAGAATATTTGTGCGATTGCAATAGTTGACTAGGCAGGATTATAGGGAGGCGTTTCGCGGCGTGCAAGGATCTTTTCTGAATATGCTTAACAATCCGCCCGCGCCCGGCCTGCGGTTCGTCGCGACCCGACGCCGCGGACATGCGGCATTTGCTGGCCCGATTTACGGGTTGAGTCCTATTGCCAGGTTTAGCCATCCGTGCGTGCTATACTCTTCGGTTCTCACCGCGCCGGGCCCGCGTAGTCATGCTTGCATGACGCTTTCCAGAGGGGGCTTGCCGAGCCACGGAGTCTCGCAACAGAAGGGACTCGCTCTTACGGCGCACAACCAAGACACTTTCTATGACTCGCGCCCTCCGCAATATCGCCATCATTGCCCACGTCGACCACGGCAAGACCACGCTCGTCGACCAGTTGCTCCGCCAGTCGGGCACCTTCCGGGAAAACCAACAGGTCGCCGAGCGGGTCATGGACTCGAACGACATCGAAAAGGAACGTGGCATCACGATCCTGGCGAAGAACTGCGCCGTCGAATACGAAGGCACGCACATCAACATCGTCGATACGCCGGGACACGCGGACTTCGGCGGTGAAGTGGAGCGCGTGCTGTCGATGGTCGACTCCGTGCTGCTGCTCGTCGACGCCGTCGAAGGCCCGATGCCGCAAACGCGCTTCGTCACGAAGAAGGCGCTCGCGCTCGGTCTGAAGCCGATCGTCGTCGTCAACAAGGTGGACCGTCCGGGCGCGCGTATCGACTGGGTGATCAACCAGACCTTCGATCTGTTCGACAAGCTCGGCGCGACCGAAGAGCAGCTCGACTTCCCGATCGTCTACGCGTCGGGTCTCAACGGCTTCGCCGGCCTCGAACCCGATGTCCGCGAAGGCACGATGCGCCCGCTGTTCGAAGCCATTCTCGAACACGTTCCCGTGCGTCCGGCCGATCCGGACGGTCCTTTGCAGCTTCAGATCACGTCGCTCGACTACAACTCGTACGTCGGCCGTATCGGCGTGGGCCGTGTCGCGCGTGGCCGTATCCGCCCGGGCATGCAGGTGGCCGTGCGCTCGGGTCCGGACGGCGCGATCCTGAATCGCAAGATCAATCAGGTGCTGTCGTTCCACGGCCTCGAGCGCGTGCAGGTGGAAGAGGCGCAGGCCGGCGATATCGTGCTCATCAACGGTATCGAGGAAATCGGCATCGGCGTGACCATCTGCTCGCCGGACAATCCCGAAGCGCTGCCGATGATCACCGTTGACGAGCCGACGCTCACGATGAACTTCCTCGTGAACTCGTCGCCGCTCGCAGGCAAGGAAGGCAAGTTCGTGACGAGCCGCCAGATCCGCGATCGTCTGACGAAGGAACTGAATCACAACGTCGCGCTGCGCGTGAAAGACACCGGCGACGAAACGACGTTCGAAGTGTCGGGCCGCGGCGAACTGCATCTGACGATTCTCGTCGAGAACATGCGCCGTGAAGGTTACGAGTTGGCCGTGTCGCGTCCGCGCGTGGTGCTGCAGGAAATCGACGGCGTGAAGTGCGAGCCGTATGAAAACCTGACGGTCGATATCGAAGACCAGCATCAGGGCGGCGTGATGGAAGAGCTCGGCCGCCGCAAGGGGGAAATGCTCGACATGACCTCGGATGGCCGTGGCCGCACGCGTCTCGAGTACAAGATTTCGGCGCGCGGGCTGATCGGCTTCCAGAGCGAGTTCCTGACGCTCACGCGCGGCACGGGCCTGATGAGCCACACCTTCGATTCGTACGCGCCGGTGAAGGAAGGTTCGGTCGGCGAGCGCCGTAACGGCGTGCTGATCTCGCAGGACGATGGCGCTGCCGTCGCCTATGCGCTGTGGAAGCTGCAGGATCGCGGCCGCATGTTCGTGTCGCCGGGCGATGCGCTCTATGAAGGCATGATCATCGGCATTCACAGCCGCGACAACGACCTCGTCGTGAATCCGATCAAAGGCAAGCAGCTGACGAACGTGCGCGCATCGGGCACTGACGAAGCCGTGCGTCTTGTTCCGCCGATCCAGCTTTCGCTCGAATACGCGGTCGAGTTCATCGACGACGACGAGCTCGTCGAAGTCACGCCGCAGTCGATTCGTCTGCGCAAGCGTCATCTGAAGGAACACGAGCGTCGCCGCGCAAGCCGCGAAGCCAACGCCGAATAAGCTGCGCATGCATCTGTGAGCAACGTCGGAACAAAAGCCGCCTTCGGGCGGCTTTTGTCATTCTTCGGCGCGCTGCACGAGACCCTTGCTTATCTCAGAATAGCCCGCACATCCTTGTTGCGTAAAGGATGGCGAGGCGACGACGAGGCGAGGGCACATGCGGCGATACGTCATATGACTATTCGTTCTGTGCTATGCTTCTCGGATTAGCTGTCGCTTTTTAGGTCCTTCCAAGCAGACTTGATTCGCGCAATCCGCTAAACGGTCAGGCCGTGGCGCGGAAGGTTTCGTAACCCGCACTTCCTCGAGAAACTCGAAGAAAGGTGAGCGTAAAATGATGAAGCAATTCCAGTCGAACTCTTATCTGTTCGGCGGTAATGCTCCGTACGTCGAAGAGTTGTACGAGCAATATCTCGATAATCCCGCGTCAGTGCCCGAGACCTGGCGCGCCTACTTCGACGCGTTGCAGAACGTGCCCGCTTCGGACGGCACGGCTCACAACGACGTGGCTCACGGCCCCATCGTCGAATCTTTCGCTCAGCGCGCGAAGGCGAACGCCTTTCTGCCGCGCGAAAGCACCGGTGATCTGACCACCGCGCGAAAGCAAGTCTACGTCCAATCGCTGATCGGCGCGTATCGCTTCCTTGGCACGCAATGGGCCAATCTCGATCCGCTCAAGCGCCGCGAGCGTCCCCCCATTCCCGAACTCGAACCCGGCTTCTACGACTTCACCGAAGCCGACATGGATCAGGTGTTCAACGCGAACAACCTGTACTTCGGTTTCGAGCAGGCATCGCTGCGCGACATCGTCAAGGCGCTGCGCGACACGTACTGCGGCACGATCGGCGCCGAGTTCATGTACATCAGCGATCCGGAACAGAAGCGCTGGTGGAAGGAGCAGCTCGAGTCGATTCGCTCGACGCCGAATTTCTCGAACGACAAGAAGAAGCACATCCTGAATCGCCTGACGGCCGCCGAAGGCCTCGAGCGTTTCCTGCACACCAAGTATGTCGGCCAGAAGCGCTTCTCACTGGAAGGCGGCGAGAGCTTCATCGCGTCGATGGACGAAGTCGTGCGTCACGCGGGCAAGAACGGCGTGCAGGAAATCGTCATCGGCATGGCGCACCGCGGGCGTCTGAACGTGCTCGTCAATACGCTCGGCAAGATGCCGGCGGACCTTTTCGCCGAATTCGAAGGCAAGCACGTCGATGACCTGCCGGCCGGCGACGTGAAGTACCACAAGGGCTTCTCGTCGGACGTCGCCACGGAAGGCGGCCCGGTTCACCTGTCGCTCGCATTCAACCCGTCGCACCTCGAAATCGTGAATCCGGTGGTCGAAGGCTCGGCCAAGGCGCGTATGGATCGTCGCGGCGACGAAGAAGGCCTGCAAGTGCTGCCGGTGCAAGTGCACGGCGACGCGGCCTTCGCGGGCCAGGGCGTCGTGATGGAAACGCTGAACCTCGCGCAGACGCGCGGTTACGGCACGCACGGCACGCTGCACATCGTCATCAACAACCAGATCGGCTTCACGACGTCGGATCCGCGCGATGCGCGCTCGACGCTGTATTGCTCGGACGTCGTCAAGATGATCGAGGCGCCGGTGCTGCACGTGAACGGCGACGATCCCGAAGCCGTCGTGCTGGCGACGCAGCTCGCCATCGACTTCCGCATGAAGTTCCACAAGGACGTGGTCGTCGACATCATCTGCTTCCGCAAGCTCGGTCACAACGAGCAGGACACGCCGGCGGTCACGCAGCCGCTGATGTACAAGACGATTGCGAAGCATCCGGGCACGCGCGCCGTTTACGCCGAAAAGCTGGTGCAACAGGGCGTCATCACGGCCGAGGAAGCGGACAACTTCGTCAAGGAATATCGTCAGGCGATGGACGAAGGCCATCACACGATCGATCCGGTGCTCTCGAACTACAAGAGCAAGTACGCGGTCGACTGGGTGCCGTTCCTGAACCGCAAGTGGACCGACGCGGCCGACACGGCGGTGCCGCTCGCGGAACTCAAGCGTCTGGCCGAGCGCATCACGACCATTCCGGAAAACTTCAAGGTTCACCCGCTCGTCGAGCGCGTCATCAACGACCGCCGCGCGATGGGTCTCGGCGAAGCCAAGCTCGACTGGGGCATGGGCGAGCACCTCGCGTTCGCATCGCTGGTCGCATCGGGCTATGCCGTGCGTCTGACGGGCCAGGACTCGGGCCGCGGCACGTTCACGCACCGCCACGCCGTTCTGCACGATCAGAACCGCGAGCGCTGGAACGACGGCACGTACATTCCGCTGCAGAACATCGCGGAAGGCCAGGCCAAGTTCACGGTGATCGACTCGGTGCTGTCGGAAGAAGCGGTGCTCGGTTTCGAGTACGGTTATTCGACCGCTGAACCGAACACGTTCGTCGCGTGGGAAGCGCAGTTCGGCGACTTCGTGAACGGCGCGCAGGTCGTGATCGACCAGTTCATCTCGTCGGGCGAAGTGAAGTGGGGCCGTGTCTCCGGTCTCACGATGATGCTCCCGCACGGCTACGAAGGTCAGGGTCCGGAGCACTCGTCGGCGCGTATCGAGCGTTTCCTGCAACTGTGCGCGGATCACAACATGCAAGTGGTCCAGCCGACGACGCCGGCGCAGGTTTTCCACCTGCTGCGCCGTCAGATGATCCGCCTGTTCCGCAAGCCGCTCATCATCTTCACGCCGAAGTCGCTGCTGCGTCACAAGGAAGCCGTGTCCGATCTGTCGGAACTGGCGAAGGGCTCGTTCCAGCCGGTCATCGGCGAAACGGACGAAGCCATCGAGGCGAAGAAGGTCAAGCGCGTGATCGTGTGCTCGGGCCGTGTCTATTACGACCTCATCGCGCATCGCCGCGAAGCGAAGAGCAACGATGTCGCGATCGTGCGTATCGAGCAGCTGTACCCGTTCGCGCACAAGCAGTTCGACGCGGAACTCAAGAAGTACGAGAACGCGACCGAAGTCGTGTGGGTGCAGGACGAGCCGCAGAACCAGGGCGCCTGGTTCTACGTCGAGCACCATCTGCGCGAAGGCATGCGCGAAGGCATGAAGCTGGCCTACAGCGGCCGTCCTGCATCGGCATCGCCGGCGGTTGGCTACTACGCGAAGCACTACGAGCAGCAGAAGGTGCTCGTGGAAGGCGCGTTCGGCCGCCTCAAGGGCGCGCAGGTCATCGCGAAGTAAGCATTGCTTGATCGAAACCGGGCGAACGGACGTTCCCCGGTTTCGCTGCTCGTACACACAGACACGCATCAGGAAAATACAGAAATGGCTATCGTAGAAGTCAAGGTTCCCCAGCTTTCCGAGTCGGTCTCGGAAGCGACCATGCTGCAGTGGAAGAAGAAGCCGGGTGAGGCTGTCGCCCAGGACGAAATCCTCATCGAAATCGAGACCGACAAGGTCGTGCTCGAAGTGCCGGCTCCGTCGGCCGGCGTGCTGGCGCAAGTCATCAAGCACGACGGCGATATCGTCACCGCCGACGAACTCATCGCCAAGATCGACACCGAAGCGAAAGCGGGCGAAGCGCCTGCCGCCGTCGCCGCTGCCGGCGACGCCGAAGTGAAGCCCGCGCCGGTCGCGGAAACCGCCGCTGCCACGTCGGCTCCGGCTGCTGCGCAAGCATCGGCGGGCGGCGCCGCATCGCCGGCCGCGACGAAGATCTTGGCCGAGAAGGGCGTGTCGGCGGATCAGGTGTCGGGCTCGGGCCGCGACGGCCGCATCACGAAGGGCGACGCGCTCGCCGCTCAAGCCGGCGCACCGGCTGCCGCACCGGCCAAGCCCGCCGCCGCACCGGCTCCGGCCGCCGCGCGCGCCGCGAAGCCGTCGCTGCCGCAAGTCAGCGCACCGGCATCGGCCGATCAGTGGCTGAAGGACCGCCCGGAACAGCGCGTGCCGATGTCGCGTCTGCGTGCGCGTATCGCCGAACGTCTGCTCGAATCGCAGCAAACCAACGCCATCCTGACGACGTTCAACGAAGTCAACATGGCGCCGGTCATGGATCTGCGCAACAAGTACAAGGACCGCTTCGAGAAGGAACACGGCGTGAAGCTCGGCTTCATGTCGTTCTTCGTGAAGGCCGCCGTCCACGCGCTGAAGAAGTTCCCGCTCGTGAACGCATCGATCGACGGTAACGACATCGTCTATCACGGCTACTTCGACATCGGTATCGCGGTCGGTTCGCCGCGCGGTCTCGTCGTGCCGATCCTGCGCAATGCGGATCAGATGAGCCTCGCCGACATCGAGAAGAAGATCGCCGAATTCGGCCAGAAGGCGAAGGACGGCAAGCTGTCGATCGAAGAAATGACCGGCGGCACGTTCTCGATCTCGAACGGCGGCGTGTTCGGCTCGATGCTCTCGACGCCGATCATCAACCCGCCGCAATCCGCGATTCTCGGCGTGCACGCGACGAAGGAACGCGCGGTCGTCGAAAACGGCCAGATCGTGATCCGTCCGATGAACTACCTCGCGCTGTCGTACGACCACCGCATCATCGACGGCCGCGAAGCCGTGCTGTCGCTGGTCGCGATGAAGGACGCGCTGGAAGATCCGGCTCGTCTGCTGCTGGACCTGTAATACAAGCTTAGTTGCCTCGATGCGCGCGATAGGCTCGCGCGCATCGCAAGAGGCTGCTCCGCAAAAGCGGAGACACACCAAGGAAAGTCATGTCCAAAGAATTTGATGTCGTCGTGATCGGCGCGGGCCCTGGCGGCTATATCGCGGCGATTCGCGCAGCGCAGCTCGGCAAGTCGGTTGCGTGTATCGAGAAGTGGAAGAACCCGGCAGGCGCATTGAAGCTCGGCGGCACGTGCCTGAATGTAGGCTGCATTCCGTCGAAGGCGCTGCTGGCGTCGTCGGAAGAATTCGAGAATGCGTCGAAGCATCTGGCCGATCACGGTATCAGCGTGTCGGACGTGAAGCTCGATGTGTCGAAGATGCTCGCGCGCAAAGACGGCATCGTCGAAAAGATGACGAAGGGCATCGAGTTCCTGTTCCGCAAGAACAAGATCACGTGGCTCAAGGGTCATGGCAAGTTCACCGGGAAGAACGCGGCCGGCGTGCAGATCGAAGTGTCGGGCGAAGGCGAGACGGAAGTCGTCACGGCGAAGAACGTGATCATCGCGACGGGTTCGAAGGCGCGCCATCTGCCGAACATTCCGGTCGACAACAAGCTGATCGCCGACAACGAAGGCGCGCTGTCGTTCGATTCCGTGCCGAAGAAGCTCGCCGTGATCGGCGCGGGCGTGATCGGTCTGGAGCTCGGCTCGGTGTGGCGTCGTCTCGGCGCGGAAGTGACCGTGCTCGAAGCGCTGCCGCAATTCCTCGGCGCGGCGGACGAGTCGCTCGCGAAGGAAGCCGCGAAGCAGTTCAAGAAGCAGGGTCTCGACATTCACCTCGGCGTGAAGATCGGCGAAGTGAAGACGAGCGCCAACGGCGTTTCGATCGCTTACACGGACAACGCAGGCAACGCGCAGACGCTGGAAGCGGATCGTTTGATCGTGTCGATCGGCCGCGTGCCGAACACCGATAACCTCGGTCTGGAAAGCATCGGCCTGAAGGCGAACGAGCGCGGTTTCATCGACGTGGACGATCATTGCGCGACGAGCGTGCCGGGCGTGTACGCGATCGGCGACGTGGTGCGCGGCCCGATGCTCGCGCACAAGGCGGAAGACGAAGGCGTGGCGGTGGCGGAGATCATCGACGGTCAGAAGCCGCACATCGATTACAACTGCGTGCCGTGGGTCATCTACACGGAACCGGAAATCGCGTGGGTCGGCAAGACCGAGCAGCAGCTCAAGGCCGAAGGCCGCGAGATCAAGACCGGCCAGTTCCCGATGATGGCCAACGGCCGCGCGCTCGGCATCGGCCGTGCCGAAGGCTTCGTCAAGATGATCGCGGACGCGAAGACCGACGAAATCCTCGGCGTGCACGTCATCGCTGCGGACGCGTCGGATCTGATCGCGGAAGCGGTCGTGGCGATGGAGTTCAAGGCGGCGTCAGAAGATATCGGCCGCATCTGCCATCCGCATCCGTCGCTGTCTGAAGTGATGCGCGAAGCGGCGCTCGCCGTCGACAAGCGCGCGTTGAACATGTAATACCGTTTGCCTTGGCAGTAAGGCAGCACAACAAAGGCGAGCGGGTTGATCCGCTCGCCTTTGTCACATCGAACGGCCGAAGATGAACGTCACCGAATACTACGAAAACGAACTGCGCACGCGGGGTTATCAATCGGACGAGGCGCAGCTCGCGGCGGTCGCGCGTCTTCAACAGTGCTATGAAGAGTGGGTCGCGTACAAGGCGCGCCGCTCGAACGCGCTCAAGAAGTTTCTCGTGCGTCCCGAGTTGCCGCGCGGCGTCTACATGTGGGGCGGCGTCGGGCGCGGCAAGAGCTTCCTGATGGACAGCTTCTATGCGGTCGTGCCGGTGCAGCGCAAGACGCGTCTGCATTTTCACGAATTCATGCGCGAGGTGCATCGCGAGCTGGAGGAACTGAAAGGGCAGTCGGATCCGCTGGACGAACTCGCCAAACGCATCGCGAAGCGTTATCGGCTGATCTGTTTCGACGAGTTTCACGTCTCCGATATCGCCGACGCGATGATCCTGTATCGCCTGCTCGACCGTCTTTTCAAGGCCGGCGTGCAGTTCGTGACGACGTCCAATTACCAGCCCGACACGCTGTATCCGGAAGGGCTGCATCGCGATCGTCTTCTGCCCGCGATCGAGCTCATCAAAGAGCATCTCGACGTGCTCAACGTCGATGCCGGCACCGATTACCGCAGGCAAACGCTCTCGACGGTGAAGGCGTATCACACGCCGCTTGGTGCGTCGGCGAGCGAGGCGTTGCGTGCGGATTTCGCGAAACTCGCGGCCGTGCCCGACGAAAGCCCGATCCTGCACATCGAGAAGCGCGAGATCAAGGCATTGCGCAAAGCCGACGGTGTCGTTTGGTTCGACTTTGCGACGCTATGCGGCGGCCCGCGCTCGCAGAACGACTATCTCGAACTGGCGAACCGCTTTCACGCGGTCATCTTGTCGGACGTGCCGCAAATGACGCCGCGCATGGCATCGGAAGCGCGCCGCTTCACCTGGCTCATCGACGTGTTCTACGACCACAAGGTCAAGCTGCTGATGTCGGCGGCCGTGCCCGCGGAAGAACTGTACGTCGAAGGGCCGATGGCCAACGAGTTCACGCGCACGGTGTCGCGTATCGTCGAGATGCAGTCGAAGGAATATCTGGAGGCGCCGCGCCGCGTCACCGATATTTCGCTGACCTAATACGAGTATCAAAAATCTGCGGTAGGCCAATCGGCATAAGGTTTTGCGAGCAATTTCAAGATTCGGACCACTCCGATTTGCTGGCTTTCAGGTACTCGGTATCGTCGATACCGGTTATCAGTCAGTAAATTGGAGAAACTACCGTGAAGCCCTATCGCGACATGTCCGACGAAGAATGGCAGATGGTTGCACCGCTGCTTCCCGAACTGCGTCCGCGTTCGGAGTTGCGGGGCCGGCCGCTCGCCAATACCCGCGCCGTGCTCAACGGTGTCCTCTGGGTCATGTACAGCGGGGCGTCATGGTCCACGCTGCCGCGCAAATATCCGTCGTATCAGACGTGCCATCGGCGCTTCAAGGCGTGGCACGAATCGGGCGTCCTGCTGCGCGTCATGACGCAGTTGTTCGGGCCGGCCGGCGAATCGCTCTATGCGTTGATGACATCGCGCATGCGTGTGCCGGGGGAATTCAAGCCGGAAGAGCCGAACCTGCCCGCCGAAGCACAAGCGGAAGATGCGCAACATCGTCACGCCGCATGATTGCTCGAAGCGTGCTCGCGAGATGAGCAAAGCCGGTCGAAGATCGACGTCTTCGACCGGCTTTGTCTTTATATAAAGCTATTGCTGGCGCACCCAGGTTTGCGAGCGCCCCAGCAGCGAAACGCCGATATACCCGCGCACGACGAGCTTCTTGCCACCGTCTTCGAGTTTCATCTTGCACTTGTAGAGCTTGCCGCTGTCCGGGTCGAGAATCTGGCCGCCTTCCCACTCGTCGCCGTCCTGACGCATGCCGGTGATGATCGTCATGCCCTTGATCAACTGATCCTTGCGTTCGTCCGTGCAGGCCGTGCAGCGCCGTTCCGGATGATCGAATTCGCCGATGCCACGCACGACCTTGCCCGACAACTGCCCGTTGCCGTCGTCGGCGATCTGGATGATCGCTTTCGCTTTGCCGGTCTGATCGTCGATGGTCTGCCAGGTGCCGACGGGCGTCGCCTGCGCGAAAACGCTCGCGGCGAAAGTGGCGCACAGCGCGCCGAGCGTCACGCGTGCACCGCGCGAGCCGATGAAACGGGTCATGTCGTCTCCTTGTCGTGAACGGCCGAGCATACGAGAAAGCGACCGTTCCCGTCTGAGAAGAATCGTTCTAGACGCGCGCGGACCGAAAACTCAGACGGCGCGTTTAAGACCCGCTTCGAGCGTGGCGAACGTGCGCTCGTCGGTGCGATCGAAATGGAGCGGCGTGACCGACACGCTGCCTGCCGCCACCACCGCCGTTTCGCTATCGGGCGAATTCGGGCGCGGGCCACGCTGAAAGCGCAGCCAGTGATAGTCGATGCCGCGCGGATCGACGAGCGGCAACACGTCGATGCCTTCCACGAGCCCGATGCCTTGCCGCGTCACGGTGAGCGGACCCGCGGCAGACGCGTCGCAATCGGGGAAGTTGACGTTCAGGCACGTCGGCGCCTCGTGGGAAATCGAGAGCAATTGGCGGATCACGCCCGGCGCCAGCGCGCGCGCCGTGTCCCAGCGCACGTTCTCGCGGTCCGTGAAAGCCTGACTGAGCGCGATCGACGGCAAGCCGAGCAAGAGGCCCGTCATCGCCGCGCCGACGGTGCCGGAGAACATCGTTTCGACGCCGAGATTCGCCCCGCGGTTGATGCCGGACAGGACAAGTGTGGGCGGCGCGTCTTTCATGATGTGGCGCACGCCCATCACGACGCAGTCGCCTGGCGTGCCCTGTACGCCGAAGCGCCGTTCGCCCTGACGCGAGATGCGCAGCGGCGAATGCAGGCTGATGGAATGCGAAGTGCCGCTCTGATCGTGCTCGGGCGCGATGACCCAAACTTCGTGCGCGAGTTCGGCGGCGACCGCTTCGAGCACGGCGAGGCCGGGCGCGTCGATGCCGTCGTCGTTGGTGATGAGCACACGCTGCACGATGGGTGAGAGGGCGGACATCGCGAATCACTCCTTGGTCGGTGATGAAAAAGTATCGACCGATTATTACAGAGTTCGCGTTCCCGGGCGTCCGCGGCCCGTATCGAAATGAAGCCTTACTTGACGCCGAGCCCGCGCAGCACGGCGTTGCCGTCTTCGGTCAGGCGCACTTTCGGGGTGCCGGCGTCCGGCGACACGATCTCGACATAGCCGTATTCCTGCAGCGAGGCGACATCGGGCGTGGCGGCCATCACATCGATCGGCGCGTGCATCAGCAGGAGCAGCGTGGCGATTTCGTGATGGCTCAGAAGCTTTTTGATGGCTCGCACGGGTGCGGAAGCCGGACGGCGGAGGTTCATGAACGATGTCCTCAGGTTTGCATGACGATGTGCGGCGCTTTCGGCTTGACGCTTCGCGCGGACCTTGATGTCGATGGAGTGCGGGCAGGTTATCGGCCGACTCTTAGGCGAAACTTAAAACGCGCGCCGCGCGGTGCGACGAGTTGTTACACGGGATGTCACGAAGTCAGCGCGCGCTTCAAATCAGAAGGAAATCAGAAGCGATAGTCGGGATTTTTCGGGTCGAACGTCAGGTCGTCGAAGGGTTTCGTCTCGATGCGCTCGAACACGACGCTTTCGAAAATCTCGCCGTCGTTGTCGTACGACTCCAGCGTACGGAAAACCGGCCGTTCGAGGTCGAGTCCGAGCACTTCCTTTTTCGCATAGAAGGTGGGTTGGCCTTCGACCGTTTCATACGTAAGCGCGATCACGCGCAGTCCGTCGACGTTCTTCACTTCGATGTTCGTCGGTTTCGTGATGCCCGCTTCGGCGAACTTGCGCCCTTCGTCGATGAAGCGTTGCGTGATCGCGTCGATGCCGAGCTCGCGGATCGAATGATTCGACTGCGCGCGGGCGAGCGCGCCGTTCACCGATGCCCACATCGGCACGACGCCCAGAAAGCCGCCGAGATGACCGTAAAGCTGATCGGGACGCTTCGAATCGTCGTAGATGACTTCCTGGCCCGCGTGCCCGCCATCCGGCAGCCATTTCGCATAGATGCGCAGCGGCTCGCGCGTGACGCGCACGAGCATGTGATCCGCGCGCTTCGGCCATTTGCCTTTGATGCGCTCGCGGCGGCGCATCGTGAACTCGCACGAATCGAAATCGCGTAAGCCGTCTTGCAGATAGCGCGGCAGCGTGCGCGCGTCGAGCGAGCGGAAGAGGGCGACGAGTTGCGCATCGTCGAGACTGGCGAGCGCGCCGCTTCCCGCCGATCGCGACAGCCATTGCACCTGCTGCTCGACGCCGAGATCGCCGATGCGCGCAACGTCATCGGATGGATCGGCGCGTGCCGCGAAAGACGCGAGCGCGAGACACAACAGGCTCGCACAAGCGAACCGGAAGCCGGAAGCCGAGCGCGGCATGGGTATCTCCGTGAGGGCTAGCCCTGCGATGTGGATCCGGCGTCGCGCAGTTCGCGCCTGAGCACCTTGCCGATCGGCGTGAGCGGCAGCGCGTCGCGGAACTCGACATAAGCAGGCACCTTGTAGCCGGTCAGGTGTAAACGCGCGAACTTCAGCAGTTCTTCCACCGTGAGCGTGTCGTCGCGACGCACGACGAATGCCTTCACGCGCTCGCCCGTCACCGGATCGGGCACGCCGACGGCCGCGACCGCGCGCACTTTCGGATGCGCCGCGAGCACGTCCTCGATTTCGTTCGGATACACGTTGAAGCCCGACACGATCATCATGTCCTTCTTGCGGTCGATGAGCCGGATGATGCCGCGCGCATCCATCACGCCGATGTCCCCGGTCGCGAGCCAGCCGTTCGCGTCGATGGCTTTCGCCGTGTCTTCCGGACGGTTCCAGTAGCCCTTCATCACTTGCGGACCCTGGACGCAAAGCTCGCCCGGTTCGCCGACGTTCGCCCACGCGCCATCTTCGCGGCGCAGGCGCACGAGCGTGGACGGCACCGGCACGCCGATGGTTCCATCGAAAGCGCTGTCGCCGTGCGTATCGAGCGGCGTCGCGGCGACGAGCGGCGAACACTCGGTCAGGCCGTAACCTTCGACGAGCGTTTTGCCCGTCAGCGCCCTGAAGCGCTCGGCGATCACCCGCTGGGTCGCCATGCCGCCCGCCATCGCGAGCTTGAGCGACGAGAAGTCGCGCTGACGGAAGGCTTCGTTGTCCATCAGCGCGCTGTAAAGCGTGTTGAGCGCGGTGATCGCCGTGAAGTTCTCGTGACGCAGCGCGCGCACGAGGCTGCCGATATCGCGCGGATTGACGATCAGCACGTTGCGCGCGCCGATCGCAAGAAACGCGAGCGCATTCACCGTGAGCGAATAGATGTGATACAGCGGCAACGGCGTGACGACGGTCTCTTCGCCCTCGACGAGCCGCGCGCCCGCCCATGCAAGCGCCTGCATCAGATTGGCGATCACGTTGCGATGCGTGAGCATCGCGCCCTTGGCGATGCCTGTGGTGCCGCCGGTGTACTGAATGAACGCGATATCGCCGTGACCGACGCGCACCGGCTCGAACTTGCGCCGCGCGCCGAGCGCGAGCGCTTGCGGCAGGCGCACGGCATCGGGCAGCGCGTAGGCGGGCACCTGCTTTTTCACATAGCGCAGGATCAGATCGATCGCGCGGCCTTTCACGTTGAGACCGCCGCCGAGCAGATCGCCGAGCCCGGTCACGACGATGTTCCTTACGCGCGATCCCGGCCGCGCGTCCTGCACGGTCTTGGCGAAGTTCTCGAATACGACGATCGTCTGCGCGCCGCTGTCCTTCAACTGAAGGCCGAGCTCGCGCACCGTATAGAGCGGATTCACGTTGACGACGATCGCGCCCGCGAGCAGCGTGCCGAAGAGCGTCACCGGATAGACGAGCGTGTTCGGCATCATCAGCGCGACGCGATCGCCGGGCTTCACGCCGATGCCCTGCAGATACGCCGCGAACGTATGCGCCTTCTCGCCGAGCGTCGCGAACTTCAGTTCCGAGCCGAGGCTCACGAACGCGACATGATCGGCAAAACGCGCGACGCATTCGTCGAAGAAATGCGCGAGCGAGCGATAGCGCGAAGGATCGATCTCATGCGCGACATCCGGCGGATACGACGCATACCAGATGCCGTCTGTCGCGTGCGGCTCGGAAGTCCCGCGCGGCGCTGCCTGTCCCGGGCTCATGTGGTGTCTCCGTCGGCTTGTATTTTTTTGGCCGATATTTCCGGCTACCGCTCCAGTATCGCGACGACGCCTTGTCCGCCCGCCGCGCAGATCGAGATCAGTCCGCGCAACGGCTTGCCGTCGCTGCGCGCGGGCGCGTTCGCGAGCATCTTCGCCAGCGTGCCGATAATGCGCCCGCCCGTCGCCGCGAACGGATGCCCCGTCGCGAGCGAGCTGCCGTTCAGGTTCAGACGCGCGCGGTCGATCGAACCGGGCGGCGCGTCGAGTCCGAGCGCGGTGCGGCAGTATTCGTCGTCTTCCCACGCGGCGAGCGTGCACAGCACCTGCGCCGCGAATGCTTCGTGGATCTCGTAGAAATCGAAGTCCTGCAATGCGATTCCGGCGCGCGCGAGCATCGGCGGGACCGCGTAGACGGGCGCCATCAGGAGGCCTTCGCGCTTGTCGAAGAAATCGACGGCGGCGGTCGCGGAAAACGTCAAGAACGCCTGCACCGGCAAGCCACGCTCGGCGGCCCATTGCTCGGACGCGAGCAGCACCGCCGATGCGCCGTCGGTGAGCGGCGTCGAGTTGCCCGCGGTGAGCGTGCCCGCGTCGCGATCGAAGACGGGCTTGAGCGCCGACAACTGATCGAGCGATACGTCGGGCCGCAGCGTGTTGTCGCGCGCGAGGCCTTTGTACGGCGTCATCAGATCGTTGAAAAAGCCGCGCCCGTACGCCGCCGCGAGCTTGCGATGACTCTCCTGCGCGAGCGCATCCTGCGCCTCGCGCGAAATCTTCCAGCGCTTGGCCATCAGTTCGCAGTGCTCGCCCATCGAAAGGCCCGTGCGCGGTTCCGCATTGCGCGGCAGGAGCGGCCTGAAGAACATGCCGGGCCGCAGTTTAGCGAGCGCGCCCACGCGCTGTCCCGCCGAGCGCGAGCGATTCGCTTCGAGCAGGATTCTGCGCATGCGCTCGTTCACCGCGATGGGCGCGTCCGACGCCGTATCGACGCCGCCCGCGATGCCCACGTCGATCTGTCCGAGCGCGATCTTGTTCGCGACCAGAATCGCCGTTTCAAGGCCGGTGCCGCAGGCTTGCTGCACGTCGTAGGCGGGCGTTTCCTTCGCGAGCGTCGTCGACAATGCGGCTTCGCGCGTCAGATTGAAATCGCGCGAATGCTTGACGACCGCGCCCGCCGCCACTTCGCCGAGGCGCATGCCGTGCAGGTCGAAGCGATCGACGAGTCCTTGCAGCGTGAAGCTCAGCATGTCCTGATTCGACGCGCTCGCGTACGCCGTGTTCGAGCGCGCGAACGGAATGCGATTGCTGCCGATTACCGCGACACGACGCCCTTCGCTCATGGCAGCTCCCATTCGAAATGGCCACGCAGATGCGGCCGGTCGCCGGCGAGATCGCGCACTTCGAAATCGCGCGCGACGGGCGAGGGCGCGGCGGTCCAAAGCGTCGCATCGCCGGGAATGTATAGCGGCGTCTTGAAATCGCCGTGGGCGTAACCGGAAGCCAGCGCCTTGACCGGATGCAACGCGGCGAGCGTGCGCGCGAGCGTCCACATGCCATGCGCGATGGCGCGTGGAAAACCGAACGCTTTCGCGCTCAGCATGTGCAGATGGATCGGATTGAAGTCGCCCGACGCCTTCGCGTAGTCGCGTCCGAGTTGCGGCGGAAGCTGCCAGCGCGCTTCGCGCGCGAGCAGCGGCACGCGTACGTCGGCGGCATCGGCGATCTCGATCGACGGCGCCGCGCGCTCGCTGCGCGCGCCGCGCTTCAGATACACGCTGTCGCCGTCCCACACCGCCTCGCCGCGCCGATAGATGCGCGTATGCAGCGTGAACGCCTGGCCCTTGTGATGCGGCACGAGCGGCCCGCATTCCACTTCGATGCGCAACGCCTGACCGGCCGCGAGCGGACGCCGCAGCCGCACGCTGTTCGACAGATGCACGACGCCGAGCGCGGACCATGGAAACGACGGATCGGTGAGCATCATCAGATGCAAGGGAAAAGCGAGAACGTGCGGAAACGTGAGCGGCACGCCGTGCTCGGGAATGAAGCCGCACACGCGCGCGTATCGGCCGACCTGTTCGGCGTCGATCCTCACATTCGGGCGCACGAGCCGCAACGCGGGCAGCTCCGGCGCACGCGCGCGCCGGAAAAGCGCGGGCAGCGCGCGGCCGTAGAGCTTCGCGGGCGGCGGCAGCGTTTCGACGACGACGGTGCGGGCGCGCGGCATGGTCGGTGCGTGCATCGCGTTCTGCCTCCTCACGCGCCGATCAGGCTCTGGCCGCACACGCGCACCACGTTGCCCGTGATGCCCGCGCTGCCCGGACTCGCGAGCCACGCGACGGTCTCGGCGACATCGACGGGCAAGCCGCCTTGTCCCATCGAATTGAGGCGTCTGCCGGCCTCGCGCACGCCGAAGGGCATACGCGCGGTCATATGCGTTTCGATGAAGCCCGGCGCGACCGCGTTGATCGTGATGCCGCGCTCGCGCAGCAACGGCGCCATCGCGTGCACGCGGCCGATCACGCCGGCTTTCGACGTCGCGTAATTGGTCTGCCCGCGATTGCCCGCGATGCCGCTGATCGACGACACCGCGACGATGCGCCCGCCCGCGCGCAACACGTTCTGCGCGAGCAGCACGTCGTCGATGCGTTCCTGCGCGAGCAGATTGATGTCGATGACGCTGTCCCACATGTCGGCGGTCATGCGCGCGATGGTCTTGTCGCGCGTGATGCCCGCGTTATGCACGACGATATCGATGCCGCCCGACGCAGCCAGCGCCGCCGCGATTTCGGCGGGCGCTTCGGGCGCGGCGATATCCGCGACGAGCGCCGCGTGCGCGCCCGATGCCGGCGACGCGTCTTCGATCGCGAGCATGGTCTGATCGAGCGCATCGCGGGCGGCGTCGATATCGAGCCCGGTGACGATCGCGCCGTGCTCGGCCAGCACCGCCGCGATCGACGCGCCGATGCCGCGCGCCGCGCCCGTCACGAGCGCGCGTTTGCCGGCGAGCGGCTTGGCCCAGCTTGGCGGCGCGTCGGCGGGCGCATCGATGGTCACGACTTGGCCCGAGACATAAGCCGAGCGTGGCGAAAGGAAAAAGCGCAGCGCCGACTCGACATCCGCGCCATCGGCTGCGCGCAGCAGATTCGACGTAATGCCGTTGCGCGCTTCCTTGCCGAGCGAGCGGACCATGCCTTCGAGCGCATGCTGCGCGGTCGCGGCGCGGACGCTCGAGCGCGTGGCGGGCGGACGCCCGAGCACGACGATGCGCCCGTTCTTCGCGAGCGAACGCAGCGCATCGTGGAAGAACGCGTAGAGCGAATGGAGTTGCGCGCTTTCGCCGATGCCGGTCGCATCGAAAATCAGCGCCTCGACGCGGTCGGTCGCGGAAGCGTCGCGCGAGCGCGGCTCGAAGCGGCCGCTCATCGCGCCGTGCCGCGCGGCGACCGGCAGCCAGCCGGACGCGCTTTCGTGCGCGATGCCCGTCATGCCGATCGCCGACAGCACGGCCATCAGATCGTCGAAGAGCGCGGGCGACGGCCCCGCGCCGATGGCGGCCATGCCGCCGAATTCGGCCTGATCCGCGCGATGGCGGCGCAAAACCTCGGG
Source organism: Caballeronia sp. ATUFL_F1_KS4A (assembly GCF_023630905.1). NCBI lineage: Bacteria > Pseudomonadati > Pseudomonadota > Betaproteobacteria > Burkholderiales > Burkholderiaceae > Caballeronia > Caballeronia sp. ATUFL_F1_KS4A. The sequence goes on along the minus strand of NZ_JALQEB010000009.1, from coordinate 99,512 downwards.
ACGCGGAAGGCCGAGCGAGCGTGCAATGCTCGTGCCGAAGGGCGAATTGACGAAGTCGAGATAGCGGTCTTTCATCGATTGTCGATCGGTCGTCGGGCGCGCGGGGCGGTGCCTTTGGTCCTGAATGCTTCAGGCAATGGCTTCGGGCAAGTGCCGCTCGAGCGCCGCGCTGCGCTTTTGCAATGCTTCGAGGATACCGAAGTCTGCGGAAAAATCATCGACTTTCACCGCTTCCTTCGCATGAGCGGCCCATTCGGCGAGCAGCGCGCGTTCGTTTTCGTCGATGAGACCGCGCGCCGCCGCCGTCTGCGACCAGGCTTCGATGTCGTGCGGGCTTTGCGGCAGCGGGGCGGCGGCGCCCGCCTTGACGGCGTCGCGCAGACGCGCCTCTAGCGCCGCGACGGCAGGCGTGAGCGCGAGCAGCTTTTCGCCGCGCGCGATCGGATCGTCTTCGAGCGCCGAAACGTGCGAGCCTGCGACGAGGCGCTCGCGCGCGTCGCCGGGTGCTTGCATCAGTATCGCGACGTCGTTGCCGAGCGCATCGACGCTAGGGGCGTGCGGCAAGCCGAACGGGAACGCGACGATGCGCAGAAACGCCGCCGCCGCGCGGTTCGGATAGTTCGCGAGCAAGCCCTCGAACGCGGCGCGCGCCTGATAAAGCGCGTCTTCGGCGCCCCAGCGCACGAGCGGCAGATCGCTTTCAGGGCGGCCATCGTCCTCGAAACGCTTGAGCGTCGCGGAGAGCAGATACAACTGCGAGAGGATGTCGCCGAGACGCGCCGAAAGACGTTCGCGGCGTTTCAGCTCGCCGCCGAGCGTGAGCATCGACACATCGGCGAACAACGCGAACGCGCTCGACAGACGCGTGGCCGCACGATAGTACGGCACGAGACGCGCATCGGCGCGCGCGGGCTTCGCGACGAACACGCCGCCGCCGCATGCGTACACGAAGGCGCGCATCGCGTTCGATGCCAGAAACGCCGCATGTCCGAAGAACGCGGCGTCGAACGCGCGCAGATCGTTGTCGCGCGTCGCTGCCATTTCCTTCAGCACGTAGGGGTGACACCGGATCGCGCCCTGTCCGAAGATGATGAGACAGCGCGTCAGGATATTCGCGCCTTCGACGGTGATCGAGATCGGCATCTGCTGATACGCCCGCGCCAGAAAATTCGACGGTCCCATGCAGATGCCCTTGCCCGCGACGACATCCATGCCGTCGTTGATGACCTTGCGCGCGCGTTCGGTGATGTGATACTTCGCGATCGCCGAGATGACGGACGGCTTCTCGCCGAGATCGACGGCCTGCGCGGAAAGACGCCGCGCCGCGTCCATCACGTAGAGATTGCCGCCCATGCGCCCGAGCGCTTCCTGTATGCCTTCGAAGCGGCCGATCGGCGTGCGGAACTGACGGCGCGCGGCGGCATACGCGCCGGTGCCGCGCACCGCGAGCTTCGCCATGCCGACGTTCGACGAAGGCAGCGAGATCGCGCGGCCGGCGGCGAGGCATTCCATCAGCATGCGCCAGCCGTTACCCACTTGCGCGCGTCCGCCGATGACCCAGTCCATCGGGATGAACACGTCCTTACCCCAGTTCGGGCCGTTCTGGAACACGGCGTTGAGCGGCCAGTGCCGCCGTCCGATGTTCACGCCGGGATGGTTCGTCGGAATGAGCGCGCAGGTGATGCCGGGCGCGTCGTCGTCGCCGAGCAGGTGATCGGGATCGAGCGCGCGAAACGCGAGGCCGAGCACGGTCGCGATAGGACCGAGCGTGATGTAGCGCTTTTCCCACGTGACGCGAAATCCGAGCGTCTCGCGGCCCTCATGCACGCCGCGACACACGATGCCGATATCCGGGATCGCCGCGGCATCCGATCCGGCGTATGGGCTGGTCAGCGCGAAGCACGGAATTTCATCGCCGCGCGCGAGCCGCGGCAGATAGTGATCTTTTTGTTCCTCGGTGCCGTAGTGCAGAAGCAGCTCGGCGGGACCGAGCGAATTCGGCACCATCACCGATACGGCCGCCGCCGACGAATGCGTCGCGAGCTTCATGATGACCTGCGAGTGCGCGTACGCGGAGAAAGCCTTTCCGCCATAGCGCTTCGGAATGATCATGCCCAGAAAGCCCTGTTCCTTGAGGTAAGCCCACGCTTCTGGCGACAAGTCTTGCCAGATGGCGGTCGTATCCCAGTCGTTCGACAGGTCGCACAGACGCGCGCATTCGTTGTCGATGAAGCTTTGCTCTTCCTGCGTGAGCTTCGGCATGCCGTGTGCGAGCAGGCGGTCCCATCGCGGGCGGCCCGAGAAAAGCTCGGCGTCCCACCAGACCGTGCCGGCTTCGATGGCGTCACGCTCCGTCGACGACATCTCCGGCAGGATCTTGCGAAACACGGCGATTACACGGCGGCTGACGAGCGCGCGACGCATCGGTGTCAGCGTGAGCGCGAGCGCCGGAAGCACGAAGACGATCGCGAGCAGCGTCGCGCCGAGCGGGACCGTCAAACCGGTCAGCGCGCCGGCGGCGACCCAGACCGCGAACCCGGTGAGCCATGCGAGCGCCGGCGCCTGCAGGAAGGCGAGCGTGCCGGCGAGCAGGAGGAAAGCGATGACATACAGGGCAGGCATCACGAATCTCCGGTATTTCAACACTCGGAGCACACACCATGCCACAGAATAAACAAGAGCATAACGACCGATTAGAACTCTAATTCGGAAGTCTCATTCTTTAGGATGTGTCCACTTCAAGGATTCGAGATTCGGGCGTTATGCTTTTGTTTCGCATTAGCACCGACAAAATCGAATGATTAGTTCGATTTACTAAACAAAATTAAAGCGATTGGATTCTTGACACCCCGCAGTACGCGGGGCGTCAAAGGGGCTGTGGGTCGTTCTTCGCGGGATGCGCCACAGCAGGTCACATCGGAGGGCTTCTAGTGTGACCACCTGCCACGCGTACGGTGGCCATAGGAGCATATTTGGAAATGGAGACGAGAGATCACTTAGTCAGGCTAAGCATGGGCGCCGTTCCTGATGACATCGGTGTTTCTGACTGGATGCTGCTTACGGGGGATGTGCTGTATTTGCTGGCCCGTTGCAGTGGCGAGGTCAGTTATCTGCGTGTGCCGCTGGATCTGGAACTGCTCAATAACGTGCGGAAGTCGACCATGCGAAAGGGAGATGGCGTGTATCGGAATAGTCGAGGTGAGCCGACACTGCTTGCCACGTATCTGGCCTTCGTTTTTCTGCAGCGGGACGTGCCGATTCAGGCTATCAGGCGCGAACTCGGCCTGTCCGAAGCGATGATGAATCTATTGCTCGTTGTCTGGCATTTTGCCGTCGGCGTCATCGATTGCGGTAGCCGATTGCAACTGATTCCCCCGCTGCCGTTCGAGGGAAACGGAGATGTCTAGCTCGTGGGAACGTCGGCAGCGCCAATTCGGAAACATCTGGTGGGGATGGCCGTGAAACGAGCTAAAAATATCGAGAACTCGCACCGCGATTGCCCTGGTCGAGGGGTGCGAGCGAGTATCGGTCCTGACTCCGCTCAGGCGAAGCCAGGACGCGTAGGAATGCCGTGATCGGGTTTCCAGACCCGCGCACGACGATCGCAAACTACAGTCGTCTCCTGTAGGCAGCAATCACCTGCCGTTAACAATCGGCAACAGGAGAGTAAGTGTTCCTAAATAAATGTGTTTACCGAGTCGAGCTAAAAATAAACTCGCTGTACAGAGAGACCGCTCCGATCGATCGGAGCTACGTTTTCGACAGCAAGCTCTATCTCTTCAGCAACGGCACGGACGGCTATAGCTATCGGTCCATATCGCTGGACTGCTCGGCGCCCAGGAAATTGCGCAAGGAGTTTCGGGTCGTCGAGGCGTCGCCGGGCGGCGGCGTCCGAGGACGCGTCGACTTCAAGAGGAAATTCCAGGCGCTGGCATTGCTGCACGATGGCGCGCCGGTCGTCGAGGTTTCGCGCGAGGTCAACTTGTCGGTGACGACGGCTTATCGCTATCGCAGGGAACTGCACGGCCTCGTCGCATTGCGCCCGCAGAACACGAATTCGCTGCTGCGGATGCTTGCCTTTCGGGGCGACGAAGCGCGATAAGCGAGGCGCGTCGGACGCGAGCCGGGTGGCGGAGAAACGCAGTTGTCCGTCGCGTCGGCTTGCGCGCGGAGCGGGGCATCGATGCTGCTGCACTTGCGGCTGAAGAAAACCAGCGCCGCGGGGACTGGCGCGCCGCCGCGTCCGCACGAAGGTGAATCGGCGAACGCAGATTCGTTTCGATTTCAATTCGACATCCGCGGACCGAATCGGAAACGGAATTGCGAACGGAAAACGAAGGCGGAAAACAAAAACCCCGCGACGATGCGCGGGGTTTTTGCGTGCGATGCGCTCGAACGAGCGTCTCGCGAAAGAGGGACCTTGGTGCCCAAGAGAGGACTCGAACCTCCACGGTGTTGCCACCGCTAGGACCTGAACCTAGTGCGTCTACCAATTCCGCCACCTGGGCAAGGGTGCGTGTTACTTCAAATCTGCTGCGCTTTACTGATCGTTCGAATGAGTGTTAAGCAGCAGAGAACGCAATTATAGCGAGCCTGACGCATCTGTCAAGCGTTTCCATGCGATGCCTGTAACGAGCCGCGAAGCGCGCCGCGTCACGAGCCGCGAAGCGCGCCGCGTCGGCGTCTCGCGCCCGTGGCGCTTAAAAGACGGGTGTTAGAATGACCCGCAACGATGACCGCATTATTGGTTGCAAAGCACCGCAAAAGTCCCGTCCAACGAGAAAAAACACGACTACGCCCTTGAGCAAATATCCGTATCCGATTCCGAGCCGCGAAGAAATTCTCGGCGTGCTGCGCACGAGCGAGACACCGCATGCCGCGAACGACATCGCCGAAGCGTTGTCGATCAAGCGCCAGGAGCGCGAAGGATTTTTCAAGCGACTGGCGGCCATGGAACGCGACGGGCAAATCCGCCTCGACAAGCGCGGCCACTATCAACTCACGCATCCGTCGAATTTTGTTGCGGGGCGCGTGCAGGGGCATCGCGACGGCTTCGGCTTTCTGATCCGCGATGACGGCCAGGACGATCTCTTCCTCCCCAATGGCGAAATGCAGAAGGTCATGCACAACGATCGCGTGCTCGCGCGCATCGTCGGCTATGACCGGCGCGGACGGCCGGAAGGGCACATCGTCGAGGTCACGGATCGCGCCAACAAGCGCGTCATCGGGCGCCTCGTCAACGAGAACGGCGCGCTGATTCTCGTGCCCGAAGACAAGCGCATCGGGCATGACATCCTCATCACGCAAAATCCGAAGAAGGCCAAGGTCGGGCAGGTCGTGTCCGTCGATCTGACGGATTTTCCGAGCCGCCATTCGCAGCCGCTCGGACGCGTGGTCGAAGTGATCGGCGATATCGACGATCCCGGCATGGAAATCGAAATCGCGGTGCGCAAGTACGGCGTGCCGCACGAATTCAGCGACGCCGCGCTCGCCGCCGCCGCCAAGCTGCCCGACGAAGTGCGCGCGGCGGATATCCGTCATCGCGTCGATCTGCGCGACGTGCCGCTCGTCACCATCGACGGCGAAGATGCGCGCGATTTCGACGACGCCGTGTATTGCGAGCCGGTCGCCGTGGGACGTGGTCAGGGTTTTCGTCTGCTGGTCGCGATCGCGGACGTATCGCATTACGTGCGTCCGAACGAAGCGCTCGATATCGATGCGCTCGATCGCAGCACGTCGGTGTATTTCCCGCGCCGCGTGATTCCGATGCTGCCGGAGAAGCTGTCGAACGGCCTGTGCTCGCTAAACCCCGATGTCGATCGCTGCGTGCTCGTGTGCGACATGGTCATTACCGCGCGCGGCGAGATCAAGGCGTATCAGTTTTATCCCGGCGTGATGCACTCGGCGGCGCGCCTGACATACACCGAAGTCGCGGCCGTGCTCACCAACACGAAGGGTCCGGAAGCGGCGAAGCGCGCCGATATCCTGCCGCAGCTGCAGAACCTCTACGGCGTCTACAAGTCGCTGCATGCCGCGCGCCAGAAGCGCGGCGCCATCGACTTCGATACGACCGAGACGTATATCGTCGTGAACTCGCAGGGCAAGATCGAGCAGATCGTGCCGCGTCATCGCAACGACGCGCATCGGCTGATCGAGGAATGCATGCTGGCCGCGAACGTCTGCGCGGCCGACTTTCTGAAGCGCAACAAGCATCCCGGTTTGTATCGCGTGCACGCGGGGCCGACGGAAGAGAAGCTCGAAAACCTGCGCGCGTTCCTGCGCGGCGTCGGCTTGACGCTCACCGGCGGCGACAAGCCGCACGCGAGCGATTACGCCGCCCTCATCGCGCAGATTCGCGACCGGCCCGACGCGCAGATGCTGCAATCGATGGTGCTGCGTTCGATGCAGCAGGCCGTCTATAGCCCGGACAACATCGGCCATTTCGGCCTCGCTTATGAGGCGTACGCGCACTTCACGAGTCCGATCCGGCGCTATCCCGACTTGCTCACGCATCGCGCGATCTACGCGATCTTGCAGGGCAAGAAGTATCTGCCGGACGTCGGTCACGATGTTTTCCTGAGCACGGGCCTCACGAAAGCCGCGCGCGAACTGCAGAAGGCCGACGACTCCGCGCGTGGCCGCGCTCGCAACAGCGTCGCGATCTGGGAAGAGCTCGGGCTGCATTGCTCGTCCAACGAGCGTCGCGCCGACGAAGCCTCGCGCGACGTCGAAGCGTGGCTCAAGTGCTACTTCATGCGCGACAAGCTCGGCGAGGAATACGGCGGCATGGTGAACGGCGTGACGTCGTTCGGCATTTTCGTGCAACTGGATTCGCTCTTCATCGAAGGACTCGTGCATGTGACCGAGCTCGGCTCGGACTATTTCCAGTACGACGAGATCAAGAACGAACTGCGCGGCGAGCGCACGGGCATTCGCTACCGGATGTCCGATCGCGTGCGCGTGCAGGTGAGCCGCGTCGATCTCGATGCGCGCAAGATCGATTTCCGGCTGGTTCGCGATACGCCGGTGAAGCCGCCGTCGCCGCGTCCGTCGACCGGTGCGAGCGATGCAGCGGCTGCCGGCATCGGCGCGGGACCGCGTATCCGTCCGTTCGGCGACGACGACGCCCCGAGCACGCGCGCGCGCGGCGGCACGAAGAAGGGCGCGTCGCTTGCGGCGAGTCCGCGCGGCGGCGCGGCGAAGAAGCGCGGAGCGGCGTCGAAGTCGGCATCGCAGGGACGGCCGGCGCGCAAGAAACGTTAGGGCGGCGCGTCAATACAGCCGCCATCGAATACGCGCGGTCCGATGCTTCGTGCTTCGGACCGCGTCGTGCTTTTCAAGTTTTCACCGAAGGTTCGGATCAGTCATGTCACGTCTCAAGGTTCTATACGGATTTCACGCAGTGACCGCACGTTTGCGCGCGGATGCATCGTCGATCGAGGAGGTGCTGTACGACCCCACGCGCAAGGATCGGCGCATGCAGGACTTTCTGCGGACCGCGAAGGAAGCGGGCGTGCGGCTGATCGCGGCCGATGAAGCGCGTCTCTGGGGGCTGTCGGGCAACGTCCAGCATCAGGGCGTGGTGGCGCGCGCGCACGATCTGCCGCTCGCGCAGAATCTGGCCGAACTGCTCGATGGCATTTCGGGCACGCCTTTGCTGCTGGTGCTCGACGGCGTCACCGATCCGCATAATCTCGGCGCGTGTCTGCGCGTCGCGGATGCGGCCGGCGCGCATGCGGTGATCGCGCCGCGCGATCGCTCGGCGGGCCTGAACGCGACGGCGGCGAAGGTGGCGAGCGGCGCGGCGGAGAGCGTGCCGTATATCACCGTGACGAATCTGGCGCGCGCGCTGCGCGAACTCAAGGAGGCGGGCGTCTGGGTGATCGGCACGGCGGGCGAGGCGACGGCATCGCTTTACGAGACCAAGCTGGATGGTCCGGTGGCGATCGTCGTCGGTGCGGAGGGCGAGGGCATGCGTCGCCTGACCCGCGAGACGTGCGACGAAATCATGAATATCCCGATGGCGGGGACGGTCGAGAGTTTGAATGTGTCGGTGGCGTCGGGGGTTTGTTTGTTTGAGGCGGTGAGGCAGCGGGCGGTGAAGAAGTAACTGCTGACCAGCATTTGAAACAGAATTCGTCCTCGCTTCTACATGGCGTCACTTAACGCAAAGCTCGAACGGCTCGGCCCTTCTCACCGAGCCGCTCTCCAATGGTTTCAGGACTTTCAAGGCCAAGAAGTGGAATGGCCAAAGCCTTTGCCGGATGGCACTTTTATCGTCAACAAGGCAAAAGGCATACATAAACCGAAAGGCATCGGCTACGCCGTCAGCGTGCGTCAGTCGCTGAATAGCCCGTACGCCGATCACGAGCCGATCACATTGTCAGACGGGTCTTGGACCTACCGGTATTTCCAAGAGCAACTCGATCCCGCTGAGCGTGATAGTCAGTTCACAAATCGCGCGCTTGTGGCATGTATGAATGATGGGATTCCGGTTGGCGTTCTGCGTCAGGTCAAGCCTAAGCCGAGACCGCGCTATCGAGTTCTCGGTTTGGCGCTGGTGACTCGTTGGCAAGATGGGTATTTCGAGCTGAAGAGTCCCCGCTTCGATTCGCCAGTGGCCAGCGCTCTGCTCATCGATCGAGTCGAGCAAGCTCTTGAGACTTTCACTGAATTCGATCCATCGTGCATCGAAGACGCCCGCAAGAAGACACTCGTTTCCATCGTCGTAAGGCAAGGCCAACCCGCGTTTCGCAATGGACTGCTCAAAGCCTACGAGCGCCGTTGCGCGCTCACGGACTGCGCGGTCGAAGCGGTTCTCGAAGCCGCGCATATCTGCGGCTACATGGGCACTGAAACCAACGACGTTCGAAACGGCCTTTTACTTCGTGCGGACTTGCACACGCTTTACGACCGCATGCTGATTACGATTGACCCTGCGACCTATGAAGTGTCGATTTCGCCGGAACTGAAGGGCAGCGAGTACGCCGCGCTAGCCGGCAAAAGGCTTCGGCTTCCGAAAGATCCCAAAAGCCAGCCGAGCCGCGACGCGCTTCTCACCCACTGGATGCACGTGCATTCGCTTCGAGAAATGCAATCGTGACGAGCACCACACGCGCGATTCGTCTTGCCGCAGCAATCTCCGCATGCCTGCTCACCGCCTGCACCGCGATGCAAGACCGCACCACCTACATCGCCGACACGCAGTACCACGCGAAGAACGCCGATTCCCGCATCCGTTTCCTCGTGATGCACTACACGGAGATCGACGAAGCGGGATCGCTCGCCGTCCTGACCGGCGATGAAGTCAGCGTGCACTACGTCGTCCCCGACGCCCCGCGCATCGAGAAAGGCGAGCCGGTCGTCTATCAACTGGTGCCGGAAGACAAGCGCGCCTGGCACGCCGGCGTGAGCTCGTGGCAGGGCGCGACGGAGCTGAACGCGTCGTCTATCGGCATCGAGAACGTGAATCTCGGTCCGATCGGCCCGCTGAGCGATGGAAAATGGCAGCCGTATCCGCCCGCGCAAGTCGATGCGCTCATCAAGCTCTCCCGCGATATCGTCGCGCGCTACCACATCCCGCCGACGCGCGTCGTCGGCCATAGCGACATCGCGCCGCAACGCAAGATCGATCCGGGTCCGCTTTTCCCGTGGCATGCGCTATACGACGCCGGCGTGGGCGCATGGCCCGACGACGCGGCTGTTGCCACGCATCTCGCGGGCCGCGATCCGAAGGCGCCATCGGACGTGCGCGCGCTGCAGGAAAAGCTGAACCGCTACGGCTACGAAGTCGCGACCGACGGCGTGCTCGACGCCAAAACCCGCCGCGTCTTCAGCGCGTTTCAGATGCACTTTCGCCCGTCGGATCACGCGGGCAACGCGGATGCAGAAAGCGACGCGATCGCCCAGGCCCTGCTCGATAAATACTTCCCACAATGAACGACTGGTTTCCGACACTGCGCGCGATCCACATGACCTGCGCCGGCCTTTCCATCGCCGGATTCGTGCTGCGCTGGATCTGGATGCTGACGAATTCGCGCCTCCTCGCCGCGCGCGCGACGAAAATCCTGCCGCATATCGTCGATACGCTTTTGCTCGCGAGCGCCATCGCGCTGGTCGCGATCATCGGCTTTTCGGCGAACGCTGCGTGGCTCGGCGCGAAAATCGCGGGGCTCGTCGTCTATATCGTGCTCGGCACGTTCGCGCTCAAGCGCGGCCGCACGAAGGGCGCGCGCGCCGTTTATGGCGTGCTGGCGATCGTCGTGTTCGCGTTCATCGCGTCGGTGGCGCGCACGCACGATCCGCTCGGCTTCCTGCACGCGTTGGCATGATCCGCGAGGCCGTCGCCCGCGCTCCGATAAAATCTCAGTTTTCACCGATACAGCAGCACCGCTCCCATGACTCAAGACGAACTCAAGCAACTGGTCGGTCAGGCCGCCGCCGACTACGTGAACGCGAACGTGCCGGAAGGCGCGATCATCGGCGTCGGCACCGGATCGACGGCGAACTGCTTCATCGACGCCATCGCGAAGTCCAAGGCGCGTTATCGCGGCGCGGTGTCGAGTTCGCTCGCGACCACGGCGCGGCTCGAATCGCACGGTTTCAAGGTGTTCGATCTGAACGACATCGAGACGCTCTCCATTTACGTCGACGGCGCCGATGAAATCGACGCGAGCGGCGCGATGATCAAGGGCGGCGGCGGCGCGCTCACGCGCGAGAAAATCGTCGCGTCGGTGGCGGACGTGTTCGTGTGCATCGCCGACGCGAGCAAGCGCGTCCCGGTGATGGGCACGTTCCCGCTGCCCGTCGAAGTCGTGCCGATGGCGCGCACGGCAATCGGCCGCAAGCTCGCGGCGCTCGGCGGCGTGCCGATCGTGCGCGTGACGAAGGACGGCTCGCCGTTCATCACGGACAACGGCAACGAAATCCTCGACGTGAAGGGCCTGTCGATCACCGATCCGCGTGCGCTCGAAGCGCAGATCAACGCCTGGCCGGGCGTCGTGACGGTCGGTCTGTTCGCGGCGCGCGGCGCGAATATCTGTCTGCTCGGCACGGAGAACGGCGTCGAGCGCATCGACTACAAGTAAGTCACGCGCGCACCAAGCGAAAGGCCCGGCGATCCGAAAATCGCCGGGCCTTTCGCGTTTTTACGCCGATCAATACGCGTTGCGTCCGATGAATCCCTTGAACATCGTCATCGCGACGATCTTGATGTCGAACCAGAACGACCAGTTGTGAATGTAGAAGAGGTCGAACTTCACGCGGCTTTGCATCTTCTCGACCTTTTCCGTCGCGCCGCGATAGCCGTTCACCTGCGCCCAGCCGGTAATGCCGGGCTTGATGCGGTAGCGGAACATGTAGCCGTAGACGAGATCCTTGTACAGATCGTCGTGCTCGATCGCGTGCGGGCGCGGACCGACCACCGACATATGCCCGAACAGCACGTTCAGGAACTGCGGCAGCTCGTCGAGGCTCGTGCGCCGCAGGAACGCGCCGACCTTCGTCACGCGCGGATCGTTGCGCGTCGCCTGCGTCACTTGACCGTGCTCGCGATGCACGCCCATCGAACGGAACTTGTAGATGCGAAACGGCCGTCCGTCCGCGCCCTTGCGATGCTGCGTGAAGAACACCGGACCCTTCGAGGTCGTCTTCACGGCGATCGCGATCGCGATCATCAGCGGCGAGAGCGCGAGCAGCGCGGCCGCCGCGAACAGGCGGTCGAAGAGCATCTTCGGCCACATCTGCAGCGTGCTGATCGGAGACGTCGTCAGGTTGATGGTCGCGAGCCCGGCGACATCCGTCATCGAATGATTGAAGAGCGAAATGCTGCGCGTGTCCGGAATCAGCCGCAGATTCACGAAATCGTGCCGCAGCGCATGCACGAAGCGGTAGATCGTGTGCTCCTGCGACAGCGGCAGCGCGAGCCACACTTCGTTGATTTCCTCGGCGCGCACCTTCTCGACGAGTTCGTCGAAATCGTTCAGCACCGGCAAACGATTGCCGCCCATGCCGATCGCGGTCGTCGGCGTGGGCATGCCGCTGATGCCGCTCGCGTGCAGTTCCTCGTCGCCGGTCGTATCGAGAATGCACACCGGAGTAAAGCCCTGTTCGGGCGTGCTGCACAGGTGCGCGAGCAAGGTCCGCGAGAAACCCTGCGCGCCGACGATCGCCACGGTGCGCTGATTCAGGCCGCGGCCGCGCATCAGGCGCAAGGCCGAGTACACGATCAGCTTCGAAGCGATGATGAGCGCGCCGGAAATGAGCGTCGAATACGCGAACCAGAGTCGCGACACCGTATCCATGCGATGTAGCGTGAAGGCGAGCAGCAGGGCGCCCGCGACGACCGCCATCCACGCCAAAGTGACGCGCGCCAGCATCATGGCGAACGGCTTGCCGCGCCAGGTTTCATACACGCCGAAAGCCGGGAAGAGCAGGAGGGCGAGTGCGGAGTTGAACGCGATCAGAAGCCTTTCGATATCGCTGACGAAATCCAGCGACGAAAAGCGTACGTCATGCGCGATCAATCCGCCCGCGATGATGAGACAGACATCCAGAACACGCGCCAGCCATGAGAACAGATCGAGGTTTTTTTCTTGCATTAATCCTAGCCGTTAGACACTTGAGGCCGATATCGCCTCGGTTGCACGAAGACGCGGAAGTAGTCGATCGAACTCCCGCTTGACGAGCCCGTAGCACTCGCATGCGCGTGCTTCCAGACCCTCGCGATCCACGACCTTGATGCAGCCGCGGCTGTGATGAATGAGACCCGCGTCGTGAAGCTTGCCCGCCGCTTCGGTCACGCCTTCGCGGCGCACGCCCAGCATGTCCGCGATCAGTTGCTGCGTGACCTGCAATTCGTTCGACGCCGTGCGATCGATTTCGATCAGCAGCCAGCGGCAAAGTTGCTTGTTCAGCGAGTGATGCCGGTTGCATGCCGCCGTCTGCGCGACCTGCGTGAGCAGCGCCTGCATATAGAGCAGCATCAGGCGGCGCAGGAAGTCCGAGCGGCCGAACTGCTCGCGCAACGCTTGCGCGCTCATGCGATACGCGAAGCCCGGGCATTGCACCTGCACGCGGGTCGGCATCGTTTCGCCGCCGGTCAGAACCGGCACGCCAGTCATGCCTTCGCGTCCCACCGCGGCAATCTCGACCGAACCGCCGTCTTCCATCGTGTGCAGCAGCGAGATGATCGCGGTCGTCGGGAAGTAGACGTGGTGAATCCGTTGGCCGGAGTCGCACAGCAGTTGCTCGGTGCGCAATTGCACGAGTTCGAGATGCGGCGTGAGCGCCTGCCATTCGTGCGCAGGAAGCGCGCCAAGCAGATGATTGCCGTGCAGGTCGGACTGGAGGGTCAGCATGATTGTTCTCTCTCGTAACTTTCGCGCGTTGCGCTTCAATTTTTATTTACTGATGTGACCGTTTTCGAAGATTGCCGCTTGCGCCGGTTCCTCGAGGAAGGATGACATCAGCCCCGTAGCCGCCCGTTTCGTACTTGAATTGCTTTTGGTTGATCGCACTGGTCTGGGTTGCGTGCTTCTAATAGCGAGGACTGTGCCAATGCGGGCAATCGCAATGCTGGCGGGGCCTCATAACTCGTGCACTTTTTGTGATGCAGCGCAGCGCTGCGTTTTTGTTTCAGTCTTGAACATCGGTGGTCTTAGGAATACGTGCGTGCCCCGATGAGTTTCATCAGCGCATACCCCTCGAATGGCGGTTGAGGATTTTTTGACCACGGTGCGACAGGCCTCACGGGTCGACATCCCTTCGACATACCACCTTCTTTCGTAGGGACAATGGAAAATGATTCATCCGTGTTCCATCGGCTCCGTGGGCTGGCGAACGCGTGTTTATCCGAGCGCTGCTTGATTCCCCACGAAGCCTTGCCGGATAAGGCTTTGCCGGTATCGGGAAAAGTCTTCCGCGCGGCGTTGCATGAAGCGGAAACGTTGCGCCCGTTGCACGAAGTGAAATCTGCGTGTGCGATTCCTCGCGCATAAGCGCCTCTGTAGCGCGGCTTTCGGCGAGGAGTAGCCCACACAGGCCTTGTAGCGACCCTCTCGCGAGTTCGGCACGCGACTAGCCGCCGTGAAACGTTTGCGCGTCATTCATCGGATTCATGGTCGGGCGCAGCGCATTTCAGTCGTGCACGCGATGCCCTGAAATGTTTCATCGAGGACAATCTCATGCGGAACTCATTAACGCGGAGAAACCGTCGCGCAGAAATTCTCGCGGCGACATCACGAGGTCATAAAAACCCGCATAAGACGCGAAGGTAAGCGAGTGAAAAAACCCTTGAAACAAGGGTTGAAATGTGTCTTTTTAAACAGTCGCTGCCGAGATGAAAGCGCGTGCGAATCGCGGTTCGACATCAACGTTCAGCACACGATGTCCGCAAGCGGAGGAATCACGCGTTCGTACGCATCCTCGATCACGTCGAACGATGTCTCGCACAGCTCTCGTCGTCCGCGCGAAAGGGCGCGCGCGAGGCGGCACTGCATCACCATGGTTTCGCTCGCGATCTTGCGCGCGCCCGCATACGTCTGCACGGGAATGTCGAAGCCTTGTTCGCGCATCCACTGCAGATAATGCGCGAGCAATTCGAAGTTCGCGCCGAGTTGCCTCATCACGTTGAAGGCGTAATGACGCGCATACGATTCGCCGCGCGCAATCATCGTATCGAGATGCTCGGGAAACGCCGCGCGCCAACGCGTGATCGGATTGTGCATCGGACGCCGCAACAGATGCGCGCACAGCAGATCCGCCGATACTTCCGCGAGCGGCGTGCCCGACAGCGGCTCGCGCACGCGCTTGACAAACTCGACGTGCGGAAAAAGCGCCGGCTCGGGCGTCGCATTCGAGCGCAGCACGCCGTCGTAGTCTTCGCCGTCGAGAAGGTGATAACCCGTGTGATGAAAGTAGCCGAGACGCCGCGCATCGCGATCGATCACATCGATGCCGATGGTCGTCTTCGCATGCTCGCGGCGATACGAAGCCGTGCGCGTGTCCGGCAGATAGAACGCATCGACTTCGACGAGCACGATATTCGCGCGGCGCGTCTGCACGAGCGCGCGCTCTTCGAGCGAATCGAACACGGAAAGCTCCTGCACTTGCAGGCCGTAGAGTTTTTCGATGTCTTCGAACGGCAGCTTGCCGAGCGTGAACTGATCGGCTTCGAAGTCCTGAGCGACGGCGAACGCGAGCGCAGCGCGCGGTTCGAGCCCGTTGCCGTGCAGAATTTCGATCCACAGATCGACGGGCGCGACCGCTTCACGCCAGATGCGCTCGCCGCGATGCAGCGCGTGCGCGTGATGCCGCCGCGCACGCATGCGCAAGGGATCGAGTGACACGACGCGGGAACGACTTGCTCCTGAATCCGTCACACCGCTCGTATGGAACGCGCTCATGCCGTGACCTCGGGCCGGAAAGGCCGGCGTTCGATACCGCGTGCGCAATGGAGCGAATGTGCTTTTAATCGTGCGTCTCTATCGCGTTCGATGGCGGTATGCATTGTGATTTTCCCATGAAGGTGCCGTATTACGCGAGTGCTATCGACGCCATGCGACGCGCGCGCGGCAGCCCGCAACCCGGGCTGTAGCGCGGTCGCATTGATCGTCGGAAAGGCGTCTTTTTCCCCGGGACGCCTTTGTGCGTGTGGTCGAGCTTATTTGAAAGGCGCGCGCGTCATGGGTCGGTGCGATGGCGCACTGAATTCAGGCGGGTCGGCACGTAACGTTCAATCGTCGCAACGCCGGTAATTGCCGGTAAAGCATGGAGATAATCGATGAACTGGAAAACGCTGGATTTCGAACAACTCACTGCGCGGGAGCTTTATCTGATTTTGCGCGCGCGCAGTGCGGTGTTCGTCGTCGAACAGTCGCATGTCCATCTCGACCCGGATGGTCGCGATGAAACCGGCACGCACGTATTCGCCGCCGAGGACATGAGCCGTTCGATGCCCGTGCTCGCCTATGCACGCATCAACGAGGGCGACGCGGATGATCCGGAAGTCGTGGTGGACAAGATCTTGACGAGCCCGCTGCGTCGCGGCGACGGCACCGCGCACGCACTGATCGAACGCGTGCTCGCGGTGACCGCCGAGCGTTGGCCCGGCCGCCGCGTGCGGCTGACCGCGCCGGTGAGCCTGCGCGGTTTCTACGAGGCGTTCGGCTTTCGCAAGACCGAAGGGCCGTTTCTCGAGCACGGCATGCCGTACATCGGTCTGACGAGAAAGGGCCGGCAATCGCGCGAAGCATCGGGCGCGAGCAAGGCTCCGTTCGCCGCGAGCGACAACGCCACGACGTACGAGTTGCTGTAAGCGCCACCAGAGACGCGCAGCGTGCGCCGCAACCGCGCGCGCGGCGAAAGAACCAACGCGGCAGTCAGCAGCATCGAAGGCGTGGACCGTCCGGGCATCGAGGCAATAACAAAGCGATAACAACGCGATAACAACGCGATCGGCGCGGCGCAGGCCGCTTCGAGACGCGTCCTCGAAACAATAAGATCGACGCCGCCGGCATGGGCCGGCGAGCGCACAAACAGCCTATCTCATGCGAATAGTCCATCTCGCCAATCACGCGCAGACGATCGGCAACGGCACCGTCAACATGATGGTCGATCTCGCCTGCATGCAGGCGCGCATGGGGCAGGACGTCGTGGTCGCGTCGTCGGGCGGCGGCTTCGAGCCGCTTTTGCGTCGCCACGGCATCACGCATGTTTCGCTGCAGCAGTCGCGGCAACCGTGGCGCGTGCCGTCGATGATCGCGGGATTCAATCGTCTCATCGATCGTTTCGATCCCGACATCGTGCACGCGCACATGATGACCGGCGCGCTCATTTCGCGTTTCGGCAGCATGCGGCGGCGCTTCGCGCTCGTCACCACGGTGCATCACGAACTGCAGAAAAGCGCGGCGCTGGTGCGCGCGGGCGATCGCATGGTGGCCGTGAGCCGCGCGCTGGCGCTCGATCTGGAGGCGCGCGGCATCGGGCCGGCGCGGTTGTCGACCGTGCTCAACGGCGCCGTCGGCGCGCCGCGGCTCATCACGCGGCCGCCCGCGAAGCCGGTGCGGCTCAAGCATCCGAATATCGTCTGCGTGGCGGGGATGTATCGCAGGAAAGGGATTGCGGATCTTCTGCAGGCGTTCGCGCAGGTGCGCGAGCAGTCCGCGAGCGAGCGCGAATTCATGGCGGAGCCGCATCTGTATCTCGTCGGCGAAGGCCCCGATCGCGGATCGATGGAAGCGCTGGCAGCCGAGCTCGGCATCGCGGAGAACGCGCACTTCACGGGTTTCGTCGCCGATACACGGCCGTATTTCGCGAGCGCCGATGTAATCGCGCTGCTCTCGCGCCAGGACCCGAGTCCGCTCGTGATCGCGGAGGCGCGCGAGGCCGGCTGCGCGATCGTCGCGACGCGCGTGGGCGGTATCCCCGAAATGCTCGACGACGGCGCTGCGGGTCTGCTCGTGCCCGCCGGCGACATCGGGCAGGCAGCGGCAAAACTGCGCTGGCTTCTGCTCGACCGGCAGGCGCGTGGGCAACTGGCGGCGCGCGCGCGTCACGGCCTGCACCAGCTTTCCGTCGAAAGAGTCTGCGACGAGTACCTCGCGGTGTATCAGCAAGCGCTTACGGAGCGCGAAGCACTGAAGCGCCGGCAGATCGATCTCGACGCGCGCACACCCCGAACGACAGATGGCGCGATTTAAGCATAGGGCTGACAAATCGCCCCGCTTGCACCGCGCCACGGTACTTTCGTCCAAACCATCCGATCATACAAAAGGCAAAAGCGAGCCGGCTTCCGTTCGCGTTCGCACAGAAAGCCTACGAGATGCTTGCTCAAATGGGTGCATGATCGGTCCGATGGCAACAGCGGGCCGCGAAAGAACGCACACGCCGCGACGCGACGCAGCCATTCTTCAGTTTCCCTGATGAATGCCTGCGCGCGCGCGGCGCGAGCGCAAGAGATGCACGTGAAGCGGTAAGAAGTAAAAAACGAAACAGTGACGTCGAAGCCAGAGGGATTACCCTGTCAGGAAATTCCCAACTGGCATTCGAAGCAACGAAGACGCAACGTATCAAGCACGACGAATGGACCTGTCGGGAACCCGTCGTGCCTTTCGCAGCCCGGGAAGCGAAAGCGATGCGCTCATACACACGGCTACGGAACAGGCGAGAAGGGGAGAAGCGAGATGGATGACAACAAAGAGCGATCGCTGGTGGCGAAGGTCATGGACGGACTCGTCTCAGGGATCGTCGAGCAAAAATATGGCGCGATACTGCCACCGCAGGACATCCTCTCGAAGGAGTTCGACGTGAGCCGCACCGTCATGCGCGAGGCGCTCTCGATGCTGCTCGCGCGGCACATGCTGGATGTGCGGCCGAAAACCGGCACGCGCATTCGTCCGATGAGCGACTGGCGTCTCATCGACGAGGACGTGGTGAGCTGGCGTTTTCGCGCCAAGCCGGATCAGACGTTTTTACGCGATGTAATCGAATTCCGCATGCTGATCGAGCCGCGCGCCGCAGCGCTCGCCGCCGCCCGCGCGACGCCCGACGAAATCGCCGGGATTCGCGATGCATTCGACACACTGTCGCGTCTGCAGGTCGGCGAGCCGGAATATCAGGCGGCTGACGAAGTGCTGCATACGCGCATCGTGGCGGCGAGCGGCAACCAGTTCTTTCGTCAGATGACGGCGATCGTGCGCGGCGCGCTGGTGACGGTCAATCCGATCGTCGACGGCATCGAGTCCGTGCGCGAAGCGACGCTCGCGGCGCAGAAGAGCGTCGTCGAGGCGATCGAGGCGAAAGATCCCGCCGCCGCCGAAGCCGCGACGCGCGCGCTCGTCGACCTGGCCGCGGAAGAAGTCGGCCGCGCGTTCTCGCTGGAGCGCGTGAACAGTCAGCCTGCGTCGCCGA
Organism: Caballeronia sp. ATUFL_F1_KS4A; assembly: GCF_023630905.1. Lineage (NCBI taxonomy): Bacteria > Pseudomonadati > Pseudomonadota > Betaproteobacteria > Burkholderiales > Burkholderiaceae > Caballeronia > Caballeronia sp. ATUFL_F1_KS4A. Next base: position 80,603 of record NZ_JALQEB010000009.1, on the reverse strand, counting down.
ACGTGAACGCGTCCGCGGGTGCGTAGCGCGTCCTCGAACGCATCGGACGATCGAATGTATCGAGCCGGGACATGTCCCGGCTTTTTGCCGTCTGAGCCCGCCGCGCGCAGTCGTCATGCGACGCAATCAGGCACAATGCGTCGCACGACGAATCTGGCGCACGGAGGCAGGCTTGAGCAATACGAATATCGATGAAAAGACGATCCGCTGGGGCATCGTCGGCGCGGGACGCATCGCGCGGCGCTTCGCCGACAGTCTCACGCACGTCGAAGGCGCGCGGCTCGCGGGCGTGTGGTCGCGCCGCGAAGAACCGGCGCGCGCATTGGCCGATGCATTCGATGCCCGCGCATTCACCGATTTCGACGCGCTGCTCGCCAACATCGACGCGCTCTACATCGCGACCTTGCAGGACAGCCATCCGGCGTACGCGTTGCGCGCGTTCGCGGCGGGCAAGCCCGTGCTGTGCGAAAAGCCCGCAGCCGTGAATGCGCGCGAGCTGCAACGCATGATCGACGCGGCGCGCGCGGCGAACGTGTTGTTCATGGAAGCGATGAAGCCGCCGTTCTATCCGCTGTATCGCCGCTTGCGCGAGCATGTGCAAAGCGATCCGATCGGTGAAATCGGTCTCGTTCGGGCCGGCTGCTCGATGGCGAACGTGCCGCTCGATCATCCGTCGTTCTCGCTGGACGCGGGCGGCGGCGCGCTGCTCGATATCGGCATTTACGAGGCGTTTCTCGCGGTCGACTGGCTCGGCGAGGCGCTCGACGTGCAGACCATCGGACGGCTCGGCGCGACCGGCGTCGACGTCTTCGCAAGCCTGAACGTGCGCCACGAACGCGGCATCGCGCAACTGTTCTGCGGACTCGAGCTGCAAGGCCGCGGCGATGCGCTCATCGGCGGCACGCTCGGCACGGTGACGATCCACGAGAACTGGTGGAATCCATCGCGCGCGACGATCGCTTATACGGACGGAAGAAAGGCCGAACTCGACGAGCCGTTCTCGGGCGGCGGCCTCAACTACGAAACCGCGCATTTCTGCGAGCTGCTGCGCGCCGGCGAAACCGAGAGCCCGGTCATGCCGCACGCAACGTCGATGCGGATGATCGCGATCATCGACGCCGCGCGGCGCGATTTGAATCTCAGGTTTCCGTTCGAAACCGACTAATGCGAAAAAGCCGCTTTTCAGCGGCCTGTTTGCGATCAGTGCCGCCCCGGCAGCGCGAGACGCCGCTCGAAAATCCGCTGCACGAATTCGAGCACGCTGCAAAGAATCCAGTAGACGAACGCCGCCGCCAGATAAAGCGGCAACGGCTGATAGGTCGCCGCGATCACTTCCTGCGCGCTGCGCAACAGTTCGGTCACCGTGATGACCGACACGAGCGATGTGTCCTTGATCAGACTGATGAGACTGTTCGACAGGCTCGGCACCGCGATGCGCAGTGCCTGCGGCCCGATCACGTAACGCAGCGTCTGCGCGCGCGACAGTCCGAGGCTATAGGACGCGAGCCACTGCCCGGCGTGGATGCCGAGAATCGCGCCGCGCATGCTTTCCGAGAGATACGCGGCCACGTTCGCCGACAGCGCGATCACGCCCGCGGGCGTCGGTTCGAGGGAGATGCCGAGGCTCGGCAGGCCGTAGTAGATGACGAAGATCTGCACGAGCAGCGGCGTGCCGCGCATCACGCTGACATAGCAGCGTCCGATCGCGACGAGCGCGCGGTTCTGGCTGATGCCCATCAACGCCAGTACGACGGCCGCGATGAGGCCGAAGAACATCGAGTAGAGCGCGAACTTGATCGTCAGCAGCGCGCCTTGCGCCAGCACGGGCGCCGATTGAACGAGCAGGGATGTCGTGGACATTTAAGAGACGCGTTGACTGAAACGGTGCTGAAGTGAAACAAACCGGCACATATTAAACCGAGCCGGCAAAAGAGAAGGGCGGCACCGTTACGATGCCGCCCTCGCGACGCCGGAAACGGCGCGTCTTATTTCGCCGGCTTCGTCACGTCGATGCCGAACCACTTGTCCGAAATCTTCGAGAACGTGCCATCGGCTTCGAGCTGGGTCATGGCGTCGTCGATCGCCTTGGCGAACTTCGGATTGCCCTTCTTGAACGGAATGCCGGACGGATTGCCCGCGCCGACATTCGCGCCGGTGCGCAGCGGCAATTGCGAATTCTTCAGCAAGTACGCGAGCATCAGGCGGTCGTTGAGCGCGGCGTCCAGACGCCCGGCGGCGAGATCACGCAGGTACTCGGGCGCGCCCGGATACGTCTTCACGTCGATGCCCGGCACCGACTTCGCCATGTCCATATAGTTCGTGCCGAGGCCGACGCCGAGCTTCTTGCCCTTCAGTTCTTCGAGCGACTTGAACTCGCGCTTGTCGTCGCTGCGCTGGATCAGTTGCGCGTTCGAGTACGTGTAGGCGGGCGAGAAATCGAGCGTCTGCTTGCGCGCATCGGTGATGCCGACCTGGTTGACGATCACGTCGAACTTGCCCGCCTGCAGGCCCGCGATGATGCCGCTCCATTCGGTCGTGACGAACTCGGGCTTCACGCCGAGCTTGGCCGCGACGGCCTTGGCGATATCGACGTCGAAGCCGACCAGTTCACCGTTCGGCGCTTTCGAGTTGAACGGCGGGAAGGTTCCTTCGAGACCGACGCGCAGCGTGCCGCGCTGCTTGACCTGATCGAGCAGATCTTCGGCGTGGGCGGCGGTCGTGACGGCCGTGAATGCCGCGCCGATCAGGCTGGCGGCGACGAGCTTCTTGAGCGTGGACAGTTTCATCGTGTTGTTTTCCTCTTGATGGGCACAGCGTCTTTTTTTCGATGCGGCGATCATAGTGAAAACGCAATCGCTGCGTAATATCGTTTGCTTATGTCTATATGCCGGATTGGGGCGTCACGCGAGCGCTTCGACGCACTCTTTCACGAGCGCGGGACCGCGATAGATCAGCCCCGTATAAATCTGCACCAGCGACGCGCCCGCCGCGAGCTTCGCGCGCGCGTCGTCGCCCGAGAAAATTCCGCCTACGCCGATGATCGGCACGTCGGTCCCGACCTCCGCGCGCAGCTTGCGGATGACCTCGTTCGACGCGTCGAAGACCGGACGCCCGGACAGGCCGCCCGCTTCGTCGCCGTGCTTCATGCCGGTCACGGCGGTGCGGGAAAGCGTGGTGTTGGTCGCGATCACGCCGTCGATCTTGTGAGCCAGCAACGTGCCCGCGATCGACTTGATCTGCTCGTCGTCGAGATCGGGTGCGATCTTCAGCGCGAGCGGCACGAGCTTGCCATGCAGATCGGACAGCCGCGCCTGCTTTTGCTTGAGCGCGCCGAGCAGCGAATCGAGTTCGCCCGCGCCCTGGAGCTGCCGCAGATTCTTCGTGTTCGGCGACGAAATGTTGATCGTCACATAGCTCGCGAACGGATAGACGCGCTCGAGGCAATACAGATAGTCCTCGGCGGCGCGTTCGATCGGCGTATCGGCGTTCTTGCCGATGTTCAGTCCCAGCACGCCGCGATAATGCGCGGCCTTGACGTTCGCGACGAACTGATCGACGCCGCGATTGTTGAAGCCCATCCGGTTGATGAGCGCGTTCGCCTCGGGCAGCCGGAAGATGCGCGGGCGCGGATTGCCCGGTTGCGCGCGCGGCGTCACGGTGCCCACTTCGATGAAGCCGAAGCCGAGCGCCGCGAGCCCGTCGATGCACGCGCCGTCTTTGTCGAGCCCCGCCGCGAGTCCGACCGGATTGCGGAACGTGATGCCCATGACGGTGCGGGGCGAATCGGGGCCGCGCTTGGCGAGCATGCCGGCGAGCCCGGTGCGGCCAGCCGCGCCGAGCATGCGCAGCGTCAGATGATGAGCGTCTTCCGCGTCCATCTTGAAGAGATGCGAACGCGCGATCGGATAGAGGGAACTGAACACGAAATGAAAGCCGGCGACGGCGAATTTTTTTAAGACCGCTATTTTAGCCGTTTCGGACGGCGTGCCGGTCCGGGCGCGCGGGAGGGACTTCGGCGGCTATTTCGGCTGGCTCGGGCCGTTGATGCGCCCGGGCATCGGCAGCGCGCCCGCGGAGTGCGTGTTCGCGGGATCGAGCAGCGTCCAGCGGCCGTCGATCAGACCTTCCAGCGGCCGGAAATTGGCCTTGTACGCCATTTTTTCGCTTTCGCGGATCCAGTAGCCGAGGTAGACGTGCGGCAAGTCGAGACTCTTCGCCTGCTCGATCTGCCAGAGGATGTTGAAGGTGCCGTAGCTCGTCTTCGGCAGATCGGGTTCGAAGAACGTGTACACGGACGACAAGCCGTCGCCGAGTATGTCGATCATGCTGATCATGCGCAGTTCGCCGGGCTCGTCCGGATGTCCCGGATGCGCGGGTTCGCGAAACTCGACGAGCCGCGAATTGATCCGGCTTTGCAGCAGGAACTGCTCGTACTGATCGCGGCTGTCGCGGTCCATGCCGCCGCCCGCGTGACGCGCCGACTGATAGCGCATGTAAAGCGCGTAATGCTCTTCGTCGTAATGCAGCGGCGCGACGCTCGCGATCAGATTGCCGTGCAGCTTCCAGACGCGCCGCTGCGCCCGGTTCGGCACGAAGCGCGCGACCGGCACGCGCACCGGCACGCAGGCGCGGCAGCCGTCGCAATACGGTCGATACGTGAAGACGCCCGAGCGCCGGAAGCCGGCCTTGACGAGTTCGGTGTAGACGTCGGAGTTGATGAGATGGCTCGGCGTGGCCACCTGCGAGCGCGCAACACGCCCTTCCAGATAACTGCAAGGGTAGGGCGCTGTTGCATAGAATTGCAGCGCGGAAAGCGGTGACAGCGGCAGCTCGTTCGGATGTGTCACGTTGGCGGCTCTCGCAGGCGTCGTCTCGTCGTTGCCGGCCGGCGCGCGAGATCGTCTTCAGGCGCGCGGCGGCTGCATTGCATGTGTCGCTCGGGCATCACGCGTGTAGCGTTTAGCGTGCCAGCACGTCGAGAAGGACGGATTTGTCGAAGCGCCAGCCGATCGCCGGTTCCGCCGTCGCCCGTCTCAGATGCGCGACGAACGCGCGGCGCGCGATCTCGCGGCCGCCCAGCGACGCCAGATGCGACGTGTTCTGCTGGCAGTCTATCATCTCAATTTGATTGCGGCGCAAGTGTCCGACGAGCGCCGCAAGCGCGATTTTCGACGCGTCGGTCTTGTGCGCGAACATCGACTCGCCGAAGAACATGCGCCCGAACGACACGCCGTACAGTCCGCCCACGCGCACGCCGTCGAACCACGTCTCGACGCTGTGCGCGTTGCCTGCGCGATGCAAGGTCGTGTAGGCATCCACGATATCCGACGTGATCCACGTTCCGCGCTGGCCGTCGCGTGGCGTGTCGGCGCAGGCGCGCATCACGGCGGGAAAATCGTCGTCGACGCGGATCTCCCAGACCGGATCGCGCACCACGCGCTTCAAGGTCTTGCGCAGCGAATCCGACACCTTGAACTCGGCCGGAAACAGCACCATGCGCGGATCGGGACTCCACCACAGCACGGGCTGGCCGTCGGAATACCACGGGAAGATGCCGCGCCCGTAAGCATCGATGAGCCGCGACGGCAGAAGATCGGCGCTCGCGGCGAGCAGGCCCGGCGCGCCGCTCGCCGCGCCGAGCGCGCGCTCGACGGGCGGGAAGGGATCGTCGTCGGCGAGCCAGGGAACCATGTTCTCGGGAGGGCGGCGTTCAGTGAGATTCGTCGGACAGCGGCGGAATCAGCCGTCGCGCAGCGTGCGGAAGATGTCGCCCGTATGCAGCGTGAAGTTTCCGGCGGCGCGATCGGCGAAGAAGAATCGCAGCGTCTGTCCGACCGTCGGAAAGGCGATCTCGTCCCACGGAATCTCGCTTTCCTCGAAGAGCTTCACTTCCAGACTCTCCTCGCCGGGATCGACTTCGATATCGAGCAGCCGCGCCAGATAGAACAGATGCACCTGATGCACGTGCGGCACGTTGAGCAGCGTGAAGAGACTCTGAATCTCCACGCGCGCGCCCGCTTCCTCGAGCGTCTCGCGCGCGGCGCCTTCGCTCGTCGTTTCCTGCATTTCCATGAAGCCCGCGGGCAGCGTCCAGTAGCCGTAACGCGGCTCGATCGCGCGACGGCACAGCAGCACCTTGTCGTCCCACACCGGCACGGTGCCCACGACGTTGCGCGGATTCTGATAGTGAACGGTGCCGCAGTTGTTGCAGACGAAGCGCTCGCGGTTGTCGCCGGGCGGAATGGCGAGACCGACCTCGTGGCCGCAGAGGGAACAGAATTTCATGGAAATGGACGTGGGAAGTGTGCTGCGAGTGTATCACCGCACCGCCGCGGCTTTGAGGCGCGCGAATGGATTGCGGTATCGGTCGCGGCGCATGTCCGGCGTGCCCGAGGGCGAAGGTGCGACGCCTGCCTTCTCGCTACAATAGTTGACCGGAATTGCAATGTCCCTTTCACGATCAGGCCGCCGCGCGCGTCCCAACCGAACGCCATGTCATCCACGCCAGCCGCTTCAAGCCGTTCTCCGATGCTCGCCACCGCCGACGCGCTCGGCCGTCTGCTCGACGCCGCGCGTCAGGTCGACGCCCGCGAGCGCGTCGACACGCTCGATGCGCTGAACCGCGTGCTCGCCGCCGACGTGACCTCGCCGCTCGACGTCCCGCCGATGCACACCAGTTCGATGGATGGCTACGCGGTTCGCATCGCCGATCTCGCTGGCGCGAGCGAAGGCGCGCCGGTCACGTTGCGGGTGTCGCAGCGCATCCCGGCGGGGCACGCGGCCGGGCCGCTCGCGGCGGGTACGGCCGCGCGCATCTTCACCGGCGCGACGGTGCCCCCCGGCGCGGACGCCGTCGTCATGCAGGAAATGGCACAAGCGTCGGACGACGGGCGCGTTGCGTTCGGGCAGGCGCCCACGGCGGGCGAGTGGATCACGCAACAAGGCGCGGATATCCGGCGCGGCTCGGTGATCCTGCCCGCAGGCACGCGCCTGACGCCGCAGGCGCTCGGGCTCGCGGCGTCGGTCGGATGTGCGCAGCTCGAGGTCGTGCGGCGCGTGCGCGTCGCGATCTTCTTCACCGGCGACGAACTGCGCATGCCGGGCGAGCCGCTCGAACCCGGCGCGATCTACAACTCGAACCGCTTCACGCTGCGCGCGCTGCTCGCGAAGCTCGGCTGCGAGGTGACGGATCTCGGCATCGTGCCGGACCGGCTCGATGCGACGCGCGAAACCTTGCGGCGCGCGGCGGCGGACCACGATCTCATCCTGACGTGCGGCGGCGTGTCGGTCGGCGAGGAAGATCATGTGAAGCCGGCGGTCGAGGCCGAAGGACGCATTTCGATGTGGCAGATCGCGATGAAGCCGGGCAAGCCGCTCGCGTTCGGCGCGGTGCGGCGCGGCGGCGCGGTTCGCGATGAGGCGTTTTTCATCGGCTTGCCGGGCAATCCGGTTTCGAGTTTCTGCACGTTCCTGCTGTTCGTGCGGCCGTTTCTGCTGCGGCTCGCGGGCGTGACGAACGTCGCGCCGCGCGTCTATTCGATGCGCGCCGACTTCAGCCAGAAAAAAGGCGATCGCCGCAACGAATTCCTGCGCGCGCGCGTGAACGCGTCGGGCGGCCTCGATCTCTTCGAGAATCAGAGCTCGGCCGTGCTGACATCGACCGTCTGGGGCGATGGTCTCATCGACAATCCGCCGAATCATGCGATCGGCGCGGGCGAGATCGTGCGCTTCATCCCATTTTCAGAACTGACGCGGTAGAGAAATGAAGATCGATTTGAGATTTTTTGCGAGCGTGCGCGAGGCGCTGGGCGTCGCGAACGAGACGGTCAGCGTGCCGGACACGGTGGTCAATGTCGGCGACGTGCGCGCGTGGCTGCGCATGCGCGGCGGCGTGTGGGAAGAGACGCTCGCGGAAGGCCGTGCATTGCGCATGGCCTGCAATCACGTGATGACGAATCCGTCACAGCGCATCACCGAGGGTTGCGAAGTGGCGTTCTTTCCGCCTGTGACGGGTGGCTGAGATGAACACGCGTTCGAAAATCCGCGTGCAGGAAGCCGATTTCGACATCAGCGCGGAAGTGGCCGCGTTGCGCGCCGACAATCCGAAAGTGGGCGCGGTCGCGTGTTTCGTCGGCACGGTGCGCGATCTGAACGAAGGCAGCGCCGTCGAGACGATGGAACTCGAGCATTACCCCGGCATGACCGAAAAATCGCTCGAAACGATCGCCGATCAGGCGCGCGAGCGCTGGCGCGGCTCGGACGTGCTGATCGTGCATCGCGTGGGCAAACTCAAGCCGCTCGATCAGATCGTGCTCGTCGCGACGACGGCGATGCATCGCGCGGAGGCGTTCGAATCCTGCGCCTTCGTGATGGACTATCTCAAGACGCAGGCGCCGTTCTGGAAGAAGGAGAAGACCGAAGCGGGCGAACGCTGGGTCGACGCGCGCGAGTCCGACGATACGGCGCTCGCGCGCTGGCAGACCTGACCGGCGTCATTTTTCGTCGGCCGATTTGCCGATGAACTTCGCGGGAAACGGCTCGGCGTCGGGACGCTCGGGGAAGCGCGGCTCGGGCGCGCCGCCCGTGCGCTGCCGCTTCAGCGCCGCGAGGAGTTCCTGCTGCTCGACGGGAATCTCGTAGTCCCAGCCGAACTTGCTCAACTGCAAGCTCTGCGCGATGCGCAGCGCGGGTTCCATGAACTGCACGGCCGCAGCCGGCTCATAGCGCGACTCGACCGTGTTGAGAAACAGCGACAGCCAGCGCGCGAAGTGTTGCGGCTCGATATCGTCGATCGGGCGATGCGCTTCCTGCACGTTGCCGCGATATTGCTTCGATCCGAGCACGAGACTCGACCAGAAGGTGGTCATTTTGGCGAGATGCTCGTCCCAGCGGCCGGCGAGCGCGCGCGAAAAGATCGGCCCGAGGAGCGCATCGTCATCGACGCGCCGATAGAAGGCTTCGACCAGCGCGCGGACATTGGCTTCGCTGGGTGCGCGTTCGCGCGGGGCATCGGCGGAAAGGTGTTCGGTGTTCGTCATCTTTGAAACAGTGAAGGCGGATCAGATAATTTTCCGGCGAAGAATGTAAAGATGCCGCAAAATGGCGCATCCATGCGGCCGATTCGTCGACGCGCGTCTCAAGCCGTACGAAAAGCACGCTTGTACGGATTCCGTGCATTTTGGTACGACGCGGGCGAGCGGTGCGCCGATGGTAAGTCAGCCACGTCCGCTCGTGTCATCGTCCCTCGTCTTGACGCGGACTCCTTGACGATACGCGCGTTTCGTCGAAATCCCGAGGCGCTTTTGCATCCACTTTCTCCGCGCGAGATCATGCGACTCACCGATTACACCGATTATTCGCTGCGCGTCCTGCTCTATCTCTCGGTTCGACCTTCCGGCCTTTCGACGATTCAGGAAATCTCGGATGCATATGGCATTTCGAAGAACCATCTGATGAAAATCGTCCAGCAGCTTGGCGAACTCGGGTGGGTCGAGACCGTGCGCGGCCGCAACGGCGGACTGAGACTTTCATCGCGGACGAACGACCTCACGATCGGCGACATCGTGCGCAGAACCGAAAGCGATTTCGCGCTCGTGGGCTGCCTCGTGAATCAGCCGGCGGATCGGCAAGCCTCGTCGCACGCGCGCTGCGTCATTCAGCCGGCCTGCCGGTTGCGCGGCGTGCTGGCAGCCGCGCGCGACGCCTTTCTCGCCGAACTCGACAAGCACACGGTCGGCGAGCTCGCTCAACCCGCGAACGATCTGGCGGCTCTGCTCGGCATCGTCAGCATCGCGCCGATTGCGGTGGGTGCGCCCGGGGCGCTTCGCGCGCCTTCGTGATTCCAGCCGGCACGCGTTGAACGAAACCCGGACGCCGTAGGTCAATTCAGAGCCTGGGCGGTTGGCTGCCGCCATTGTCGAAGAGCAAAAAGAGCACTTTCCGGCCCAAACGATGCTTGAAAGTGACAAAAAGCGCCTCATTTTGGTCGTATTCAGAATCGGAGCTTTTAAAAAATGAGAATCGACAAACTCACCACCAAATTTCAGGAAGCGCTGTCCGACGCGCAGAGCCTCGCGGTCGGGCGCGACAACCAGTACATCGAACCGGTGCATTTGCTGGCCGCGCTCATCGCGCAGCAGGACGGCTCCGCGCGCTCGCTGCTGTCGCACGCGGGCGTGCAGGTTCAGGCGCTGCAAACGGCGCTCAACGAAGCGATCAACCGTCTGCCGCAAGTCCAGGGCACCGACGGCAATGTTCAAGTCAGCCGCGAACTCGCGGGCCTGCTCAACGCCGCCGACAAGGAAGCGCAGAAGCTCAACGACACGTACATCGCGAGCGAGATGTTCCTGATCGCCGTCGCGGATGACCGTGGCGAAGCCGGCCGTCTCGCGAAGCAGCACGGCCTGACGCGCCGTGCGCTCGAAGCCGCGATCAACGCCGTGCGCGGCGGCGCGCAGGTCAATAGCCAGGACGCGGAAAGCCAGCGCGAGGCGCTCAAGAAATACACCGTCGATCTGACCGAACGCGCCCGTGCGGGCAAGCTCGATCCGGTCATCGGCCGGGACGATGAAATTCGCCGCTCGATCCAGATTCTCCAGCGCCGCACGAAGAACAATCCGGTGCTGATCGGCGAGCCGGGCGTCGGCAAGACGGCGATCGTCGAAGGACTCGCGCAGCGCATCGTCAATGGTGAAGTGCCGGAAACGCTCAAGGGCAAGCGCGTGCTCTCGCTCGACATGGCCGCGCTGCTCGCGGGCGCGAAGTATCGCGGCGAGTTCGAGGAGCGCCTGAAGGCCGTGCTGCACGACATCGCGAAGGACGAAGGGCAAACCATCGTCTTCATCGACGAGATTCACACGATGGTCGGCGCGGGCAAGGCCGAAGGCGCGATGGACGCCGGCAACATGCTCAAGCCGGCGCTCTCGCGCGGCGAGCTGCATTGCATCGGCGCGACGACGCTCGACGAATACCGCAAGTACATCGAAAAGGACGCGGCGCTCGAGCGGCGTTTCCAGAAAGTGCTCGTCGATGAACCGTCGGTCGAGGCGACCATCGCGATTCTGCGCGGCTTGCAGGAGAAGTACGAACTGCATCACGGCGTCGAGATCACCGATCCGGCTATCGTCGCGGCGGCGGAGTTGTCGCATCGCTATATCACGGACCGCTTTTTGCCCGACAAGGCCATCGATCTGATCGACGAAGCCGCGTCGCGCATCAAGATGGAAATCGATTCGAAGCCCGAAGAGATGGACAAGCTGGATCGTCGTCTCATTCAGCTGAAAATCGAGCGCGAGGCCGTGAAGAAGGAGAAGGACGAGGCGTCGCAGAAGCGTCTGCAACTCATCGAAGAGGAAATCGACCGGCTCAATCGCGAGTATTCCGATCTCGAGGAAATCTGGACTGCCGAGAAAGCGGCGGTGCAGGGCAGCGCGCAACTGAAGGAAGAAATCGAGAAAGTGCGCGCGGATATCACGCGTCTGCAGCGCGAAGGCAAGCTGGAGAAGGTCGCCGAGTTGCAGTACGGCAAGCTGCCGGAACTCGAAGCGCGTCTGAAGCAGGTGACGCAGGCCGAATCGCAGGAGCAGAACAACCCGACGCGTCCGCGTCTTCTGCGCACGCAGGTCGGCGCCGAGGAAATCGCGGAAGTCGTGTCGCGTTCCACCGGCATTCCCGTTTCGCGGATGATGCAGGGCGAGCGCGAGAAGCTGCTGCAGATCGAAGCGAAGCTGCATGAGCGCGTGATCGGCCAGGACGAGGCGATCGGCGCGGTCGCTGACGCGATTCGCCGCTCGCGTGCGGGTCTGTCGGATCCGAATCGTCCGTATGGCTCGTTCCTGTTCCTCGGGCCGACGGGCGTCGGCAAGACGGAACTGTGCAAGGCGCTCGCGGCGTTCCTGTTCGATTCGGAAGATCATCTGATCCGCATCGACATGAGCGAGTTCATGGAGAAGCACAGCGTCGCGCGTCTGATCGGCGCGCCGCCGGGATACGTCGGTTATGAGGAAGGCGGCTATTTGACCGAGGCCGTGCGCCGCAAGCCGTACAGCGTGATTCTGCTCGATGAAATCGAGAAGGCGCATCCGGACGTGTTCAACGTGCTGCTGCAAGTGCTCGACGACGGGCGCATGACGGACGGTCAAGGCCGCACCGTGGACTTCAAGAACACGGTGATCGTGATGACGTCGAACCTCGGCTCGCAGGTCATTCAGGGCATGGTCGGCGAGCCGCAGGAAAGGGTGAAGGACGCCGTATGGGAAGAAGTGAAGCTGCACTTCCGGCCGGAATTCCTGAACCGTATCGACGATGTCGTCGTGTTCCATGCGCTCGATCGCACGAACATCGAGTCCATCGCGAAGATTCAGCTGGCGCGTCTGCACGAGCGGCTCGCCAAGCTCGATATGGACCTCGACGTGTCGGATGCGGCGCTCGCGCAGATCGGCAAGGTCGGATACGACCCGCTGTTCGGCGCGCGCCCGCTGAAGCGCGCGATCCAGCAGGAGATCGAGAATCCGGTCGCCAAGCTGATTCTCGCGGGCCGGTTCGGGCCGAAGGACGTCATTCCCGTCGATGTGCGGGAAGGCCAGTTCGTGTTCGATCGCGTGGTGCATTGAGGGCGGTTCGGTCGTAGCGGTAGCGCGGCGGCCGTCGGGCGAAAAAGGCAACGGAGCGATTCGTTGCCTTTTTTGTTTCTATAATCTGTGCGATTGCACGGATTCCCGCGCGGAGCACGTGCGATGAATGAAAATCCATTCGATTGCATGGATTATCGTGATCTCATATAATGATTCGGTTTTATCCCTGCGATCGCACGGATTCAAATTATGGAAATCGATATTCGAACGGCGAGCGAAATCGGCGTCGCGGTGCGTGCGGCGCGCAAAGCGCAACGGCTTCGCCAGGACGATGCGGCCGGCAGCATCGGCGTCAGCGAGAGCTTTCTCGGCAAGGTCGAAAAGGGCGCTGAGAGCGTGCATTGGGGCAAGCTGTTCCAAGTGCTCGAAGGCTTGGGCGTGCGCGTGACGGTCGATATCCCGGACGAAGCGGGTGAGCTTTTCGCGGGAGAGGCGGTCAAGCGTTACGTCCGCGTCGAGCGCGCCGAGAAACGTCGTCGCGCACGAGAGGACGCGGATGAGTCCTGAGACCATCGCGACGCTCGAAGGCCGCCGCAATCTGATCGCGAGCATCAACGACGTCGAAGTGGGCGTGCTCAACGCCGACGACGACATCTGGTCTTTCTCCTATCTGCCGGCGTGGCGCGACAGCGTGGACGGTTATCCGCTGAGTCCGGCGCTGCCGCTGCAACCGAACGCGTTGCGCGACGGCAGCACCCGCCGCTCGGTGCAGTGGTACTTCGACAACCTCCTTCCGGAAGAAGGCCAACGCACGCTGCTCGCGCGCGACGCGGCCATTCGCAACGAAGCCGATGGCTTCGCGCTGCTCGCGCACTACGGTGCCGAATCGGCGGGTTCGGTGACGCTGCGTCCACCCGGTGCAAGCGACGAGCAACCGCCCGCCGAGCGCTTGCTGCCCGACGAAGCGTTGCAGGCGCGGATCGACGCGTTGCCCCGCCTGCCGCTCACGCACGACGCACTCAAACGCATGTCGCTCGCCGGCGCGCAGCACAAGCTGGCGGTGGTGTTGCGCGACGACGCGTTGTTCGAGCCGGCAGGCCGCACACCGTCGACGCATATCCTCAAGCCGAATCATCAGGACACCGATGACTATCCGCACTCGGTCATCAACGAATGGTTCGTGATGAAGCTCGCCGACAAGCTGCGCCTCGGCGTTCCGGGCGTGCATCGGCGCTACGTGCCTTCTCCCGTGTATCTCGTGGATCGCTTCGACCGCGAGTCGCGGGCGGGACAATGGCGCCGGCTGCATAGCATCGACGCTTGCCAGTTGCTCGACCTCGCGCGTACGTTCAAGTACGAGCAGGGCAGCGTCGAGCAACTCGCGACACTGGCCGCGCGTTGCCGGAATCAGGCGTCCGCACGCACGCGGCTCTTTTCGTGGCTCGTGTTCAATGTGCTGGTGGGAAATTCGGACGCGCATCTGAAAAACCTGAGTTTCCTCGTCTCGCGCCAAGGTATTCAGCTTGCGCCGTTCTACGACCTGCTGAGCGTAGCCGCATACGCGACGCCGTCGTATCAAAAGGACGCATGGCCGAAGCGGGCATCGTTCGCGTGGGACATCCTCGGCGCGCGCTACTACGACGACTTCGATCGCGCGTTGATGCTGCGGGCGGGCGAAGTGCTCGGTATCGCCAGGACGACGGCCGAACGGCTGCTGGATGCGCTCGCAGGTTCGATCGTGCGCGCGGCCGCCGATCTGTACGCGCGCGTCGAAGAGAAAAACGCGGCGTTGCTCGCCGAGCGGCCGGGACTCGCTGCGACGCTCGGCGGCGAGCTGATGTGTCTGCGTGTGATCCGCTACACGATCATCGAGGACATGACACGCAAGCTTGCAGCCGCCTGAAACACAAAAGCCCCGCTCGGTTCAACGCCGGCGGGGCTTTCGATTCAATGCGTGAAAGCGCGTTCAGCCTTGCTTGGGCTCTTCGCTCTTGCCGAAAAGACCTGCGAGGCCGCCAAGCGAGCCCAGAACGCCGGTCAGATCGAGCTGGCCTTCGGGCGGCACCTCACCGTTCGGCGTTGCGCGATCGACGATATGCGGCAGCACCGCCGCGAGCATGCCGGACAGTTGGTCGCCCGAGACGCCTGCTTTCTGCGCGAGCGCGCCGACGTTGTCCTGCCCGAGCACGTTCGTGAGCGTGTCCGGGCTGATGGGCTTGTTCTCGCCCGTGCCGATCCACGACTGGACCACGTCGCCCGCGCCGTGTTGCTGGAAGCGCTGGATCAGGCCCATGAGGCCGCCGGGCTGGCTGTTGACGAAAGCGAGCGCCGCGGCGATCAGCGCGGCCTGGCCGGACTGAGCCGGTTGGCCGCCCGGTTGTTGCGACGAATTGCCGAGGGTGGAGGCGAGGATATCGAGTAGGCTCATGACGGTCTCACTACGAGAGGTTGCGGGGTGGGTTCGCCTGTGCCGCCGCATTCGGCTCGGAACCGGTCGCGGCGGCGCGGGCATCGGCCGCGAGCGGCCGTTCGACGATGGTCATACGAAGGCAAGTTTCCTTCGACAAGGTTCCCCGAAGAATCACTGACTGGCAGCCGCGGCGCTGGCGGCCTTATCTTTCTTGCTGCGTTTCGATTTTGCGGGCTTCGCTTCGCTCGCGGCGGAAGGGCTCGACGCACTCGCTGCTGCCGACGCTGCGCTGTCCTTTTTCGATTTTTTCGACGCCTTCGTTCCCGATGCAGGCGCGGCAGGCGTCGTGGCCGGCGTCTGCGCCGTCGTGGCTGCGGGCGAGGTCGCGCCGGTGGCCGCGGTCGACGATTTGACCGTCGAGTTCGGCGCGGCGCTGCCGCCTTGCGTCGACGGCGTCGCGGGCTTCGACGGTTTGCCTGTCGGCGGCAGCGACGAGCCGCCGATCGTCAGCCCATTCTGTTCCAGATTCGTCACGGATTTGGCGCCGAGACCCTTGACGCGAGTCGCGAGATCGTCGGCGTCCTTGAAGGGGCCGTTCTTCGTGCGCTCGTCGATGATCGCCTTCGACTTCACCGGCCCCAGACCCTTCACCGATTCCAGCGCGGCTTGATCGGCGGTATTGACATCGACCGCGGCGAACGCCGCTCCCATCGACAGCACGAACGCAAAGCACAGCATCAGCAGCTTTTTCAGCATGACGGCACTCCAGGCTTGAGAGAAAGGATGAATCGATAAGTTCGGGCCAATCGGGAAGATGCCGTTAAGGATAGGGCAAAAAACCGTCCCGAACGATGGCGCCCGCATTGTGCACGACCCCGCCGCGCGCACCGCGCCCGCGCACAATCTTTAACGTTGCAAAACGCTGCACGGATGACGTCGCTGTTTTAGCGGGCGTGCGCGCATCACTTCGATGTGCGCGCGGACGTCTTCGCGAAAGCGCCGCGGACCTCGAAGCCGACTTTATCGACGACTTCGCCTTTTGCATCGACCAGTTCGAGCACATGCCGGCCCGGCCACGGCAGCCATGCCGCTCGGGCGTCGTGACCGTAGGGTTTGCCGTCGAGCCGCCACGCGAGGCGCGCGCTGCCGTCCACGCGGGTGAACCACACGCGCTGACGCGCCGGCGGAATGTCAGGGTCGAGCGCGAAGATCGTGCCGTCCGTCGGTGCGCCGATGCGTGCGGCCCGCGCGTCGGCGTTCGCGCCGCGTGCCGCCTGCGCCGCGTTCGCCGTGAGACCGATGGCGCTCATCTGCGTGCCGCGCACGAACCACTCGCTGCGCGCCGGTTCGATGTCGTTCTGATACGTGACGCGCGTCGTCACGACGCCCGATGGCGCTTGCGGCGCGCGGCTATCCGATCGCCGGTTCAGATAGTTGACGATCGCGTTCCACGCCGGCGCCGCGCCCGTCACGCCGGAAACGTCCCACATCGGCGCGCCGTCGGCATTGCCGACCCAGACGCCCACGGTGTAGCGCGATGTGAAACCGATCGCCCAGTTGTCGCGCATGTCCTTGCTGGTGCCGGTTTTCACGGCGCTGAAGGTGCGCGTGGCGAGCACGCTGTCGAAGCCGAACGTGCGCGTGCGTGCGTTGTTGTCCGCGAGGATGTCGGTGACGATGAAGCTCGCTTCCGGGCTGAAGACGCGCGTGCCCGCCTGCGCCGGCCGATGGTCCGCGAGATCGAAGAAGGGCTGTGCGACGCCGCCGTTCGCGAGCGTGCGATACGCGTTGGCGAGCGTCGCCAGCGTCACGTCCGCGCTGCCGAGCGCGAGGGAAAAGCCATAGTAATCGCCTGCTTGCGACAAAGGCAGCCCGAGCGCGACGAGCGTCTTCGCGAAGCGATGCGGCGTGACCATCACGAGCGTACGCACCGCCGGCACGTTGAGCGACGAGCCGAGCGCGGTTCGCACGCTTACCCAGCCCTTGAAGTCGTGATCGTAGTTTTGCGGAATGTAGAGGCCGCCGCCGGTCGCGAGATCGAGCGGCGCGTCGTCGAGCAGCGTGGCGGCGGTGACGCGCTTTTCGTCGATCGCCTGCGCATACAGAAAGGGCTTGAGCGTCGAGCCGGCCTGACGTGCCGCGAGTACGGCGTCGACTTCCGGCGCGTTCGACAGGCCGCCCGCCGAGCCGACCCACGCGAGCACGTCCCCCGAACGATTGTCGATCACGATGGCCGCCGCGTCGTGCACATTGCGCGGATGCGCGCGCGCGTTCAGTTCGGCGAGCGTGCGGGCGAGCGTATCGCGGGCGAAGCGTTGCAGGCGCGCGTCGAGCGTGGAGCGCACGCGCGCGCCGGCCTTCGGATGCACTTCGCCCGCGATGCGTCGCGCGAGATGCGGCGCGAGTGCGTCGTCGCCCTGAGCGAAGGCGGGCGCGGACGCGGTGCGGGTCAACGTGAGCTGCACGTAGCTGTCGAGATTGATGCACGGATCGACGCTCAGCGCGACGCCGTGCAGCGTCTGCATGTCGCGCAGAATCACGCACGCGCGCGCGGCGACCTTCGCAAAGGGCGCGTTCGGCGCGCGCACCAGCGCGGCGGCGAGCGCCGACTCGCGTTCGTCGAGACCGGAAGGGGCCTTGCCGAACAGCGTCTGCGATAGCGCCGACAACCCGACGATCTCGCCGCGAAACGGCACGAGATTCAGATACGCCTCGAGAATCTGATCCTTGCGCCAGGTGCGTTCGAGCCACAGCGCGCCGATTGTCTGCCCGGCCTTTTCGCCGATCGAACGGCGGCCGGCGCGCTTGCCGTCATCGTCGATGAGACCGGTGAGTTGCATCGTCACCGTCGATGCACCGCGCGTACGCGTGTTCCACAAATTGCCCCACGCGGCTGCCGCGGCGCCGCGCCAGTCGACGCCCGCGTGCTCGTAGAAACGCCTGTCCTCCGATACGACGATCGCTTCGCGCAAGGCGGGCGACACGTCGGACAACGCGATCCAGTCGCCGCGCCGCGCGCTCTTGTCGACGCGCGTGCGCGCGAGCGGCTCGCCGTCGCGCGAGAGCAGCACCCAGTCGGAGCTGCGCCAGTTCGCGCGCACTTCGTCGAAGCCCGGCTGCGCCTGCACCGGCATCGATAGCGCGCATGCGATCAGAAGGCAGGCGGCGCGTTTCATCGGATCACTTCGCGGCGAGCGGCTTGACGACCACCGGCGCATTCGGCAGCGCGCCGAACGCCGACGGCGCGTAGAGCGCTTCGACGCGCGTCGGCGGCAGGCCGAACGTGCCCGGATTGTTCAGGCGGATCGTGTATTCGACGCTCAGCTTGCCCTTCGGCAGATAGTCGTAATACGCGCGATAACCATCGAAGCCACGCTCGACGAACGCGGGCCACGCGCCGTCATCCCGCTTCTCGCCTTCGGTCGCCGCAGCGGAATCGCGTCCGAGACCGGAGCCGAGGATCGTCGCGCCCGCGGGAATCGGATCGTTGACGACGACCCACGTCATGTCGCTTTGCGCGTCGATGTCGAGATGCACGCGGACGATATCGCCGCGCGACAGCACGCCTTTCACGGCGGGATCGATCGGCGTGACAGTTTTCGCGATGCGATAGCCCGCCGCGAACGGCGCCTTCAACGCGACAGCCGCGAGACTTTCGATCGTCGCCCACGGCTTGCCCGTGCCGTCCTGCGAGAGCGTGAGCGAACCGCTGCTCCACGGCAGCATCACGCTGCGCGCGTTCGCGTTCTTCGTCGCGGGCGTGGCCGAGGCGGGCGCGGGCGTGGACATGACAGCGGCGCTCCAATTCACGCTTTGCGCCGATGCGCCCAGCTGGATCGACGCGTGACCCGTCACCGGCGTGCTCTCGAAGAGTTGCGAGAATCGGCCGACGGCGAGCGCGCCCCACAGATTGGCGGTCGTCGTTTGCCACGCGCCGTGCTTCTGCAACGCGAGCAGGCCCGCGACGACGCGCGGCATTTCGTCCTTCCAGCCGGGCGCATCCGCGAAGATGAGCGCGGTGCGCGCGGCGTTGGTTTCCGTGCCGGTCATGAGCCACCAGAGATCGTCGTCGCGCTCGGTCGAGAACGTGAGTCGCGTGCCCTGATACGTCAGACGCGCGCGAATGATCTGCTCCGCCTGCGCACGCTTCTCGTCGCGATTCGGAATGCCGTCGACGCGCGACAGGATTGCGTAGTAGTCCAGCACCGCGGATGTCGGCCACTGATCCGGCGCGACCGTGATCGAGCCGAGCATGCGCGGCTGTGCAAGGCCATAGCGCGAGAGCGCTTCGATCGCGGCGAGCTTCCTATCGTCGAGATCGTTGCGCGGCGCCCAGAACTTGCGCTCGAGCTTGCCGTCGACGAAATTCGCGAGGCCCGCCGCCATCTGATTGCGCAGATCGTCGGGCAGCGCGAAACGGCGATCCTGTTTCGCGGCTTCATCGGTGACGGCGAGCAGATAGGCCGTGAGGGCGGGGCTGCCGGTCGGGCGCTCGTCGTCGGCGGGCGGGAAGTAGTTCGCGAGGCCGTCGCGATCGAGATACGACGGCATCCGCGCGAGCACGCCTTGCCAAAGCGCTGCGTCCATCAGGCCGAGCGCGCGCGAAGTCTGCTGTTCGAGGCAACTGTACGGATAGCGCTCGAACCAGCGACGCACGCCGGGCAGTCCTTCGGCGAGCTTCGATTGCAACGACACCGCGATGCCGCCGCGCACGGCGCCGTCGCTCGACTTGATTGCATCGGCGGGCGGCGCGACGGGCAGCGTGAGCGTGCCGTCGACTTGCGCGAGGGTCGCCTGCTGGACATTGACGGGAATCGCCGCGACGACTTTCTGCGTCAGTTTGACGGCATCGCTCGCCCTGGGTCCGGCCTGTTCGGACGCGGTCACGTTCCATTCCAACGCTGCGGATGAATTCGCGCCGAGCACATCGGGCGTCGTGACCTCCCACGCGACTTCCTGCGACGATTCCGGCGCAAGCTCGACCGTGCGCGCATCGAGCGCCAGCGCGCCGGCATGCGGCGTGATGACGACGCGCATCGTCCGCGCGGTCGTGTTGCGCAGCGTGAACTGCGCGCGGAACGAATCGCCGACACGCACGAGCGGCGGCAATCCCGATATCAGTTGCAAGTCCTGCGTGCTCTGAATCGATGCGCTGCCGGTGCCGAACTGTCCCGCGCCGACCGCCGCCACCGCGACGATGCGAAAGCGCGTGAGCGCGTCGTTCAGCGGAACGTCGATGGTCGCTTCGCCTTTGGCATCGAGCGTGACGCGCGGATTCCACAGCAGCAGCGTGTCGAACAGTTCGCGCGTCGCGCTGTGTCCGCCGCCGCCGCCCGCAGGCACCGCCTTGCGCCCGAAGTGCCGCCGCCCGACGATCTCCATCTGCGCGGTCGCCGTCTGGACGCCGTACGCGCGCCGTTCGAGCATCGCGTCGAGCACGTCCCAGCTTCGATTCGGCATCAGTTCGAGCAAGGCTTCATCGACGGCCGCGACGGCGATCTGCGTGCCCGCGGGCGCGGGCTTGCCATCGGGCAGCGCGACTTTCACCTTGACGTGCGCCTTGCCTCGCACGGTGTACGACTTCGCATCCGGACTCACGCTGACCGCGAGCCTGTGCGCCGCCGTGCCGACCTTGATCGACGCCAGCCCGTAGCGGAACGCGGGCTTGCTCAAATCGACGAGCGGCGTCGGCGCCTGATACTGACGGCCTTCGTACCAGAACGCGCGCGCCCATTCGACCGGCGCCTTCCATCCCCAAGTGAAGAAGGAATACCACGGCACTTCGCGGATGCGTCCGCGCAACGCGAGCACCGACACGTACACGTTCGGCGCCCACGACTCTTCGATTTTCAGCTCGACGCTCGGATCGGTGCCGTTCAGTTCGACGACTCGCGTCTCGACGATGCCCTCGCGCTCGACGGCGACGAGCGCCGTCGCGGAGCGGAACGGCATGCGGACCTGGAAGCGCGCGGTTTCGCCGGGCTCGTAACTCGTCTTTTCCGGCAGCACGTCGATGCGGTCGGTGTTCTCGCCGCCGAACCACAGCTCGTCCGCGCGCGTGACCCACACGGACGTACTCGCGTTGGCCGCGCGGCCGTCGCCGTCTTTCGCGATCGCGATGACATCGACGTTGCCGGCATCCTTCAGCTTCGCATCGCACGAGACGATGCCGTGATCGTCGCTCTTGCCGCTGCACAGCGTGCCGAGATCCTTGATTTCCGTGTGGTTGTCGTAAGCGTAGAAGCCGCCGACCATGCGCTTTCTCGAGCTCGACATCACGCGAGCGACGGCCTTGATCTCCACCGACACGCCCGCGCGCGGCTTGCCCTGCAGATCTAGCGCGATCGCCTGCACCGGCAGCGCGCCGCCGACCGATACCCAATGTCCCGCTTTCACGCCGACCGCGACGTCGGCGGGCCACAGCGTCGTGCCGCCGCTGATCGTCTGAATCTCGCCGTTCGGATCGGCGAAGCTCGCTTCGAGCGTGAGACGCTTCGGCGATTCGAGCGCCGGCAGCGGCTTGATCGTGACCTTGCCGGCGCCTTCGCGATCGAGCGTGACGCGCAGCTTGTCGGCGACGAGCTTCGTCGTCGCGTGGTCTTCCTGCTCGCTGTCTTCGTCTTCGTCTTCGGCCGGCGCGCTCGCGCCGTCGTCCGTCGGCTTGCGGTAAGGCGCGAAAGTGAACGCTTCGTATTGCGAAGCGAAGGGCGGCGCGGCATCGCGCACGAGCGCGGAAACCTGCACCGGCAGATTCGATGCCGGTCCGCCCTGCACGTATTCGAGCCGCACCGCGACCGGCGCTTCCTGCGCCGCGACGAGACCGGACGCTTTGGCCTCGCCGGCCGTGATCGAGCCTTTGAACACCGGCAGGCGGAATTCCTCCACGCGGAAGCTGCCGGCTCCGTACGACTGCGTCACCGGGTTGTCGTTGTCGTTGGCGTTGCCGCTATCGTCGTCGGATGAAGCTGTGCCGTTGTCGAGCGACACGCTGTATTCGCCGAGCTTCGCGGCGGCGGGCACGGCGAAGGTCGAATCGGCGCTGTGATCGGCGGCCCATTTGAGCGGCAAATGCCACGTCTGTCCGCTGCCGACGTGCCGGATCGTCACGCGCGTTGGATAGCTCTTCGGAAACGCGAAGCCGCCGAGCGTTTGCACGCGCAGCAGGTGCTTCATGGATACGGTTTCGCCCGCGCGCAGCAGCGTGCGGTCGAACACCGTATGCGCGCGCGTCGTGCGCGCCGCGCTCATGTCGGTCGGCACGTTGAAGCGCCACGATTCGATGCCGCGATCCCAGTCCGATGTCACGAACGCCATGTCCGGACCGCTCACGGGATCGTTCACGCGCGCGGACACGAAAAAGCCGCCCCACGCGAGACTGCGCTCGTTGCATCGGCGCACGGACGCGAGCGGCTTGCCGATTTTCGCGATGCCTTGCGCATCGGTTTTCGCGGTGGCGATTTCATCGCCGTTGCAGTCGGTGACGCGCACGTCGGCGTTCGCGACGGGCTTGCCCTTGTCGAGCGTCGTGACCCAGACGACGCTGTTCTCGCGTCCCTCTTTGAAATGCACGCCGAGATTGGTGACGAGCACCGACGTTCGCACGTACATCGCCTGATTCTTGTCGAGCAGCGATGCGCCGAGCGCCGGCGAACTCAGTTCGACGACATAGAAGCCCGGCTTTGTCAGCGGAATGCCGACGACTTCGAACGGACGCAGCGCTTTCGGATCGGCGGCGGGCAAGGCGAGGGTTTCGACGCCGCGCTGTTTCGCGAGCATCGACAGCGAACGAATGTCGATTTGCGGATCGTTCGACACCGAGCCGTCGCTGTTCGGGATGATGACCGGCTCGATACCGTTGTTCAGCATCGCGGGCATGAGCTTTTCGATGGACGAGCGCGACATCGAGACGCCGTCGAACATGTCGACGGCGCGCATCCACTCGCGGATGTCCGTGTCGGCGTCGAGCTTGAGCTTCGTGATCTGCGACGTGCCCGAATGGAGCCCTTGCACATGCAGGTCCGCTTCGACATGACGCAGCGTGACCGGCAGCATCGCCGGCATGCCGGGTTCCGCGAATCGCTCGATGATGCCGAACGTGCCCGACGAGAATTTCGCGAGCGGCGGCATCGCGGCGGTCGCGGTCTTGAGCGGGAAAAGGTCGGCGTTGGCGAGCGTGCGGCCGCTCACGTCTTTCAGATTCGCGGGCGCCTCGATGGTGAGACTGGCGCGCTCGGGCAGCGGCGCGGCGAACTCGATGCCGCTCACTTCCGCATCCTTGTCGCTAGGATCGAAGTGAGGCGCGGCGCTTCCTTTCGGACCGCGCAGTGCGAACTTCTGCGCATCGGCGCGGCTGATCGGCGCGGAGAACGTGAGGCGCATCGGCCGCAGCGGCGTGCACGGTGCGTTGGCGTTTTCGCGCTCGCAGGAGAAACCTGCGGTGAAGGGCTTGCGCACGTCGAAGTTGAAGCGCTTCTCGACGTCATTGGCGATGCCGCTCGGTCCCGTCACGCCCGTGCCGTACACCAGCTGCATTTTTGTCGCGGACGGCAACGTTTGCTGGCACGCGAGCGTCAGTACGCGATCGCTCTCTTTCTCCAGGCGGAAGTGTTTGAGCAGCGCGGCGCGCGTGGCGTCGTCGACGGCGCGGACCGGAATGCGATTGCCGAGCGCGCTCGATTCGCACCAGACATGCTGCAGCACGGACGCCTGCGTCGCCGGGCCGTTCAGACGCAGCACGAAGGCCTGATTTTCTTCGATGTCGCCGTAGCCCGGCATGATGCGTGTGACGAACGGTCCGCCCGTCTGGAACGCGAAGTGGCGCGGGCCGGAAAGCGCGTTGCCGGCCGTGGATTTGAGGGTGTCCGAGAGATCGAGCGCGCAGCGCACGCCGGGCGGCAGATCGTGCTCGAAGTCGAAGGCCCAGGTCTTGGCGTCGATCCAGCGGCCCGAGCCCGCGGTAGCCGATGCGCCCGCGCCGCTACAGGCGATCTTGCCGGGCGCGGCGGCGGCCGCATTGCCGAAGGCGGTCATCGGTTCGTCGAACTTGGCGACGACCTGCCGCACTTGCGCGACCTTGCCTTGCGGCGACACGCTCGTGATGCGCGCGGCATCGGCCCGATGAAGCGCGGCGCTTGATCCCAACGCGGCGATCAGCGTGGTTGCGGCCAGAATCCATTTTTTTTGTGACGTTGTTATGCGGCTCATCCACTCGCTCCGAGTTTTCCTCGACGCGAGATTCTACTGGAGCCTTACGTCGATCTTTCGTCGGCTGCGCTCGGGCGACGCTTTTTAACGGAAGATCAATCTGCGTTCACGTTCGGCAGATGCCGCGAACTCACGCGCCGCCAATACACGAACAAGCCGACGCCCGCGACGCCGAGGCTCGCCGAATTCGCGATCCAGAAGCCGCGCGCGCCCTGCAGCCATTCGGGCACGCCGCCGCCGACATCGAAGCCGAGCAGATAACCGCCGCCTAGCCCGATGCCCCATAGCGCGATCGCGTAGATCACGGTCGGCACGAGCGTCACCTTGTATGCGCGCAGGATGAACGCGGTGGTGATCTGCAGCGCATCGCAGAAGTGATAGAAGAAGATGATGAGCACGAGCGGCATCGCGGCCGCGATCACGTTCGCATCGGGTGTGTAGGCAGCGATCACGAGCGGACGCGCCGCGAGCAGGAGCACGCCGTACACGAGCGCGAGCACGCACGCCATGCCGATGCCGTGACGCGAGATCGAGCGGGCGTCGTCGTAGCGTTGCGCGCCGAGCGCCTGCGACACGAGCGTCGACGACGCGATGCCGATCGCGAGCGGCGTCATGTACAGCACCGCGCCGAGATTGCCCGCGATCTGATGACCGGCGAGCGTCGTCGTGCCGAAGCGCGAGATAAAGAGCGCCATGAACGTGTACGACGTGACTTCGATCAGATACGAGAGGCCCATCGGAATGCCGAGCCGCAGAAGCGCGAGCTGACGCCGCCAGACCGGCCAGCAGAAGTGCGAGAAGATGGCGAACGGGCGGAAGAACTCGACCTTGAGAAGCACCGTCATGCCGACCGCCGCCAGCACCCAGTTGATGAGCGTGCTCGCGAGCGCGCAACCCGGACCGCCCAGCGCCGGCACGCCGAATCCGCCGAAGATGAACCACGTGTTGAGTGGAAACTTGAGCAGCAGGCCGCCGACCTGCAGGAACATCACGAGGCGCGGCTTGCCGACGGCGTTCGTGAGCGAGCTGTAGACGCGAAACGCGAGGCTCGCGGGCAGGCCGAACGACAGAATGCGCAGATAGTCGACGGTGCGGTCGTGCAGCGCGGGCGGCGTCTTGGCGAGCGACAGAAGCGGCTCGGGATGGAACAGCAGCACGAAGCCGATCACGGCGAGCGCGGCGGCGAGCCAGAACGCCTGACGCGTCTCTTCGCCGATTTCGCTTTCGCGGCCCGCGCCGAAGAGCTGGCCGGCGATCGGCTGCAGTGCGACGAGAATGCCCGTCAGGCCGATATACACCGAGATATAAACGGAACCGCCGAGACCGAGCGCGGCGAGATCGGTGGCGGAGAAGCGGCCGACCATCGCGGTGTCGATCACGCCGAATGCGATCACCGCGAGCTGGCCGATCAGCACCGGCCAGGCGAGCGCGGCGATCTTGCGCACATCGCTCAGCATGCCGGTCGTACTCGCGGAAGTCGGTATCGCGCGCATCGTATTACTGCGCGCGGCGCAGGCTCTTCGGGCGCAGCGGTTTCTTCGCCGGCGGCACGGGACGCTCGATGCGCACGTAGAGACGGAACCGCTCGTCGCGGTCGGCGACGCGCCGGCCTTCCCAGACGAGCTTCCACTGGAACGCCGACATCGACGACGGCTCGCCGTAATCGGCCGGATCCTGGCGCAGGATCACATCGCAATCCTCATCGAACGCGAAATGCATGCCGCCGAAATACGCGAAGGTGGCGATCTGCGCGTCGCCGAGGCGTACGGGCGAGATGCAGGTGTAGTCGGGCGGCAGATGATCGGCAATTTGCTCGGCCACGTCGCGATACGTCCGGCTGTAGTTCACGACCGGCAGCCACAGCGTCATGAGCAGGACCCACATGAGCGTGGTGCCCGCACTCGACAGCACGACGCTGCGCCACAGCACCTTCGGATGACGGGCGAGCCGCCAGCGCGCGAGCAGGAACCAGCAGACGGTCACGGCCACCGCGCACACAAAGGAAATCAGCTTGAACTCGGGATGGAAACCCGGAGCGAGACGCGCGAGATTGCGGGCCATCGCCGAGGGGAAGCCGAACATGCCGGCGGTCCACACGAGCCACACCAGCGAGCCGATGATCGTGAAACTCAGCATCGCGAACCAGTCGATCGCGTTGATCGCGCCGCGCTTGAGGGTAGGCAGCGCGAACGTCGCGAGCACCGAAAGCGGCGGCAGAAGCAGCATGAATAGCCGGTTGGTCTCGTGCGCCTGCAGCACGACCAGCACGAGCAGCGGCCCGATGATCGACAGCGGCACCCCGACGTGCGGCGAGCGGCGCAGCCCGCCCCAACTGACGAACGCCCACACCGCGAGCGGCCACGCGGGCCACGTGAAGAGCGGCAGGTTCTTGATCGCGTAGCCGAATATCGAACCGGGCGTGCCGGAGAAGAACGAGAAGCTGTTGCGCCACCATTGGCGCAGCCACCATTCGCCGTCATCCGGGAAGTAATGCAGTGTCGGCAGCACCCATGCGCCGATCAGCAGGATCGCGACCGGCAGCCCGAAGATCAGGAGCGGCGCGGAGCGGATTTGTTTGACGACGATCGTCATCGCGAGCGTGCAGAGCAACAGCGCGAAGACGAGCACCGGCGAGCTCGACAGGCCGACTACGCCAAGCGCCGCGCCCCACACGAGACCGCCGTGGATCGGCTTGTCGAGGCTGCGCACGAGGCCGTAGAGGAGCATCGCGGTGCCGGCGAACTGCGCAAGCTGCGGCGTGGTCTCGTGGCCGCGCTCGGCGAGTCCGAAGCACGCGAGCAGAATCAGCAGCGCGCCATCGGCGAGCGTGCGGCCGTAGTCGCGCGGCTCCGGTTCGCCGCCGAACGCATATTTGAAGGGCTGGGCCTCGTCGCGCCGGCCGAGCAGATAGGCCGAATACCAGACGAACGCGCAGGCGAGACAGAAGAGCAGGCCCGTGACCACGCGCGATGCGTTGCTCGCATCGACCCACGGACTCAAAAGCCGAATCGCCGATGCGCCGAGCCAGTACATGAGCGGGCCGTCGGCGGTCGGCGCCTTGCCGACCAGGTTAGGCAGCAGCCAGTCGCGCGCGTCGCCATTGGCCATCGTCCACATGACGCCGAAGCCGCCCGCATCTTCGTTCTTCCACGGATCGCGGCCGAACAGTCCGAACGACGCATAGGTGATGCAGATGGCGAGCAGAAGCCAGCGCGGCAGGGCGCTGGTGGCGGAGGCGGTCAGACGAACGACAGATCGCATGCGTGAAGGCTTGATGGAGAGCGGCCCGCTGATTCGCGCTGGATGCGCGACGGGGCCAAAGCAACCGGCATTGTAGTCGCGCGGCGGCGTAAAGGGCGGTTCATCGAAGCTCGCCGTAACCCCGCGCAACAATGCATGCCGGATGCAGCAAGGGCGGTGCGGTGGCATGCGCCAAGCTGCCGGCGACAAAAAAGGGCAGCCGAAGCTGCCCTTTTCGCTGAAGCCGAAGCCCGACTTACTTCTTGGTGGAGAAGCGCGCGAACTTGTTGTTGAACTTCTCGACGCGGCCCGCCGTGTCCATGATCTTTTGCTGACCGGTGTAGAACGGGTGCGATTCCGACGACACTTCGATTTTCGCGAGCGGGTAGGTCTTGCCGTTGAATTCGGCGGTTTCGCGCGTCTGGATGGTCGAGCGGGTCACGAACTTGAAGTCGTTCGACATGTCGACGAACAGGACTTCGCGGTAATCCGGGTGAATGCCTTCTTTCATGGTCTTTCCTGGTATCTGGCGGTAGCCAACCCCGTTGCACTCGTTTTTTAGTGCCGCGCGAGTCACTTGCCTAGGGTCGAAAAACGGCGATTATGCCAGAAAATCAGTCGGTTGACATCTTTTTCGGAGGCCGCGGCGCAACTCATGCAGCCGGCGCGACGAGCGCCCCAACGCCCGCCGGGTCTTGCCGGTAATAGCGCGCGAGCAGCCGGTAAAGCTCGGGATATTCGGCTTCGAACAGCTTCGGCGTCACGAAAAGCGCCTCGCTGCACACCGCGAAGAATTCCGACGGATGATCGGTCGCGTAAGGATCGATCAGCGAGTCGCGTTCGAACCGCGCCCAGCGGCGCTCCGGCACGGCATCGACGCGTGCGCAGAACTGGTCATAGGCGTTGTCGAAAATGTCGGACCACGCGGTCGAATCGAGCGGCGCGTGCCAGCGCCGGTAAAGCG
Source organism: Caballeronia sp. ATUFL_F1_KS4A (assembly GCF_023630905.1). Taxonomy (NCBI): domain Bacteria; kingdom Pseudomonadati; phylum Pseudomonadota; class Betaproteobacteria; order Burkholderiales; family Burkholderiaceae; genus Caballeronia; species Caballeronia sp. ATUFL_F1_KS4A. Next base: position 52,213 of record NZ_JALQEB010000009.1, on the reverse strand, counting down.
GCGGATGACCGTCGGCCTCGCCCGTCACCATGTCGATCTTGTGCGCGAATTCGTGGATGACGACGTTGTAGGCGTCCGATCCGTCGGCCATCTGCGCGTCTTCCCACGACAGGACGACCGGGCCGCCTTCCCACGCTTCGCCGCTCGCATCGTGCTCGACTTCGTGCACCACGCCGTCTTCGTCCTCCACGGTTTTGCGGATGATGAACTCGCCCGGATACACGATCACACCGACCCAGCCGCGATATAAATCGAGATCGAGATTGAGCACCGGCAGACAGGCCTGCGCGGCGATCGATACGATCATCTGATCCGTCAGTTCGAGATCGTGCGCCGTCGAGAATTCCTTCTGCGCGATGAAAAGGCTCGCGGTGTCGCGCAGACGCGCGAGGTCGCTGGCGTCCAGATGTCCGAAGCACGGATACGTGTCGAGCGTGCGTTGCCAGAGCGCGTCGTCGATCGCGTATTTGCGCAGCGCGCGCTCGCGGCGTTGCGCGCCGAACCAGCGGGAGAAGAGGTTGGCCATGCGTTGAATCGGAAGACTGGACTAGTTGCGGATTGTACGCACGGCCCCAATAAAAAACCGCCTGACGATGCAGGCGGTTTTCTGTTCCGAAGCAGCGAAGCGGGACGGGGATCAGCCTCCGCCGCGGCGCATCATGTCGAAGAACTCGGCGTTGTTCTTCGTCTGACGGATCTTGTCGAGCAGGAATTCCATCGCTTCGACTTCGTCCATGTCGTGAATGAACTTGCGCAGCACCCAAACCTTCTGCAGCAGATCGGGCTTGATGAGCAATTCTTCGCGACGCGTGCCCGACTTGTTCAGATTGATCGACGGATAGACGCGCTTTTCCGCGAGGCGGCGCTCGAGGTGCACTTCCATGTTACCGGTGCCCTTGAACTCTTCGTAGATCACGTCGTCCATGCGGCTGCCGGTTTCGATGAGCGCCGTGCCGATGATCGTGAGCGAGCCGCCTTCCTCGATGTTGCGCGCGGCGCCGAAGAAACGCTTCGGACGCTGCAGCGCGTTGGCGTCGACACCGCCCGTCAGCACCTTGCCCGATGCCGGCACGACCGTGTTGTAGGCGCGCGCGAGACGCGTGATCGAGTCGAGCAGAATCACGACGTCATGCTTCATTTCGACGAGACGCTTCGCCTTCTCGATGACCATTTCGGCCACTTGAACGTGACGCGCGGCCGGTTCGTCGAATGTCGATGCGATGACTTCGCCGCGCACCGAGCGCTGCATTTCAGTGACTTCTTCCGGGCGTTCGTCGATGAGCAGCACGAACAGGATGACGTCCGGATGATTCGCCTTCACCGCATGCGCGATGTGCTGCAGCATCACGGTTTTACCCGACTTCGGCGATGCGACGAGCAGGCCGCGCTGGCCCTTGCCGATCGGCGAGATCATGTCGATGATCCGGCCCGTGACGTTTTCCTCGCCGCGCATTTCGCGTTCGAGCGGCAGCGGCTTGTTCGGATGCAGCGGCGTGAGGTTCTCGAACATGATCTTGTGTTTCGAGGCCTCGGGCGGCTGCCCGTTGACTTTGTCCACCTTCACGAGCGCGAAATAGCGCTCGCCGTCCTTCGGCGTGCGGACTTCGCCTTCGATCGTGTCGCCGGTGTGCAGATTGAAGCGGCGGATTTGCGACGGGCTGATATAGATGTCGTCCGTGCTCGCGAGATACGACGTCTCGGGCGAGCGCAGAAAGCCGAAGCCGTCGGGCAGCACTTCGAGCGTGCCGTCGCCGAAAATCGTGTCGCCGCCCTTGGCGCGCTTTTTAAGAATCGCGAACATCAATTCCTGCTTGCGCAGGCGGTTCGCATTTTCGATTTCGAGGCCGTTGGCCATCTCGATCAGTGCGGAGACGTGCTGAGACTTGAGCTCGGATAAATGCATACGGATTTCCCGCCGGGGAGAGAGGTGCGACAGAAAGATTTGGGAGAAGAGGTGAGCGGAACCGCTCGAGACTTAATACTTCTTGAACTCTTGTGATTCTAGCATAGCACACGCCACAGCGGCCTCGGGTGGGCTTTGGGCGGGGCTTGTCGGCCGATGTTGTCGCGTGACAACATCGGCTGCATCGGCACCACGCCCTGGCGTGTCGTCGATGCAGACGCGAGCGACGGGAGATGCCGCCGCTCGCCGGTGATGCCGTTACAGGTTGCTGTCGAGGAACGCGGTCAGTTGCGACTTGGACAATGCGCCGACTTTCTGCGCGGCCACTGCGCCGTTCTTGAAGAGAATCAGCGTGGGAATGCCGCGCACGCCGAACTTCACGGGCGTCGACTGATGTTCGTCCACGTTGATCTTCGCGATCTGCAGGCGATCGCCGTAATCCTTCGCGACTTCGTCGAGGATCGGGGCAATCATCTTGCACGGACCGCACCACTCAGCCCAGAAATCGAGCAGGACAGGTTTATCCGACTTGACGACATCCTGTTCGAAAGAAGCGTCGCTGATGTGCTTGATTGATTCGCTCATTGTCTGAATACCTCTATTGAATCGAGGCCCGCGTTTGAATGCTCGCCACGATACACCAAAACCGAAAAAATTTTCGTCACCAACGGGCCGGACTTCGGCCCGCGCGCCGTGCGCCAGAATGAACCGCGAACGGCGGCGAATGATCCGCGGAAGGGCGAAATGCACCACTTCCAAGTAATTCACGTGTCATCTTAGCCTAATTCGCTATCCGTTGCCGGATGCTGATAGGGCGCATCTGAGGCCGAAAATACGAAGCACAAGAGGGGCTCGGAAGGGCGTGCGTTTCGCCGACGCCTTCCGGCTGCGCCCGACCCCGTGGTACAATTCAACGTGACGGGCCTCCTCGCATGGTGGCGCGGTCAACCTGGTCAGGTCGGGAACGAAGCAGCCACAGCCGCTTTCCACCAGTGCCGAGGGTCGGGCTCGTCACCTTCCGCTTTTCTTCCGTAGGTCTCCCTGCTGGTTTTCCTGGCTTATTCGTGTTCCGCACGCCATGGCGCGTGGCGAGTTCGTGCGCCCGATCACCCCGCTGGAGCGGCGTTTGCGCAAGGTCGTTGCTGATACAATTTCGCGCATGACCTATCAAGTTCTCGCACGCAAATGGCGACCGAAATCATTCGAGTCGCTCGTCGGCCAGGAGCACGTCGTCCGTGCGCTCACGCACGCGCTCGACGGCGGCCGCCTGCATCACGCGTATCTTTTCACGGGCACGCGCGGCGTCGGCAAGACGACGCTCTCGCGCATCTTCGCGAAGGCGCTCAATTGTGAAACCGGCGTGACCTCGAAGCCGTGCGGCGTGTGCCGTGCGTGCCGGGAAATCGATGAAGGCCGCTTCGTCGATTACGTCGAGATGGATGCGGCGAGCAATCGCGGCGTCGACGAAATGGCGGCGCTGCTGGAGCGCGCCGTGTACGCGCCCGTCGATGCCCGCTTCAAGGTCTACATGATCGACGAAGTGCACATGCTCACGAACCACGCCTTCAACGCAATGCTGAAGACGCTGGAAGAGCCGCCGCCGCACGTGAAGTTCATTCTCGCGACGACCGATCCGCAGAAGATTCCGGTCACCGTGCTCTCGCGTTGCCTCCAGTTCAATCTGAAGCAGATGCCGGCGGGGCACATCGTCTCGCATCTGGAGAACATTCTTCAGCAGGAGAACATCCCGTTCGAGCCGCAGGCACTGCGTCTCTTGTCGCGCGCGGCGGACGGCTCCATGCGCGACGCGCTTTCGCTGACCGATCAGGCCATCGCGTATTCGGCGAACGAAGTCACCGAGGAAGCCGTGCGCGGCATGCTCGGCGCGCTCGATCAAAGCTACCTGATCCGTCTCATCGACGCGCTCGCCGGCGGCGACGGCCCCGGCGTGCTCGCGATCGCCGACGAAATGGCGCTGCGCAGCCTGTCGTTCTCGACGGCGCTGCAGGATCTGGCGAGTCTTCTGCATCGGATCGGATGGGCGCAGTTCGCACCGACGTCGGTGCTGGACGAATGGCCTGAAGCTGCGGACATCCGCCGCTTCGCCGAGATGCTGTCGGCCGAGCAGGTTCAGCTTTTCTATCAGATCGCCACGGTCGGGCGCAGCGAGCTCGGTCTCGCGCCGGACGAGTACGCCGGCTTCACGATGACGCTCCTGCGCATGCTCGCGTTCGAGCCGGCGGGCGGATCGGGCGGCGGCGTCGCCGTGGGTGCGCCTTCGGGCGCGAAGCCCGCGCGCAGCGCCGCGCTCGTGGGTGCGATGGCCGAGCGCGCCGTCGCGCCTGCGCCTGCGTCGGTTGCTAAAGCGCCGGCGCCCGCCGTCGAGACGCTGGTCGTGAAGGCGGTCGAAGAACCCGTCGTCGAAAAGAGCGAGCCCGTGCCGGTAAAAGCCGCGCCGATGCCGAGCGCCGCGCGACAGGCCGTCGATGAAGCCGCGCCTGCCGCGCCGAGCACGTCCGACGAAGCCGCGACATCGCGCGCGGCAAGCGGCGCGAGCGCGGCGCTTGAAGTCTTGCGCAGCGCGGGCATGCGCCTGTCGTCCGATCGGGGCGCGCGTGGCGCGTCTGCGCAGACGGCGGCTCCCGCTGCGCCCAAGCCCGTCGCGAAACCGGCCGCGCAAGTTCCGGTGCCGACGCCGCGCCGCGCTCCGGCTGCCGCATCCGCCGCGCCCGAGCCGAAGCCCGAGCCGAAGCCCGCGGCCGGCAACGCGAGCAAGTCGAACGTCGTGCCGCCGTGGGAAGAGATGCCGCCCGACGACTACGCGCCGGCCGGATCCGAAGACGCTTACTTCATGCCGCCCGACGACGGCTTCGTGCCAGCCTTCGACAGCGGCCCGGACGACATGCGCTTCAACGCCGAGCCCGCCATGAAACCGGCGCCCGTCATCGACACGGCGCCGTTGCCGCCCGCCGTGCCGCTCGATGCGCTCGGCGTGTCGATCGAATGGGCGGCGCTCGCCGTCGATCTTCCGCTGAAGGGCGTTGCGTATCAGCTTGCGTTCAACAGCGAGCTCACCGCCTGCGATGCGAATTCCGTGACGCTTGCGGTTCCGGTCCAGATGTACACCGACGCCACGCATGTCGGCAAGCTCAAGGCCGCGCTCGCCGAAAAGCTCGGCCGCGCGATCGAGGTCAGCGTGAACGTCGCGCCCGCGCGGCGCACCGCCGCCGCGCTCGACGCCGCCGAACGCGCCCGCCGTCAGCAGGAAGCCGAGCAGGAGATCAAGCAGGATCCGTTCGTGCAATCGCTGATCCGCGATTTCGGCGCGAGCATCGTGCAGGGTTCGATCAAGCCGATTGCCGCATCGGGCGCGAATCCATCGTGAACTGAAGCGCGCGGCGCGGTTTTCGACTTCGCGCCGCCGCACCGAATATCGGGCGCGCGCATCGCGCGTGCTTTTGCCACACGTTTTCCAGTAAGGAGCCGAACCATGATGAAGAACCAACTCGCCGGGCTGATGAAACAGGCTCAGCAGATGCAGGAAAACATGAAGAAGATGCAGGATCAGCTCGCGCAGATCGAGGTCGAGGGCCAGTCCGGCGCCGGTCTCGTGAAGGTGACGATGACCTGCAAGAACGACGTTCGCCGCGTGCAGATCGACCCGAGCCTGCTCGCCGACGACAAGGACATGCTGGAAGACCTCGTCGCCGCCGCGTTCAACGACGCCGTGCGCAAGGCGGAAGCCACTACGCAAGAGAAGATGAGCGGCATGACCGCCGGCATGCCGATGCCGCCGGGTTTCAAGCTGCCGTTCTGATCGCGCGCGCCGGAGCGGATTCGGCGCGCTTCGATGTCAAATGAAGGACACATGAAACAACCTTCCGCCCTGTCGGCGCTCGTCGAAGCGCTGCGTGCGCTGCCCGGCGTCGGACCGAAGTCGGCGCAGCGCATGGCGTATCACCTGATGCAGCACGATCGCAGAGGCGCCGAAAAGCTCGGCAATTCGCTGCTGTTCGCCACCGAGAATCTGAAGCACTGCGAGAAGTGCAACACGTTCACGGAAAGCGATATCTGCGAAGTCTGCAGCGACGAAGAGCGCGATCCGGCTTTGCTGTGCGTCGTCGAGACGCCTGCCGACCAGATCATGCTCGAACAGACGCTCACGTATCGCGGGCTCTATTTCGTACTGATGGGACGGCTCAGCCCGCTCGACGGCATTGGTCCGAAGGAGATTCACTTCGAGCGGCTCATCAATCGCGCGCTCGACGGCGTTGTGCGGGAAGTGGTGCTCGCCACCAACTTCACCAACGAAGGCGAAGCGACCGCGCACTATCTCGCGCAAACGCTCAAGAGCAAAGGGCTCAAGGTGACGCGGCTCGCGCGCGGCGTGCCGGTCGGCGGCGAGCTCGAATATGTCGATGCCGGCACGATCGCGCGCGCGATGCTCGATCGCCGTTCCGTATGAAAGGACTCCAATCGATGACAGAAACCGAAGCGCTCGCGCTCGCGACGCATCGTCACTACAAGGGCGGGCTGTATCGCGTGATCGGCGTCGCGCGGCACTCGGAAACCGAGGAAGCGATGATCGTCTACGAGCATCTGTGGCCGCATGAACGCGGCTTGTGGGTGCGCCCCGCGGCGATGTTCAACGAGACGCTCGCCGACGGCACGCCGCGCTTCAAGCCGCTCGATATTCCGCTCTGAGAAAACACACAAAGGAGACACGACCATGAGCGCAACGACGGGACCACTCGCGGGCGTGAAGGTACTGGAACTGGGCACGCTCATCGCCGGACCGTTCGCCGCGCGCTTCATGGGCGAGTTCGGCGCCGACGTCATCAAGATCGAGGATCCGAACGGCGGCGACCCGCTGCGCAAGTGGCGCAAGCTCTATCCGGAAGTGGGCGGCACGTCGCTCTGGTGGGCCGTGCAGGCGCGCAACAAAAAATCCGTGACGATCAATCTCAAGGCCGACGAGGGCAAGGAGATCGTGCGGCGGCTCGCGAAGGAAGCCGATATCGTCGTCGAGAATTTCCGGCCCGGCTTGCTGGAGAAACTCGGGCTCGGTTACGAGGTGCTGTCCGCCGACAATCCCGGTCTCGTGATGGTGCGCCTTTCCGGTTACGGTCAGACCGGTCCGTATCGCGATCGTCCGGGCTTCGGCGCAATCGCGGAATCGATGGGCGGTTTGCGTCATATCACCGGTTATCCGGATTTGCCGCCGCCGCGCATCGGCATTTCGATCGGCGATTCGATCGCCGCGCTGCACGGCGTGATCGGCGCGCTGATGGCGCTGCATCATCGCCAAGTGAACGGCGGCAAAGGCCAGGTCGTCGACGTCGCGCTCTATGAAGCCGTCTTCAACATGATGGAAAGCGTCGTGCCGGAATACGGCGTGTACGGCATGGTGCGCGAGCGCACGGGCGCGTCGCTGCCGGGCATCGTGCCGTCGAACACGTATCCGTGCCGCGATGGCAGCATCGTGATCGGCGGCAACAGCGATCCGATCTTCAAGCGCCTGATGAACGCGATCGATCGCGCGGATCTCGCGGACGATCCCGCGCTCGCGTCGAACGACGGACGGGTGCCGCGCACGCAGGAAATCGACGACGCTATCGCCGCTTGGCTCTCGACGCGCAGCATCGACGAGGCGCTCGCTGTGTTGAACGCCGCCGACGTGCCGGCCGGGCGCATCTACAGCGTCGCCGACATGTTCACCGATCCGCAATACCTCGCGCGTCAGATGCTGCAGCGTTTCCCGTGGCAGGACGGCCGCGAGATCACGCTGCCGAACGTGACGCCGAAGCTCTCCGAAACGCCGGGGGAAACGCGCTGGCTCGGGCCGCAACTCGGTGAACACACGGATGAAGTACTTCAAACGCTCGGGTATGATGCCGACGATATTGCGCGGCTGCGCGCGGCCAAGGTGATCTGAGCCTCGAGCCGAACAGCGCCGACAACGATAAAACCAGGAGACAGACAACGATGAAACGCAGAACGTTCATCGCGAGCGGCGCCGCGCTCGCGGGCGGGGCAATCTCGGGCATGCCGCTCGCATTCGCACAGAACAAGCTGGAGCAGAGCAAGGTATCGGTCGCGGTCGGCGGCAAGAATCTCTTCTACTATCTGCCGCTCACGATCGCCGAGCGTCGCAACTACTTCAAGGACGAAGGGCTCGACGTCGAAATCGCCGATTTCGCGGGCGGCGCGAAGGCGCTTCAGGCGGCGGTCGGCGGCAGCGCGGATGTCGTATCCGGCGCGTTCGAGCACACGTTGCTGCTGCAGGCGAAGAATCAGTACTTCCGCGAATTCGTGCTGCAAGGGCGCGCGCCGCAGATCGTGCTCGCCGTGTCCAAGAAGGCGATGCCGAACTACAAGTCCGTCGCCGATTTGAAGGGCAAGAAAATCGGCGTGACGGCGCCGGGCTCGTCGACGGCGATCATGGCGAGCTTCGTGCTCGCGCAAGCGGGGCTGAAGGCGACCGACGTGTCGTTCATCGGCGTCGGCGCGGGCGCGGGCGCGATCGCCGCGCTGCAATCCGGCCAGATCGACGCCATCGCCAACCTCGATCCGGTGATGACCAAGCTCGATCGCGCGGGCGATATCCGCATCGTGTCGGACACGCGCACGCTCGCGGACACCGTCAAGGTGTTCGGCGGCAACATGCCGGCGGGTTGCCTGTACGCGTCGCAGAGCTTCATCACGAAGAATCCGAACACGACGCAGGCGCTCACCAACGCGATGGTACGCGCGCTGAAGTGGCTGCAGACGGCCTCGGGCAAGGATCTCATCTCGACGGTGCCGGAAAGCTATCTGCTCGGCGATCGCGCGCTGTATCTCGATTCGTGGCAGCACGTGAAGGAAGCGCTGTCGCCGGACGGCCTGATGCCCGCCGACGGTCCCGCGACCTCGCTCAAGACGCTGCAAGCCTTCGACGAAACCGTGAAGGGCAAGCCGATCGACCTGTCGAAGACCTGGACCAACGATTTCGTCAAGAAGGCGCTTGCGAGCGTCAAGGTCTGACCGATGTCGTCGCCATCGAACCATGCGCTCGCGCTCGAGGACGTCACCTGCACGTTCGCGTCGCGCGAGAGTCGCCGTGATCGCTACACGGCGGTCCGCGATACGAGCCTCGCGATCGCGCCAGGAGAATTCGTGTCCGTCGTCGGGCCGACCGGCTGCGGAAAATCGACATTGCTCAACGTGTCGGCGGGATTGCTGGAGCCTTCGTCGGGCACCGTGAGCGTGTTCGGCGAAAAGCTGAAGGGCATCAACCGGCGCGCGGGCTACATGTTCCAGGCCGATGCGCTGATGCCGTGGCGCTCCGCGCTCGACAACGTCACGGCCGGCCTCGCGTTTCAGGGCGTGCCGAAGGCCGAAGCCGACAAGCGCGGCGAGGAATGGCTGAAGCGCGTGGGCCTCGGCGGTTTCGGCGACCGTTATCCGCATCAGTTGTCGGGCGGCATGCGTAAGCGCGTCGCGATGGCGCAGACGCTCATCCTCGATCCCGACATCATCCTCATGGACGAGCCGTTCTCCGCGCTCGACATCCAGACGCGCCAGCTCATGGAAAACGAGTTGCTCGATCTGTGGGCCGCGAAACGCAAGGCCGTGCTTTTCATCACGCACGATCTGGACGAGGCGATCTCGATGTCCGATCGCGTCGTCGTGCTGGCGGCGGGGCCGGGCACGCATCCGATCGGCGAATTCGCGATCGATCTGCCGCGCCCGCGCGATGTCGCCGAGATCCGCTCGCATCCGCGCTTCGTCGAACTGCACGCTCGGATCTGGGGCGTGCTGCGCGAAGAAGTGCTGAAGGGTTATCAGCAGCAGCTGAAGCCCGCCGCCGCCGAATAAGACGATACGACCATGTGGAACAAGCTGCGCCCGAATCGGGCGAATCTCATCGTGTGGCAGTGGCTGTTGCTGCTCGCGTGCTTCGTGCTGTGGTACATGCTGACGAGCCCGACGCTCTTGCCGCCTTTCTATTTCGACGACGCGAACAAGGCCGCCTTTTTCTTCGGCGAGCCGCAGAAGGTGCTCATACGCATCTGGGAATGGTTCACGAGCGGCGAGATTTACATCCATCTGTGGGTGACGCTGATCGAAACGGTGCTGGCGTTCGTCATCGGCACGGTGACGGGACTCGGCGTCGGTCTCTGGCTCGCGCTCGCGCCGATGACGAGCGCGCTCCTCGATCCCTACATCAAGGCCGCCAATTCGATGCCGCGCGTGATCCTCGCGCCGATCTTCGCGGTGTGGTTCGGTCTCGGCATCTGGTCGAAGGTCGCGCTTGGCGTGACGCTCGTGTTCTTCATCGTGTTCTTCAACGTGTATCAGGGCGTGAAGGAAGTGAGCCCGGTCGTGCTCGCGAATGCGCGCATGCTCGGCGCGAATCGCAAGCAGTTGCTGCGGTATGTCTATCTGCCGAGCGCGACCAGCTGGGTGTTTTCGAGCCTGCACACGTCGGTGGGGCTCGCGTTCGTCGGCTCGGTGGTCGGCGAATATCTCGGCTCGGCGCGCGGTGTCGGTTATCTGATCCTGCAGGCCGAAGGCACCTTCGACATCAACACGGTGTTCGCGGGGATTCTCGTGCTGACCGCGTTCGCGCTGGTGCTCGACGGTCTCGTCGCGCTGGTCGAGCGCCGGCTCATGAAATGGCAGCCGAAGAGCGGAGAAACCGAGAAGCTTTGACGCCCCGGTTGTGCGCGTGCCAACACGCCGTCAACGAAGCCGACCGTTTTCGGAATGCCCGTCATGGCACGACACGGTCGACATCGCTATCATGCTGTCCTGGACAGGCCGTTGCACGACGTCCGTCGTGCGATCCCGCGGGACCAACAATGAAACTGCGAACTGACGGTTCGATTGCGGTGGTATTGCCATCGCCGATCGGCGACAGCCTCATCGGGCTCGTTCTCGTCGACAATCTCATCCGCAACGGATATCGCCCCGTCGTGTTCGGCTGGGTCGTGGAGCAACTCGCCGACTGGTTTCCCCATGTGACGGTAGGGCGTCGCGACGCCTGGCAGGGCGCGTTCGACACCGTGATCGAGCTTCGCCCGACCGACTACGCATCGACGCTGAGCCGCTCGGGCCAGACCATCTGTCTCGCCACGCTGCCCGAATACGGCGGCTCGAAGCACATGGTCGACCGCATCGTCGATATCGCGAAGAACGTGCTCGGTCTCGCCGACGTGACGCGCGCGAACGGTCTCGTCGTGCCGTCCGGCGTCATGCGCGGGCGCTTCGCGAATCGCGTCGTCATTCATCCGACCGGCAGTCATCCTGAAAAGATGTGGGGCCGCGAGAAGTTTCTTGCGCTCTCGCGTGCGCTGACGCGGCGGAGATTGCGGCCGAGCTTTCTCGTCGCGCCTGCGGAGTTCGGCGTCTGGGGCGATATCGCTGAAGAAGGGTGCGAGGTCAATGCGCTGCCGCAACTGGGCGAAGTCGCGGCATGGATCGCCGAATCGTCGTGGTTCATCGGCAACGATTCGGGGCTCGGGCATCTCGCGTCCTGCATCGGCGTGCCGACGCTCTCTCTCTTTATGCGCCAGGGCCTTGCGCGCTCGTGGCGTCCGGGCTGGGGCCCGGGCGCGGTCGTGGTGCCGCCGTCCTTTCTGCCTTTCGGCGGGCTTCGCGAACGCTTGTGGCAACGCCTGCTCACCGTGCGTCGCGTGACATCCGCGTTCAGGACGTTGCACGGCAACCATGCGCGCGCGGCGCAACACTACGCGATGGCCGATTTCGCCGACGCCAAAGCGGCTCAGCCGACCCAAGCAACGCGCATCGGCATGCTGCCGCGCGCGCAATCGCGACGCCTATAAGCGGACGCCTTCACGCCGCGAAGCGCGAATAGACGCGCCAGCAGCGAAGCGCGCGCCACACTTCGCTCGCATTGGTCGCGCCCTTCAGCATCGCGCGAACATACCCCGACTGCAGAAACTGCCGCGCGAAAGGCTTGCGCAGTTCGTCGTCGGTCAGGCGCTTTCTGAGCACATGCAGGAGATGACCGCTTTCGCGGTTGGCTTGGCGTAGCAGAATCCGGCTGAGACTTCGGTCGGTTTGCGGATCGAGCGCGGCGGTCACGAGCGCGTCGATCACGCGCAGATAACCCGCCGCGCGGCGCGCGACAGCGGCCGGCGAGGGCGAGTTCGTGATCGATTCCGGATTGCGTCGATAGCCGTACAACGGTTCGCGCACGAAACCGACGCGCTGTGCGTGAAGCCCGAGCTGCAACGCCCAGATGATGTCCTCGTGCACCACGCCTTCCTCGAAACGCAGGCCGTGTCTCACGACGACATCGCGCCGCACGCATTGCAGCCACACGCAGACGACCCAGTCGTCGTTCGGCACGGTCCGTTTCAGCCACGCCGTGCCGTCGCAGATGTCGCCCCACGGCTGGCCTTCGTACATCGGTCGAGGATCGGCGGGCGGCGGCAAGTCCTCGAAGCTGAATCCGTTGCCGATCACGACATCGAGCCGATGCTGGCGGCCGTGTTCGATCCACGTGCGCAACGCGCCGGGCTTCATCCAGTCGTCGCCGTCCGCGAACGCGATCCACTCGCCGCGCGCGAGCGTCAGCCCGACATTGCGCGACGCCGATACGCCGCGATTTTCCTGCGCTACCACACGGATGCGCGCATCGGCCGCCGCCATCGTTTCGAGCATGGCGAGACTGTCGTCTGTCGCGCCGTCACAGATCGCGATGACTTCGAGATCGACGCCTTGCTGATCGAGCACCGAGCGCAGCAGCGCTTCGAGCCAGGCTTCGCAGTTGTAGACCGGCACGATGACGCTGACATTGGGGCATAGACTCGCCATGGCTCTTCGCGGAGTGCGTGAAAGCGCGCAATGGTAGCAGTGCGCGCGTTATGGCTCGATCACGATCTTGCCCGTCACGCGCCGGTTCATCATGTCGTCCAGCGCTTGCGGCGTTTCGTCGAGCGAGTAGCGTTTCGTGACGACAGGGCGCAGCTTGCCCGCTTTGATCCACTCGACCATCGTCGCGAATTCCCGATCGGCGAGCGCGTGTTCGCGCTGCATGTGACCGCCCCAGAACACGCCGACGATGCTCGCGCCTTTCAGCAGCGCCAGATTGAACGGCAGCTTCGGAATCTCGCCGTTCGCGAAGCCGACGACGAGATACCGTCCGCGCCAGCCGATGCTGCGAAACGCGGGTTCGGCATACGTTCCGCCGACCGGATCGAAGATCACATCCGGCCCGTTGCCGTCCGTCAGCGCCTTGATACGTTCGCGCAAGTCTTCGTGCGCGTAATCGATGACCTCGTCCGCGCCATGTTCGCGACAGAACGCGAGCTTCTCCGCGCTCGATGCCGCCGCGATCACGCGCGCACCGACGATCTTGCCGATCTGGATCGCCGCGATGCCGACGCCGCCGGCCGCGCCCAGCACGAGCAGCGTGTCGCCGGCCTTGAGCTCGCCGCGATCGACGAGCGCGTGATACGACGTGCCGTAGGCGAGCGAGAACGCGGCGGCCTCGGCGAGATCGACGTCATCGGGCAAGACGATGCAATCGGCGGCTTTCGCGCGCGCCTGTTCGGCGAACGCGCCTTGCGCGGTGTAGGCGGCCACGCGCATGCCGGGCGCGAGATGCGTGACGCCCGCGCCGGCTTCGCGCACGATGCCCGCGAACTCCGCGCCGGGCGTGAACGGCAGCGGCGGCTTGAACTGGTATTTGTTCTGGATGATGAGCACGTCGGGAAAGTTCACGCTCGCCGCTTTCACGTCAATGACGACTTCGCCTGCTTCCGGATGCAGGTCGGGCAGCGTTTCGATCGAAAGCGTGTGGGGCAATCCGTGTTCGTTGCATCGTACGGCGCGCATGTTTTCTCCTGGTTGAACTGGGCTCAGTGTATGGCAGTTCGAGTCGTCGTCGCGCCACTTTCCTCGGTTACAATCGTCGGATGCGAATCCTACTCAGCAACGACGACGGTTATCTGGCGCGCGGCATCAATGTGCTGCACGATGTCCTGCAGCCGCTCGGCGAAGTGACGGTGATGGCGCCGGAGCAGAACTGCAGCGGCTCGTCCAACTCGCTTACGCTGTCGCGGCCCTTGAGCGTTCATCAGGCGCCGAACGGTTTCAACTTCGTGAACGGTACGCCGACCGATTCCGTGCACATCGCGCTCACGGGCATGCTCGACGAGCAGCCTGATCTCGTCGTGTCGGGCATCAACAACGGGCAGAACGTCGGCGAGGACACGCTGTACTCGGGCACCGTGGCGGCCGCCACCGAAGGCTTCATGTTCGGCATTCCGGCGATCGCATTCTCGCTCGTCGGCCGCGACTGGCTTCATCTCGACGACGCCGCGCGCGTGGCGGCCGAGATCGTCGCGCATTTCCTCGAACATCCGATGCCGGGTCATCCGTTGCTGAACGTGAACATTCCGAGCCTGCCTTACGATCAGTTGCGCGAATGGAAAGTGACGCGCCTCGGCAAGCGTCATCCTTCGCAGCCGGTGATCCGCCAGACCGATCCGCGCGGCAACCCCATCTACTGGATCGGCCCGTCAGGCGATGCGCTCGACGCGAGCGAAGGCACCGATTTCCACGCGGTCGCGAACGGCTTCGTGTCGATCACGCCGCTGCAACTCGATCTCACTCATACGAAGCTCATGGCGGAGACGCGCGAATGGGCGCGCGCCGGGAGCGCTCGCACATGAGCGACGAGCGCGCCAAGCGCTTTCCGCTGGCGCTCGCGGATCTTGTTCGCGAGCCGCGCAAACCCGCGGCCCGTCCGCAAGATTCGCGCGGCAAGCCAACCGCCGCTTCCGCGCTGAAGCCGACGCAGCCGGCAAGGCCTGGACAATCGCGCGCGGCGAACGCGACGATGAAAAATCCCGCGACGGCAGCGGCGTCCGCGAAGCCGGCCACGTCCGTTTTTCCCGTGCGTTCGGGCGCGAAGACCGCAATTGGCGGGGCGAAACCGGTTCCGTCGGCGAGCAAGAGCGCGGCGCAGACGCATCATTCGGCTCATCCGGCGCGCGCGAATTCACTGCGTCCGGCGCCGCGGCCCGGCGAGCGCGACCTGAACGCCGCCGCGATCGCGACGAAAAAAGGCGCGCCCAATGTTGCGCTGGCAAGCACGCAGACACTCACATCGGAACGGGTGCGCGAGCGCATGGTCGAACGCCTGCGCTCGAACGGCGTGACCGATCCGCGCGTGCTCAATGCGATGTCGGTCGTGCCGCGCCACATGTTCGTCGATCCGGGGCTCGCGGCGCAGGCTTACGAAGACGCCGCGCTGCCGATCGGCCATCACCAGACCATCTCGAAGCCGTCGGTCGTCGCGCGCATGATCGAACTGGTCGCGACCGGGCGCGCGTTGAACAAGGTGCTGGAGATCGGCACCGGTTGCGGTTATCAGGCGGCCGTGCTGTCGCAAGTCGCCACTGAGGTTTATTCGATCGAACGCGTGCGTCCGTTGTCGGAGCGCGCGAAGCTCAATCTTCGGCCGTTGCGCGTGCCGAATATCCGGCTGCATTACGGCGATGGCCGCCTCGGCTTGCCCGCGGCCGCGCCGTTCGACGCGATCGTCATCGCGTGCGCCGGCCTCGACGTGCCGCAGGCCTTGCTCGATCAACTGGCGGTCGGCGGCAAGCTCGTCGCGCCGGTCGGATCGCAGGCCGCGCAGTCGCAGGTGCTGACGCTCGTCACGCGCGTGTCGGCAAGCCAATGGCGGGAAGAGCAGCTCGATCGCGTTTTCTTTGTACCCTTAAAATCCGGAGTGATTTGACACCGATGAGTATCCTGCGTGCTTTGCGAGAAGGAAGTGCGGACGAAGCCTTAAGCGCGGCGCAGCGCGGCGTGTGCGTGCTGGCGTTGTCCGCGCTGGCGGCGTGTTCGACGCGCATGGACATGGCGCCGGTCGTCGACAGAACGGGCGCGCCCATCGGCACGACGGCAGCGCAGACGCCGGACAACGGCCCGCCGCCGCCGGGCTATTACCGTGTGAAGCCGGGCGACACCCTATATCGGATCGCACTGGAAAACGGTCAGAATTATCACGACATCGCAGCGTGGAACAACCTGACCAACCCGAACCAGATCGAAGTCGGCCAACTGATGCGCGTGGCGCCTCCGGGCGCGAATGTCGCGGCGGCGACGCCCGGTGTGGCGACCGCGCCGATCGTGGGCGGCGGCGTGCAGACGCAGCCGTTGAATGGCGCGAACGCGTACGCGAGCCCGCAGCCGGGTGCGACCGCGCAGCCGCCGTATTACGGCGCCAACTCGGGTATGGGCGCGGCGCCGGGAACGGCCGGCGCGGCGGCGGGCATGGCATCGGCGCCTGGCGTGCCGGGCGCGGATGCGAACGCGGCGGCGCCAGCGGCCCAGCCGGCGTTCATCTGGCCGGCGCGCGGTCCGATTCTCGGCACATTCAACGAAGCGAGCAACAAAGGTTTGAACATTGGCGGTGCGGCGGGAGATCCGGTCAACGCGTCGGCGGATGGCCGAGTGGTTTACTCCGGAAATGGGCTGCGCGGCTACGGCAATCTCATTATCATCAAACACGACGCAACTTTTCTGACAGCGTACGCACATAACCGTGCTTTGATGGTAAAAGAGGGAGACGCGGTAACTAAAGGGCAGAAGATCGCTGAGATGGGGAACAGCGATTCGGACCGCGTGATGTTGCATTTCGAAGTTCGCCGGCAGGGAAAACCTGTTGACCCACTGAAGTATTTGCCGCCGCAATAAAGCGAAACCATCATGCCAAAAACGAAGCGCCGCCTGCCGCAAGCCGAGACTGAGACGATCAGCCGACCTTTGCAAGTGTCGGTGGAAGACGGTGCTTCGACTCAAGACGAGGACATCGACAATGTCGATGTCGACGTCGATTCGGACGAAGAAGGCAACAGCCGCGGAAAAAGCAGCGACGAAGCAGCGGAAGGCGCAAACGATTCCGCGCCCGACGCCGACGATTTCCGCTCGCTTTTGCAGGCCGAGCTCACCGCCGACACGATCCAGCATTACCTGAACCGCATCAGCGTGAAGCCGCTCCTGACCGTCGAGGAAGAGCAGCGCTATTCGCGACTCGCGAAAGCCGGCGAATTCGACGCGCGCCAGGTGATGATCGAGCGCAATCTGCGGCTCGTCGTCAGTATCGCGAAGGGATATCTCAATCGCGGCGTGCCGTTGCTCGACCTGATCGAGGAAGGCAATCTCGGCCTCATGCACGCAATCGAGAAATTCGATCCGACGCGCGGTTTCCGGTTTTCGACCTATGCCACTTGGTGGATCCGCCAGAGCATCGAGCGCGCGATCATGAACCAGGCGCGCACGGTGCGTCTGCCGGTTCACGTCATCCGCGAGTTGAACCAGGTGCTGCGCGCGAAGCGCCATCTGGAAAAAAATTCCGCCAATTCGAATGACAGCGTCGCGCCCGAACGCCGCGACGCGAGCATCGACGATATTGCGTATCTCACCGGCAAGACGCCCGAGGAAGTCACCGATATCCTCGCGCTCAACGAACACACGGCTTCGCTCGACGCGCCGCTCGACCTCGATCCGGGCAGCAGCCTGCTCGATCTCCTTTCCGACGATCAGAGCCAGTCGCCGGACGCGGAAGTGCAGCATCGCGAACTCGAATCGCTCACGCGACTGTGGCTCTCGCGTCTGTCCGACAAACACCGGCATGTGATCGAACGGCGTTTCGGGCTGAACCACATCGAGCCCGCGACGCTCGAAGAACTCGCCGACGAAATGGGCCTCACGCGCGAGCGTGTGCGCCAGATCCAGCAAGAGGCGCTCGTGCGTCTCAAGCGCTTTTTCGCATCCAACGGCGTTCGCAAGGACGCCGTGCTTTAACGCTTCGGCGACGCCCTTCGGCTTGGGGCGTCGCGCTCCAGGATTCAATGACACCGATTCTCGTTTTCGACATCGAGACAATCCCCGATGTCGACGGCATTCGCCGTCTCGAAGATTTGCCCGACGATCTCTCCGACCGCGAGGTCGCCGAACATGCGTTCGAAGCGCGCCGCGAGCGCGTCGGCAATGATTTCTTGCCGCATCATCTGCAGCGTGTCGCGGCGATTTCGTGCGTGTTTCGCGACAACAACGGCTTTCGCGTGCGCTCGCTCGGCACGACGGCCGACGGCGAGGCCGCGCTCATCCAGTCGTTCTATCGCGTGATCGAGAAATACACGCCTCAGCTCGTGTCGTGGAACGGCGGCGGCTTCGATCTGCCCGTGCTCCACTACCGCGCGCTCGTGCACGGCATCGCCGCGCCGCGCTACTGGGATCTCGGTCAGGACGACCGCGAGTTCAAGTTCAACAACTACATCAGCCGCTATCACATGCGGCACATCGACCTGATGGACGTGCTCGCGATGTATCAGGCGCGCGCCAATGCGCCGCTCGATGCGCTCGCGAAGCTATGCGGCTTTCCCGGCAAGCTCGGCATGGACGGCGGCAAGGTCTGGGAAGCGTATTGCGACGGCCATATCGACGAAATCCGCAACTATTGCGAGACCGACGTCGTCAACACGTATCTGATGTACTGTCGTTTTCAGATGATGCGCGGCGGCTTCACGCCCGATGAGTACGCGGACGAAATCAACTTCGTCAAGAATGCGCTCGCGCAGGAGACTTCGCCGCACTGGGCGGAGTATCTGGCGGCGTTCGTCGAATGAGAGCGTGACGTTCGTCTACAATCTCGCCTTTGCCCCACGATAAGTCAGGAAGTACGCAGGTGTCCGAAGCCGCTCGAAAAACCCAGCATCGCCGCCGCGCCGCGCCGGCGAAATCCGTCACGCCCGATCCGAACTTCGTCGCGCCCGAAATCGAAATCGAGTCGCTCGACATGGAAGCGCGCGGCGTCGGTCGCACGGTCAACGAAAACGGAGAGCCGGGCAAGGTCATCTTCGTCGAAGGCGCGTTGCCGGGCGAACGTGTCAGCTATTCGAGCTACCGCAAAAAGCCGAGCTTCGAGCAGGCGCAAGTGGTGAGCGTGCTGCGCGAGAGCGTGATTCGCGCGAAGCCGAAGTGCCAGTTTTTCGGCATTTGCGGCGGCTGCTCGATGCAGCATCTGGATGTTCGCGCGCAAATCGCCGTGAAGCAGCGCGTGCTCGAAGACAACCTGCAACATCTGTCCAAACTGCGCGCCGAAACCATGTTCCGGCCGATTCACGGGCCGTCGTGGGGATATCGCTATCGCGCGCGCCTGACCGTGCGGCACGTCGAAAAGAAGGGCGGCGTGCTGGTCGGCTTTCACGAGCGCAAGAGCAGTTACGTCGCCGACATGACGAGCTGCGAAGTGCTGCCGCCGCATGTTTCCGCGATGCTCGTGCCGCTGCGCCATCTGGTGGCGGGCCTGTCGATTCGCGATCGCATGCCGCAGATCGAGCTCGCGGTCGGATCGGACGTCACGGCGCTCGTGCTGCGCATTCTGGAGCCGCTGACCGAAGCCGACGAAGGGCTGCTGCGCACTTTCGCCGATGCGCACGGCGTCCAATGGTGGCTCCAGCCGAAAGGACCGGACACGGTTTATCAGTTCTATCCGCTCGATAGCGAGCTCGCTTACACGCTGCCGGAATTCGATATCCGCATGCCGTTCAAGCCGACCGACTTCACGCAGGTGAATCACCAGATCAATCGCGTGCTGGTGAGCCGGGCGCTCAGCCTGCTTGCTCCGGAGAAGTCCGATCGCGTGCTCGACCTTTTCTGCGGCATCGGCAATTTCACGCTGCCGCTCGCGCGGGTGTCGCGTGAGGTTGTCGGGATCGAAGGCAGCGAAGCGCTGACGGCCCGCGCGTTGGAGAACGCGAAGGCGAATGGCGTCGATGGCCACACGTCGTTCGCGTGCCGAAATCTCTTCGAAGTGACCGCCGACGACCTGCGCGCGCTTGGCCGCTTCGACAAGTTTCTCATCGATCCGCCGCGCGAAGGCGCGCTCGCCGTGTCGAAGGCGCTCGCGGACATCGCCCAGAGCGGCGATGGACCGTTGCCCGAGCGCATCGTCTATGTGTCGTGCAATCCGGCGACGCTCGCGCGCGACGCCGGCCTGCTCGTGCACGAAGCGGGTTATCGGATGAAGGGCGCGGGCGTCGTGAACATGTTCCCGCACACGTCGCACGTCGAATCGATTGCGTTGTTCGAGCGCGACTGATCCGGCTGCGGCGCTTCGCAGGCACAAAAAAACCGGCCCGAAGGCCGGTTTTTCGTTTCTGCCGCGTTTGGCGCGCTTAGTTGCGGTTGCCGCCGAAGATGCCGAGCAGCGCCAGCAGGTTCGTGAACACGTTATACAGGTCGAGATAGATCGCGAGCGTCGCGCTGATGTAGTTCGTCTCGCCGCCGTTCACCACGCGCTGCACGTCGAACAGCATGTACGCCGAGAAGATCACGATGGCGAGCACGGAGATCGTCATCATGAGCGCGGGCAACTGCAGGAAGATGTTCGCGAACGCCGCCAGCAGAATGACGATCACGCCCATGAACAGGAACTTGCCGAGGCCCGAGAAATCGCGCTTGCTGACGGTCGCGATGGTCGCCATGGCCGCGAAGATCACGCCCGTGCCACCGAAGGCCATCATGATCAGTTGCGGTCCGTTCGAGAACCCGAGAATGAAGCTCAGGAGACGCGAGAGCATCAGGCCCATGAAGAACGTGAAGCCGAGCAGGACGACCACGCCCATGCCGCTGTTCTTGGTTTTCTCGATGGCGAACATGAAGCCGAACGCGATCGCGAGGAACGCGATGAAGCTCATTGCCGGGCTGGTAGCCGCGAACAGCGAGAAGCCCGTCGCGACGCCGACCCATGCGCCGAGCACCGTCGGCACCATCGAGAGCGCGAGCAGCCAGTAGGTGTTGCGCAGCACGCGGTTGCGCACCTCGACCGAGGTGACGCTGCCATTACGGCCAAAGCTGTAGGGTGATTCGTTCATGGTTTCTCCTTGCTCCAATTGTCTGTCGTTCGGTCTTCCCGCGACTTCGTCATATACGAATGATAAGGTGCGCGGACTTAAGCCAATATTAGAACCGCTTGGTGCCCGCGCCGCGCTGCGTGCTTCCGGTTGCAATGCAGCGTTTTGTTCCAATATGGCCCCGGCGCGCGCCGAATTCAATAGCCCGAAAGGCCAGTTCGGCCGTCCGGACAGCCAAGTCCTCGCAGGGTTTGATCCTTACGATGCCGTAAGGTTTCAATCGCAATCATACATTGCTTCGTGCTACAATTGTCGATTCGTTTTAATCCGTAAACCGTTCATTTTTTGGAGTTTTTATGGCGATCGAGCGCACCCTGTCGATTATCAAGCCGGACGCAGTGGCAAAGAACGTTATCGGCCAGATCTACAGCCGTTTCGAGAACGCAGGTCTGAAGATCATTGCGTCGCGCATGGTTCATCTGTCGCGCGCCGACGCCGAGAAGTTCTACGCCGTGCACGCCGCACGTCCGTTCTTCAAGGATCTGGTCGAATTCATGATCTCGGGTCCGGTGATGATTCAAGTCTTGGAAGGCGAGAACGCCATCCTGAAGAATCGCGACCTGATGGGCGCGACCGACCCGAAGAAGGCGGACAAGGGCACGATCCGCGCCGACTTCGCCGACAGCATCGACGCGAACGCGGTTCACGGTTCGGACGCGCCGGAAACGGCAGCGCAAGAAGTTGCGTTCTTCTTCCCGCAAGTGAACGTCTACTCGCGTTAATTTTCGCGTTGAAAGCCGCGATGGCTGTTCGGTCATCGCGGGCATCGCGCCTCGACGCAATAAAAGCGGTACGAAAAGAAGCAGAAATTGGCGCGAACGGTCCCGGGAAGATACCGGGCTTCGCAATCTGAAATGGCAGAACTTGACATGACGAGCAGCACCACCGTCAATCTCCTCGATCTCGACGCCGCCGGGCTCACCGCGTACTGCGCGAGCCTGGGCGAAAAGCCGTTTCGCGCCAAGCAATTGCAGCGCTGGATCCACCAATATGGTGCTGAAGACTTCGACGGCATGACGGATCTCGCGAAATCGCTGCGCGAAAAACTCAAGGGCCGCGCCAACATGGCGATGCCCGACATCATCAGCGACCACGTTTCCGCCGACGGCACCCGCAAATGGCTGGTCGACGTCGGCAACGGCAACGCGGTCGAAACCGTGTTCATCCCCGAAGAGACGCGCGGCACGCTGTGCGTGTCGTCGCAGGCGGGTTGCGCGGTGAACTGCCGGTTCTGTTCCACCGGCAAGCAGGGCTTTTCCCGAAACCTGACGACGGGCGAGATCATCGGCCAGTTGCGCATGGCGGAGTTCGCGCTGCGCAAGTCGCTCGGGCGCGAAGTCGGCGGGCCGGGCAAGGGCGAGCGCGTCGTCACGAACGTCGTGATGATGGGCATGGGCGAGCCGATGCTCAATTACGACGCCGTCGTGCCGGCCATGCGCCTGATGCTCGACGACAACGCCTATGGCTTGTCGCGCCGTCGCGTGACCTTGTCGACCTCCGGCGTCGTGCCGATGATGGACCGCCTCGCGGCCGACCTGCCGGTGGCGCTCGCGGTATCGCTGCACGCGCCGAACGATCCGCTGCGCGACATGCTGGTCCCGCTGAACAAGAAGTACCCGCTGCGCGAATTGATGGCCGCGTGTCAGCGTTATCTGAAGGTCGCGCCGCGCGACTTCATCACGTTCGAATATTGCATGCTCGACGGCGTCAACGACACCGAAGCGCACGCGCGCGAATTGCTTGCCGTGACGCGCGACGTGCCGTGCAAGTTCAATCTGATCCCGTTCAATCCGTTTCCGGAGTCGGGGTTGACGCGCTCGAAGAACGAGCAGATCAAGCGGTTCGCGCAGGTGTTGATCGATGCGGGCGTCGTAACGACCGTGCGCAAGACGCGCGGCGACGATATCGACGCTGCGTGCGGTCAACTCGCGGGCGCGGTGCAGGACCGCACGCGTCTTGCCGAACGCATGGGCCGTGCAGGCAGCAAGACGATCGAGGTGCGGGCGGTCTGACCGGGCGTCCGCATCGAAAAAAGCCGCAGCGGAGGGCGCAGCAAGCGTCTGGATGCGGCGCTAAAAGCCGAACATTTTGTTATAAAGCGGTCTGCAATGGCGCTGCGGTTGTATCGTGCACGGGGTTTTTGGAACCGAACGACGCAACAGCGCTATATAGAAGAATCGATGCGAGGAATTTGGCATGAGTGAGCCGCAGCACCCGACGCCTTTCGGCAGTCATTCCGGCAACAACCGGTCCGGCAGTCAGTACGACGGCCTGGGCGACGCGGAAAGGGCGGCATCGAATGCGAGCCAGGCGGGGAATCTGGACTCGATACAGGCGGTCGGCGCGCGTCTCGCGCAACTTCGCCAGGCGAAAGCATGGTCGATCGACGACGTTTCCGCGCGTCTCAAGGTGTCGCCGCCGAAACTGCTCGCGCTCGAAGCGGGCGATATCAGCCAGTTGCCCGATCGCACGTTCGCGGCGGGCATCGTGCGCAGTTACGCGAAGATTCTCGGCGCCGATCCGGCGCCGTTCACGCAGGCGTTCCGGCGCAGCGGCGATGACATCGCGCAGAATCTGAAGGTGCCGGCGTCGGCGGGCGCGGGTCTGCCGCGCGGACGCGTGTCGGTGCCGCTCGGCAATTCGTCGGGCCGCAAGCGCTCGTGGATGTGGGGCGTGCTCGCCATCATCGTCGTGCTGGCCGTGCTCGTGATGTGGCACACCGGCGGCGATTCGAACAACTGGCTCGCGCGCCTCAAGGCGACGACGGGCATCGGTCTGTCGTCGACGTCCGCGCCTGCTTCGGCATCGAACGAAGCGTCGGGCACGACATCCGCGCCGACGCCCGACGAGGCCGCGGCCGCCAACACCGGCGAAGCGTCGCTGCCCGAAGTGGCGGCCGGCCCCGGCGAGCAGCCGATGCCGCGTCCGCTCGGCACGAATGCGCTGCCGGCTTCGTCGTCGACGCTGTCCGCGGTGCAGGGCGCGAGCGCGCCGGCTGCGGCGGCGCCCGCATCGGCCGCGAAGCCTGCTTCGGCTGTTGCGATGGCGGCGTCGGCTCCGGCCGTCGCGGGCAGCGGTTCGAGCGCGATCGAATTGAAAGTGAAGGAAGATAGCTGGTTCAGCGTGCGCGGCAAGGACGGCAAGGAACTGTATTCCGGACTCGTGCGCGCGGGCAACACCCAGCGCGTGGAAGGCGAGGCGCCGTTCAAGGTGACCGTCGGCAACGTGAAGGGCGTCGAGTCGCTGTCGGTCGATGACGAGCCCGTCGACGCCAAACGCTATTCGTCCGCACGCGGAAACGTCGCGCGTCTCTCGCTGCCTTGAGCTTGCGAGATCGATCTGTCCAGCGCGGCGGACAAGTCGAGGGCGTCACGGTGCAAGCCGTGACGCCCGTTTGAGGTTCCACACACGCGACCGGCGCCGTATCGGCGGCAAGGTTGCCAAAGGGTTTTTCGATGCAATCCGAAGCTCAATCCCTGATCAACAGCAAGATTTGTTCGACCGAGCCGGTCTTCGGCGGTCCGTTGACGCGCCGGTCATCGCATGCCGTCGACGTGCGCTGGGGTGGCCAGCTCGTGACGATCGGCGGCGATTCGCCGGTGCGCGTGCAGTCGATGACCAACACCGACACGGCGGACGCGATTGGCACGGCCATCCAGATCAAGGAACTGGCGCAGGCGGGCTCCGAGCTCGTCCGCATTACGGTGAATACGCCGGAAGCGGCGGCGGCCGTGCCGCATATCCGCGAGCAGCTCGATCGCATGGGCGTGACGGTGCCGCTCGTCGGCGATTTCCACTACAACGGCCATCTGCTGCTGCGCGATCATCCCGCGTGCGCCGAGACGCTGTCGAAATACCGGATCAATCCGGGCAACGTCGGCCAGGGCGCGAAGCGCGACACGCAATTCGCGCAGATGATCGAAGCCGCGATCGAATACGACAAGCCGGTGCGTATCGGCGTGAACTGGGGCAGTCTCGATCAGGATCTGCTCGCGCGCATGATGGACGAAAACGCCGCGCGTTCGAATCCGTGGGAACTGCAAAGCGTGATGTACGAGGCTCTGATTCAATCCGCGGTCGGCTCGGCGGAGCGCGCCGTCGAACTGGGTCTCGGCCGCGACAAGATCATCCTGTCGTGCAAGGTCAGCGGCGTGCAGGATCTGATCGCCGTGTATCGCGAACTCGCGAAGCGTTGCAGCTTCGCGCTCCATCTCGGCCTGACCGAAGCGGGCATGGGCTCCAAGGGCATCGTTGCATCGACGGCGGCGCTTTCGGTGCTGCTGCAGGAAGGCATCGGCGACACCATTCGCATTTCGCTCACGCCGGAACCGGGCGGCGCGCGCACCGGCGAAGTCGTCGTCGGCCAGGAAATCCTGCAGACGATGGGCCTGCGCTCCTTCACGCCGATGGTCATCGCGTGTCCCGGCTGCGGCCGCACGACGAGCACGCTGTTCCAGGAGTTGGCGTCGCAGATTCAAAGCTACTTGCGCAACTCGATGCCCACGTGGCGCGATCAGTACCCCGGCGTCGAGAAGATGCACGTCGCGGTGATGGGCTGCATCGTCAACGGGCCGGGCGAATCGAAGCACGCCAATATCGGCATCAGCTTGCCGGGTTCGGGCGAGAATCCGGCGGCGCCCGTGTTCATCGACGGCGTGAAGGTGAAGACGCTGCGCGGCGAGCGCATCGCCGAGGAATTCCAGCAAATCGTCAGCGACTATGTCGAGCGTACCTATGGGCAGCGCGTCGAGACGTCCGCGGCATCACTCTAAAGACAGATGACTGAACAGAAGAAACGGCTCGAGAAACTGAGCGGCGTGAAGGGCATGAACGACATCCTCCCGCAGGATGCCGCGTTGTGGGATTTCTTCGAAACCACCGTCAAGTCGATGCTGCGCGCATACGGCTATCAGAACATCCGCACGCCGATCGTCGAGCACACGCAGTTGTTCACGCGCGGCATCGGCGAAGTGACCGACATCGTCGAGAAGGAGATGTACAGCTTCACCGACGCGCTCAACGGCGAGCATCTGACGATGCGCCCGGAGAACACCGCGGCGGTCGTGCGCGCGACCATCGAGCACAACCTGTTGTACGACGGCCCGAAGCGTCTGTGGTACGTCGGTCCGATGTTCCGTCATGAGCGTCCGCAGCGCGGGCGTTATCGCCAGTTCCATCAGGTCGGCGTGGAGGCGCTTGGCTTCGCCGGGCCGGACACCGACGCCGAAATCATCATGATGTGCCAGCGTCTGTGGGACGACCTCGGACTCACCGGCATCCGCCTCGAACTGAATTCGCTCGGTCAGGCCGAAGAGCGCGCGGCGCATCGCAAGGAACTGATCGCGTATCTGGAAAAACACGTCGATTCCCTCGACGAGGAAGCGAAGCGCCGGCTCTACACGAACCCGCTGCGCGTGCTCGACACGAAGAATCCGGCGATGCAGGAGATCGCGCAGAACGCACCGAAGCTCGTCGACTTTCTCGGCGACGCATCGCGCAAGCACTTCGAGGGCGTGCAGCGTCTTTTGAAGGCGAACAACATTCCCTTTACGATCAACCCGCGTCTCGTGCGCGGTCTCGACTACTACAACCTGACCGTGTTCGAGTGGGTCACCGACAAGCTCGGCGCGCAGGGCACGGTCGCGGGCGGCGGTCGCTATGATCCGCTGATCGAACAGCTCGGCGGCAAGCCGACGGCCGCGTGCGGCTGGGCCATGGGCGTCGAGCGCATCCTCGAATTGCTGAAGGAAGAGCAGCTCGTGCCGGAAGCCGAAGGCACGGACGTCTATGTCGTGCATCAGGGCGAAGCGGCGGCGGAGCAGGCGTTCATCGTCGCCGAGCGGCTGCGCGACACGGGTCTCGACGTCATTCTGCATTGCAGCCCGGACGGCGCGTCCGCGAGCTTCAAGTCGCAGATGAAAAAGGCCGACGCGAGCGGCGCGGCGTTCGCCGTAGTGCTCGGAGAGGACGAACTCGCGCAAGGTATGATCGGCGTCAAGCCGCTGCGCCGCTCGATCGACGAAACGTCTGGCGGACAAAAGAACGAGCAAGTGAACGTTCGGGCGGAAGACTTGACCGAATACCTAATCAATGCGATGGTTGCAACCGCCGATGACGAGGGTGCCTGAGATTCAGGCGCATTGCCGCGCGCGTGGGCCTGATCGGGGCGATCCGGCATCGTGCGCGGAACTCGTTGAGGGAATTGAAACGCAGGAAGGAATAGCTGGACGATGAGCTATCACGACGAACAAGAATCACTTGAAAGCGTAAAGGCCTGGTGGGCCAAATGGGGTAACACCACGACGTGGGTTGTGCTCGTGGCGCTCGTCATTGCGGCCGGGTACAACGGATGGAATTTCTGGCAGCGCCGTCAGGCCGCCGAGGCGTCGGTGCTTTACGACCATCTGCAGCAGGCAGTGGACGGAAACAATCAGGCGTTGGTCCAGCGCGTCGCGACGGACATGGAAGACAAGTTCGGCGGCACCGGCTACGCGCAGATGACCGCGCTCGCGGCCGCGAAATCGCTCTACATGGCGGGCAACACGGCTGGCGCGAAGGCGCAACTGCAATGGGCCATCGACCATGCGAAGGACGAAGAGTACAAGCAGATCGCGAAGCTGCGTCTGGCGCTCGTGCTGCTCGACGAGAAGAACTACGACGCGGGCCTGAAACTGCTCGCCGAGCAGCCTCTCGAAGCGTTCAAAGGCGTGATCGCGGACCGCCGTGGCGACCTGCTCGCAGCTCAAGGCAAACGCGACGACGCGCGCGCGGCCTACAAGGTCGCGCTGACGGCGCTGCCCGAGAACGACACGTCCGCCCGTCAGCTGATTCAGTTCAAGCTCGACGCGCTCGGCGGCTGATCCGGCTGGTTTCCAATCGGTTCGTCTTCGATCCCTGCCATCAGTCAATCAAGCCGCCCGCCACGGTGTCGCCATGAAGCGACGCGGCGGGCAGCGCCGATCAACCCAATTCACCAATTCATGTTGCGTCCACCGATGACATTTTTGAAACGCTACGCCGTGCCGCTCGCTTGCGCGATGACCGTCTTGTTGACCGCTTGCTCGTCGACCAAGGATGAACGCCGCGTGCCGGTACCGCTCGCGGAGTTCAAGCCGGTGCTGAACGTCAACCAGGCGTGGAAGGCAAGCGTCGGCAAGGCTGGCCGTTATCTGTTCTCGCCGGTCGCGGTCGGCGATTACGTTTATGCCGCGGGCGCGAACGGCTCCGTCGCTAAAATCGACGCGAAGACCGGTCAGGACGTCTGGCGGGTCAAACTGAAGGACGATCTGTCCGCGGGCGTCGGCAGCGACGGCAATCTCACGGCCGTAGGCGGTCTGAAGGGGCAGGTCGACGTGCTCGGCCCCGACGGCAAGCTGCTGTGGACAGCAACCGCGCCGGGCGAGATCGTTTCGCCGCCGCTGGTCGGCAACGATCTCGTGATCGTGCGTACGATCGACGGCAAGGTCATCGCGTTCAACGCGCAGACCGGCGAGCAGAAGTGGATCTTCCAGTTGCGCGCGGTGCCACTGAATCTGCGCGTCGCGGCCGGCATGACGTTCGCGGCCAATCAGGCTGTGCTGGCGGGCTTCCCCGGCGGCACGTTCGCGGCGATCAACCTGCAATCGGGCGATGCCTTCTGGCAAGCGCCGGTGTCGTATCCGAAGGGCGTGACCGAAGTCGAGCGCATCAACGACGTGACCGGCGCGCCGGGACTCGTCGGCGCGCAGACTTGCGCGGTGACGTTCCAGGGCCGTATCGGCTGCTTCGATGCAAATTCGGGCCGCCCGGTTTGGGAAAAGAACTTTTCGAGCGACAGCGGCCTGGCTCAGGACGAGCAGATCGTGGCCGCCGGCGACGACTGGTCGGTCGTCAATGCGTTCCGCGCGTCGGATGGCACGCCGCTCTGGAAGACGGACGTGCTGAAGAACCGCAGTGTCAGCGTGCCGTACATTCTCGGCCGCGCGGTCGTCGTGGGCGATTACAAGGGCTTCGTGCACTTCCTGAACGTGGAAAACGGCGAACTGATCGGCCGCGCGCCGACCGATGGCAGCGCGATCACCGCTGCGCCCGTGATGGCGGGCAACACGCTCGTCGTGCAGACGCATGACGGCGATCTCTACGGTTTCCGTCCGAGCAACTGATCGCAGCCGGACCGCGAGCGAGTCAGGCTTGCTCGCGGTCCTGAATAGCAAGCGCGCCGTCGATGTTGCGCGGCGCGGCAGGCTCGCCACGGCGAGCCGCACGAGAAAGAAGCGCTGCGTCATGCGCGCATCGCGATAAAACCCGCATGCAAAAGCAGGGTCGCAAGAACGAAGCGCGACGCGCGAAGGCGTCGTGCAAGAAGAGCCTCGAACGAGGCGGAACCGGCGAACGACCGCCGACGATCCGGCCGACCAGCGCGCCTCGCGTGCGGCAGGCCGAATCCATGCTAATTTTCGACAAGCGCAGCCATTGCGCGGCGTAGCGGAACGCAACGAGACGGTTGTACCGCCCGTTCCGCGTTCGCCTTGCGTTCAACCTTGAACAAAATCAGATGAAACCCGTGATTGCCCTCGTCGGGCGCCCCAATGTTGGGAAATCGACTCTTTTCAACCGGCTGACGCGCTCGCGCGACGCGCTCGTCGCGGATTTGCCGGGCCTGACGCGCGACCGTCATTACGGCGAAGGCCGTGTGGGCGGCGAACGACCGTATCTCGTGGTGGACACGGGCGGCTTTGAGCCGGTGGCGAAGGACGGCATTCTGCACGAGATGGCGCGGCAGACGCGCCAGGCGGTGGAAGAGGCCGATATCGTCGTGTTCATCGTCGATGGACGCAATGGGCTCGCGCCGCAGGACAAGGCGATCGCCGACTATCTGCGCAAGACGGGCCGGCCGCTCTTTCTCGTCGTCAACAAGGCCGAAGGCATGAAGTACTCGGCGGTCGCGGCGGACTTCTACGAGCTCGGTCTCGGCGATCCGCGCGCGATCTCGGCGGCGCACGGCGACGGCGTCGTCGAAATGATCAACGACGCGCTGGATATCGCGTACAAGGATCAGCCGGAAGAGTCGGAAGACGAGAAGGCGAAACATGGCGTCAAGATTGCGATCGTCGGGCGTCCGAACGTCGGCAAGTCGACGCTCGTGAACACGCTGATCGGCGAAGAGCGGGTGATCGCGTTCGACATGCCGGGCACCACGCGCGATTCGATTTATGTTGATTTCGAGCGACAAGGCCGCAAATACACATTGATCGACACGGCCGGCCTGCGTCGGCGCGGCAAGGTGTTCGAAGCGATCGAAAAGTTTTCGGTCGTGAAGACGCTGCAGTCGATCGCGGATGCCAACGTCGTCATTCTTCTCCTCGATGCGCAGCAGGACATCTCGGAACAGGACGCGCATATCGCCGGTTTCGTGGTCGAGCAGGGCCGTGCGCTCGTGGTGGGCGTGAACAAGTGGGACGGTCTCGATTCGCATGTGCGTGAGCGCACGAAGTCGGACCTGACGCGCAAGCTCAAGTTTTTGGACTTTGCTAAATTCCACTACGTTTCGGCGCTGGAGAAGACGGGCATCGGCGCGTTGATGAAATCGGTCGACGACGCCTACGCCGCCGCGATGGCCAAGCTGCCGACGCCGAAGCTGACGCGCGCGCTCATCGAGGCGGTGGAATTCCAGCAGCCGCGCCGGCGTGGCCCGGTGCGTCCGAAGCTGCGCTACGCGCATCAGGGCGGGCAAAATCCGCCGATCATCGTCGTGCACGGCAACGCGCTCGACGCGATCACGGACACGTACAAGCGATATCTGGAAGGGCGCTTTCGCGAAACTTTTGGGCTCGCCGGCACTCCACTTCGCATAGAGTTTCGATCGAGTCGAAACCCTTACGCGGACAAGGAGTAAGAGCCGCGTGAAGCCTTACGCTTCGGTGCCGCTGGCCATTTGGCCGATCCGGCTACTGAAACGTAAAACAGCGAAAATCAGCTATAGTGTAGCGATTGTCGGCGGATCTCTTTTTCTTCGTCCACAATACTTCCAACCTGCAAAAAAACACGGAGTTTGCTATGAGCAACAAAGGGCAATTGTTACAAGACCCGTTTTTGAACGCACTGCGTAAAGAGCACGTGCCGGTCTCGATCTATCTGGTCAACGGCATCAAGCTCCAAGGGAACATTGAATCGTTCGACCAGTACGTCGTGTTGCTCCGAAATACGGTCACCCAGATGGTCTATAAGCACGCCATTTCGACGGTCGTGCCCGCTCGCCCGGTGAACTTCCACCCGGACGCTGAACCGTCCTAAACCTCGTCGCGGCCGGCGCGAAATTGCCACTTCTAATGCGAACATTAAGCAACTCGCCGGTCGCTTCAAATACTTAAACATATTAATTTGATTAACGCAGCGCTCGTCGGCATCGACTTCGGCAAGATCGATTTCGAAGCCAGTCTCGAAGAACTCAGTCTGCTCGCACAAAGTGCGGGCGCCCATCCCGCCGTCACGCTCACCGGCCGCCGTCAGAGTCCCGATGCCAAGATGTTCATCGGCAGCGGCAAGGTCGAGGAACTGCGTCTGCAGTGCGAAGCGAACGACGTCGAACTCGTCATCTTCAATCACGCGCTCGCGCCCGCGCAGCAGCGCAATCTCGAAGTCGCGCTGAATCGCCGCGTGGTCGATCGCACGAGCCTCATTCTCGATATCTTCGCGCAGCGCGCCCGCAGTCACGAAGGCAAGCTGCAGGTCGAACTCGCGCAACTGCAATATCTGTCGACGCGCCTCATTCGCGCGTGGACTCACCTCGAACGGCAGAAGGGCGGTATCGGCCTGCGCGGTCCGGGTGAAACGCAGCTCGAAACCGATCGGCGTCTGATCGGCGAGCGCATCAAGGCGCTCAAGTCGCGTCTCGAGAAACTGCGCCGCCAGCACGGCACGCAGCGACGTCAGCGCGCGCGCAATCGCACGATGTCCGTGTCGCTCGTCGGCTATACGAACGCGGGCAAGTCCACCTTGTTCAACGCGCTCACGAAAGCGCAGGCGTACGCGGCGGACCAGCTCTTCGCCACCCTCGATACGACTTCGCGCCGCGTGTTCCTCGGCGAGGAAGCGGGCCATGTCGTCGTGTCGGATACCGTCGGGTTCATCCGCGAATTGCCGCACCAACTGGTCGCCGCATTCCGCGCCACGCTCGAAGAAACCATTCATGCGGACGTGCTGCTGCACGTCGTCGATGCATCGAGCGCGGTGCGCCTCGATCAGATCGATCAGGTGAACGAGGTGTTGCGCGGCATCGGCGCGGACAACATTCGACAGATTCTCGTCTTCAACAAGATCGATGCGGTGCCCGAGCTCGCGGCCCGTGGCGAAGCGGTTGAAAGGGACGAGTATGGTAATATTTCGCGCGTTTTCTTGAGCGCACGCACGGGTCAGGGGCTCGATGCGCTGCGCGCTGCCATCGCCGAAATAGCCACGGCGGAATCCGAAGAAACCGATGCGGGCCTACCCAGCGTGCTCGCCGAATTTCCGGGGCCGCACGAGGCGTCCGAAGCAACGCAATCCACGCAGTCCGGGTCAAACGCCATACACGACACGAACGCGCAGCCGGATGACCATCGGCCGGCCGTCGAGCGTGACAATCAAAAGGTTCCCGAGCACGGACACTGAGTGCCTTCGGAATTGCATCGACCCGGCGTCGACCCCGGCTGTCTAATGGTGAATCACCGAGTGAACGACTACAAAGAGCGGACTAACCGGCAAGCTGAGCCTGCCGTCTTTTCGATCAACGATCCGCGCTGGGGGCGGGGCGACGGCAATGGCGTGAAGAACGACTCGAAGC
This sequence comes from Caballeronia sp. ATUFL_F1_KS4A, assembly GCF_023630905.1. NCBI lineage: Bacteria > Pseudomonadati > Pseudomonadota > Betaproteobacteria > Burkholderiales > Burkholderiaceae > Caballeronia > Caballeronia sp. ATUFL_F1_KS4A. Next base: position 19,566 of record NZ_JALQEB010000009.1, on the reverse strand, counting down.
GTCCGCAGGACGGCAAGCGTCCGAACGGCAAGGACGAAGGTCCGCCCGATCTCGACGAGATGTGGCGCGAATTCAACCGCCGCATCGCGGGCGTGTTCGGCCGGAAGCCCGGCAACGGCGCGCCGCGCGAGAATGGCCGCGGCACGAAGATCGGGCTCGGCATCGTTATCGGCGTGCTTATCGCCATCTATCTCGGCAGCGGTGTGTTCGTCGTGCAGGACGGCCATGTCGGCGTCGTCTCCCAGTTCGGACAATATCGTCAGACGGTCGCGCAAGGCATCCACTGGCGTCTGCCGTATCCGTTCCAGTCGAGCGAAATCGTCGATACGTCGCAGATCCGCTCCGTCGAAGTCGGGCGCGGCACCGCGCTCTCCCAAGGCAACGTGCGCGACGCGTCGCTGCTGACGAACGACGCGGATATCGTCGACGTGCGCTTCGCCGTTCAATACCAGATCAAGTCGCCCACCGATTTCCTGTTCCGCAGCATCAACGCCGACGACAGCGTCACGCAAGCGGCGCAGTCGGCGATCCGCGAGATCGCCGGCAGTCTTTCGACGGACGACATGCTCTACAAGGATCGCGAAGCCCTCCGCGCGCGCCTCATCGAAACGATCCAGCGCTCGCTCGATACCTATCGCACCGGTCTGCAAGTGACGGGCGTCGCCGTGCAAAGCGTGCAGGTGCCGCAACAGGTGCAGTCGGCGTTCGAGGAAGCGGCGCGCGTGCGTCAGGACAACGAGCGCGCCCGCGATACGGCGCAAGCCTACGCGGATCAATTGTTGCCGCGCGCGAAGGCCGATGCCGCCAAGCTGATCGACGAGGCGAGGGCGTACAGCAATCGCGAAGTCACGCAGGCGCAGGGCGACGCGGAGCGCTTCAAAGAGGTGTACGCGGAATATTCGAAGGCGCCCGCGGTCATTCGTCAACGCATGTACCTGGACACGATGCAGCAGATCTACTCGCGCACGACGAAGGTGTTCGTCGATAGCAAGGCCGGCAATAACGTGGTGTATCTGCCGCTCGACAAGCTCGTCGAAGCCAATCGACAGCAGGTGAAGGAATCGGCGGATGCCGCCAGCGGCGCGGTGGCGTCGGGCGCGTCCGAAGCGCCTCAGGCGCGCGCGCAGGGCGCGGCGAGCGCATCGGCGCCGGCCGCGGTTGCGCCGGCCAGCGCGGCCAGCGGCGCGAGCGCCAATGCCGGCGGCGATCCGCTGCGTTCGCGCGATGCGTTCCGCTCCCGCAGTCGTCAAGACGACCTGCAATAAGGAGCGCGACATGAATCGAATTTTTGCGCTCATCGTCGCTGTCGTGATCGTGCTTTTCATCGGATCGTCGATGATCTTTACCGTCGACGAACGGCATGCCGCCGTCGTCGCCGCGCATGGCGAAGGCAATCCGCGTCTCGAAGGCCCGGGGCTGCATTTCAAGCTGCCGCCGCCGTTCCAGACGCTCACGCTCATCGACACGCGTACGCTCACCATCGACGAATCCGGCGCCGATCGTTTCTCGACATCGGACAAGAACGAAGTGCTGGTGAACACGGTGATCAAGTATCGCGTCGCCGATCCCTTGAAGCTCTTCGAAAGCAACGAGAAGAACACGCAGACGGCCGAGGAACGCATCACCGCGCTCACGCGCACCGCGCTCGCGAGCGGCTTCGCGAAGCGCTCGCTGACGGACGCGCTCGGCAATCAGCAGGCCATCGAAACCGACGCGCAAAAGAGCGTGGAAGGCGCGGCCGCGGCATTCGGCGTGCAAATGGTCGATTTGCAGATGACGCGCATCGACTTCCCGCCGGCCGTAGCGGATGCGGTCTACAAGCGCATGATCGCGGCGCGCCAGCAGGCGGCGGCGAACGAGCGCGCGAAGGGCACGGCGGAGGCGGACAAGATCAAGGCCGACGCCGAGCGCACGCAGCAGGCGATTCTCGCCGACGCGTACAGCCAGGCGCAGTCGATCAAGGGCGAAGGAGACAGCAAGGCGGCGGCCATAGCGGCCGATGCGTACGGACGCGATCCGCAGTTCTACCAGTTCTATCAGAGCCTCGAAGCGTATAAGAAGACGTTCAAGCCGGGCGACGTCATCGTCGTCGATCCGAGCAGCGACTTCTTCCGCTTCATGAAGAGCCCGACCGGCGGCGCGGCTGACACGCCGGCTCCGGCCACGGTGAAGCGCTGATCCCGTGCGCGCGCCGCGCGGCCAGCCTGTGCTGGCTGCGTGGCCTATAAAAATCCCTTGGACATGGCCGAGACGTTACTGCTCGCTCTTGCGTTGATGCTGATCATCGAAGGTATGTTTCCCTTCGTTTTTCCGACCGCGTGGCGCGACACTTTTCGCCGCATCGCGGAGCGGCCGACGCACCACATCCGCATCGGCGGGCTGGTCGCGATGGTGCTCGGCCTGATTCTGCTCCTGATCGCGACGTGAGCCGCGCCCGGCAGCATCGCACCGTTTCGCCTATCTTGTTTCTATCTTTCGTCCCTGACCGACGAGCGCCACGCACGAAGCGTCGAGCCTCGCGTCCCGTAGGAATCGCATCGATGTCCACCTGGTTACTTCCCGAGAATATCGCCGACGTTCTGCCGTCGGAAGCCCGCAAGATCGAAGAGTTGCGCCGCCGTCTGCTCGACCGTTTCCGGTCCTACGGCTACGAACTCGTCATGCCGCCGATGCTCGAGTATCTCGAATCGCTGCTGACGAGCGGCGGAAGCGACCTGAATCTGCGCACCTTCAAGCTCGTCGATCAGCTGTCCGGGCGCACGCTCGGCCTGCGCGCGGACATCACGCCGCAGGTGTCGCGCATCGACGCGCATCTGCTGAATCGTCAGGGCGTGACGCGTCTGTGCTACGCGGGCGTCGTGCTGCATACGCGTCCGCGCGGGCTGCACGCCACGCGCGAGCAGATTCAGATCGGCGCGGAAATCTACGGTCACGCAGGACTGGAAGCGGATCTCGAGATCCAGCAATTGATGCTCGACTCGCTGCATCTCGCAGGTCTGACGAAAGTGCGTCTCGATCTGTGTCACGCGGGTGTGCTTGCCGCGTTGCTGGAACTCGAGCCGGCCGCGGCGTCGCTCGGCGAGGCGCTCTACGACGCGCTCGCGAGCAAGGACGTGCCGCGCCTCCACGAACTGACCGCGCATCTCGGACAGGTACCGCGCGAGGCGCTGCGCGCGCTGCCGTCGCTGTACGGCGATGCGTCGGTGCTGCAGATCGCGCGTGGCCGTCTGCCGAATCTGCCGGTGATCGCGCGCGCGCTCGACGATCTCGCGTTTCTCGCAGGGCAAGTCGAAGGCGCGGAACTGATGATCGATCTCGCGGACTTGCGCGGCTATGCATATCACAGCGGCGTGATGTTCTCGGCTTACGTCGATGGCGTGCCGAACGCGGTCGCGCGCGGCGGCCGGTACGACGACGTCGGTCTGGCCTACGGCCGTGCGCGGCCCGCGACGGGCTTTTCGCTCGATCTGCGCGAAGTGGCGCGCATTTCCCCGGTCGACGCGCGCGGCAGCGCGATCCTCGCACCGTGGAGGCACGACGAGCCGCTGCGCGCGGCGATTCTTGCGCTCCGCGACGCGGGCGAAGTGGTGATCCAGGCGCTGCCCGGCCATGAACACGATCTGGACGAATTCGCGTTCGATCGCGTGCTCGTCGAACGTGACGGCAAGTGGACGGTCGAAACCCGCCCCTGAAGCGGCCAGCGCATACAGTCGCTTGATCGGCAAGGGATTTTGCTTAGCCGATTCCAATCGCGCGAGCGTGACGAAATCGCGAAACGCGTCCCGAAAAACTCGGAACCTTTCGCGAACATAGGTAAAATACGTTTTTAACCAGCTAACGAATCAACATGTCTGCCAGTGCAGTGAATGTGAACCCGGGGCGCAACGTCGTCGTGGTGGGCACCCAGTGGGGTGATGAGGGCAAGGGCAAGATCGTCGACTGGCTGACGGACCACGCCCAAGGCGTCGTGCGCTTCCAGGGCGGTCACAACGCCGGCCATACGCTCCTCATCGGCGGCAAGAAGACCATTCTGCGCCTCATTCCGTCGGGCATCATGCGCGCGGGCACGGCCTGTTACATCGGCAATGGCGTCGTGTTGTCGCCGGAAGCGCTGTTCAAGGAAATCGACGAACTGGAAGCGGCTGGCATCGACGTCCAGAAGCGCCTTTTCATTTCCGAAGCCGCCACGCTCGTTCTGCCGTACCACGTTGCCATCGACCAGGCGCGCGAAGCCAAGCGCGGCGCCGGCAAGATCGGCACGACCGGCCGCGGCATCGGCCCGGCGTACGAAGACAAGGTCGCGCGTCGCGGCTTGCGCGTGCAGGATCTCTTCGACCGTGCGGTGTTCGAGGAACGCCTGCGCGAAGCGCTCGACTTCCACAACTTCGTGCTGACGCAATACCTCGGCGCGAAAGCCGTCGATTTCCAGGAAACGCTCGACACGATGCTCGGCTATGCCGACCGTCTCGCGCCCATGGTCACGGACGTCTCCCGCCGCCTCTACGACGCGAACCACACCGGCAGCAATCTGCTGTTCGAAGGCGCGCAAGGCACGCTGCTCGATATCGACCACGGCACGTATCCGTTCGTCACGTCGAGCAACTGCGTCGCGGGTGCGGCAACGGCCGGCGCGGGCATCGGGCCGCAGCGTCTGAACTACATTCTCGGCATCACGAAGGCGTATTGCACGCGCGTCGGCTCGGGCCCGTTCCCGAGCGAGCTGTATGATGCCGACAATCCGCAACGCCAGGAAAAGGTCGGCCTGGATCTCGCGACCGTCGGCAAGGAATTCGGTTCGGTCACGGGCCGTCCGCGCCGCACCGGCTGGCTCGACGCCGCCGCGCTGCGCCGTGCGATCCAGATCAACGGCGTCTCGGGCTTGTGCATCACGAAGCTCGACGTGCTCGACGGCCTCGATGAAGTGAAGCTCTGCACCGGCTACACGCTCGACGGCAAGCCGGTCGATATCCTGCCGCGCGGCGCATCGGAAGTCGCGCGTTGCGAGCCGGTATACGAAACGTTCGGCGGCTGGAAGGAAAGCACCATCGGCATCACGCAATGGGACGGCCTGCCGGAGAACGCGCGCGCCTATCTCACGCGTGTGCAGGAAGTCGCGGGCGTGCCGATCGACATGGTGTCGACCGGTCCGGACCGTGACGAAACCATCCTGCTCCGTCATCCGTTCAAGGTCTGAGCGCGACAAGCGCCTCGACCGCAACCGGACGCTGTAAAGAATGTGGCCGCTTCTGCGGCCACATTTCGTATATAACCTAAGCATTTGAAAGAGCCTCACCATGATCGCGATGACGGACCCGCGCAACGACGACAAGAACCTCTGGGTCGGCTGGGATGAATACCACCGGCTGATCGAACTGCTCGCACTGAAGGTGCACGAGTCGGGCTGGAAGTTCGACAAGATCCTATGCCTCGCGCGCGGCGGCCTGCGCGTGGGCGACCAGCTCTCGCGCATCTACGACCTGCCGCTCGCCATTCTCGCAACGAGCTCGTACCGCGAGGCGGCGGGCACGGAGCAGGGCGATCTCGACATCGCGCAATACATCACGATGACGCGCGGCGATCTGTCCGGCAATGTGCTGCTCGTCGACGATCTGGTCGATTCGGGCGTCACGCTCGCACGCGTGCAGGAGCATCTGAAGGAACGTTATCCGGCGATCACGGCCGTGCGCTCCGCGGTGCTCTGGTACAAGGCATGCTCCAAGGTCAAGCCCGACTATCACGTTCAGCATCTTGAAACGAATCCGTGGATTCATCAGCCGTTCGAGGAGTGGGACACGGTCCGTCCGCACAACCTCGGCGCATGGATCAAGCGCGGCACGCAAAACGGCCGCGGCTGAGCGCCACGGCCTGACCGTTCGCGCCGATAACGCCGTTCGCCTGGCACCAAGCCGGGCGCAACGGCGTTTTTCATTGGCTGCAGCGAACAGCGAAGCGCGAAGGATTGTGTCCGACGCGCTTGCCGACGCGTGCGGGGCGCGATGCTACACTCTCAATCGCGTCTCTCGTGGCGCTGCAGCAACACGCGAGACGGCATCTTGGCGTGCGACGTTAGATAGAATGGCGTTCGTTTCTTTCCGCTCTGGACGGATATCTCGCTTTTATGACTAACACGACTCACGCGCACGAGCATAAACAACCATTGCCCTCGCTTGCGCTTGCGGCCATCGGCGTCGTTTTCGGCGACATCGGCACGAGTCCTCTCTACTCATTGAAGGAAGCCTTTAGCCCGTCGCACGGCATCGGCCTGTCCGAGGCGTCGATTCTCGGCGTCATCTCATTGCTCTTCTGGGCGATCGTCATGGTCGTCGCCGTCAAGTACGTGCTCTTCGTCATGCGCGCCGACAACAACGGCGAAGGCGGCGTGTTCGCAATGACGACGCTCGCGCTGCGCAGCGTGAAAGAGGCCGGCAAGGTCTCCGGCGTGCTCATGATGCTCGGCATCTTCGGCGCATGCATGTTCTATGGCGATGCGGTCATCACGCCCGCGATGTCGGTGCTCTCGGCAGTCGAAGGTCTGGAGATCGCGGCGCCCAAACTCACGCCCTACGTGCTGCCGATCACGATCGTCATCCTGATCCTGCTCTTCTGGATTCAGCGCCACGGCACGGCAGTGGTCGGCAAGCTCTTCGGCCCGATCATGGTCGTGTGGTTCGCGACGCTCGCTGTGCTCGGCGCCGCGCATATCGTGATCGAGCCGCGCATTATCGTCGCGCTCAATCCGTACTACGCGATTTCCTTCATGGCGCAGCACGTATTGCAGGCGTATATCGTGCTCGGGTCGGTCGTGCTGGTCCTGACCGGCGCGGAAGCGCTGTACGCGGACATGGGTCACTTCGGCGTGAAGCCGATCCGTTACGGCTGGTATGGCTTCGTGATGCCGTCGCTGCTGCTGAACTATTTCGGCCAGGGCGCGTTGCTGATGCACGATCCGAAGGCAATAGAGAATCCGTTCTTCCTGCTCGCGCCCGACTGGGCTTTGCTGCCGCTCGTGATCCTGTCGACGGTCGCGACGGTGATCGCATCGCAGGCGGTCATTTCCGGCGCGTATTCGCTGACGAGCCAGGCGATCCAGCTCGGCTACGTGCCGCGCATGAAGATCCTGCATACCTCGGAGCTCGCGATCGGCCAGATCTACATTCCGCTCGTCAACTGGATGCTGCTTTTCATCATCCTGTGCATCGTCATCGGCTTCAAAAGCTCGGAGAATCTTGCCGCCGCGTACGGTCTGGCCGTCACCGCGACGATGTTGACGACCACGATCCTCGTGTCGGTCGTGATGGTGAATCTGTGGGGCTGGAACCGCTGGCTCGTCGGCGGGATGATTACCGTGTTCCTGATGATCGACATTGGCTTTTTCGGCGCGAGCCTGCTGAAAGTCGAGCAGGGCGGCTGGCTGCCGCTGTGCATCGGCGGGGCGCTCTTCTTCCTGCTGATGACCTGGTACAAGGGCCGCATGATCGTGAAGGACCGCACGGCCGCGGACGGCATTCCGCTGATGCCGTTTCTGCAGGGCCTGCTCGCGCATCCGCCGCATCGCGTGTCGGGCACGGCGATCTATCTCACCGGCAGCGATTCGCTCGTGCCCGTGAGCCTGCTGCACAATCTCAAGCACAACAAGGTGCTGCACGAGCGCACCATTTTCATGAACTTCACGACGCGTGACATTCCTTATGTCGACGACGCGCATCGTCTCGAAGTGAAGGACATCGGCGGCGGGCTGTTCCTCGTGAAGGCGGCGTACGGTTTCAACGAGACGCCGGACGTGAAGGCCGTGCTCGAACAGATCACGCGCACCCACGCAATGACCTTCGAGCTGATGGACACGTCGTTCTTCATGGCGCGCGAGACAGTCGTGCCGACGGAACTGCCGGGCATGTCGGTGTGGCGCGAGCGCGTGTTCGCGTGGATGCATCAGAACGCGGCGAAGCCCACCGATTTCTTTAGCATTCCCGCAAATCGCGTGGTAGAACTGGGCACGAAGATCGAAATCTGACGCTGCATCGTTGCGAAGCGCAAAAAGAAAACCCCACGTCGCAAGACGTGGGGTTTTTTGCTGACGCCGTGAGGCTTTATCGTTTCAGTTTTGCGAACGCCGCTGCCATCGCGCCGGCCGGTTCCGGCTCGCGACGCTGTTGCGGACGCTGACCCGACCGACGATCCTGACCGCCGCCGCGCTGCGAACCCGCGCCGCCGCCCGCGCCCGATGAAGCCGGAGCGAAGTCGTCGTCCAGACGCATGGTGAGGGCGATGCGCTGGCGCTTCACGTCTACCTCCAGCACTTTCACCTTCACGACCTGACCGGCCTTCACGACTTCGTGCGGATCCTTGATGAACTTCGTCGACATCGCCGAGACGTGCACGAGGCCGTCCTGATGCACGCCGATATCCACGAACGCGCCGAACGCCGCCACGTTCGTCACTACGCCTTCGAGGATCATACCCGGCACGAGATCCGAAATCTTCTCGATGCCTTCCTTGAACGTCGCCGTCTTGAACTCGGGGCGCGGATCGCGGCCCGGCTTTTCAAGCTCGGCGAGAATGTCGCGCACGGTCGGCAGGCCGAAACGATCGTCGACGAATTCGGTCGGCGAGAGACCGGTCAACGCTTCGCGCTTGCCGAGCACATCGCCGATATGCTTCTTGATCTTCGCGAGAATGCGCTCGACGACGGGATACGCTTCCGGGTGCACCGACGAGCGATCGAGCGGATTCTCGCCGTTGTTGATGCGCAGAAAACCGGCTGCCTGCTCGAAGGTCTTGTCGCCCAAACGCGGCACCTTCTTCAGATGCTCGCGCGACGGGAACGGCCCGTTGGCATCGCGAAAATCGACGATATTGCGCGCGAGCGTCGCGTTCAGTCCCGACACGCGCGCGAGCAGCGCGACGGAGGCCGTGTTCGCGTCGACGCCGACGGCGTTCACGCAATCCTCGACGACAGCATCGAGCGAACGCGCGAGTTCGCGCTGATTCACGTCGTGCTGATACTGGCCGACGCCGATCGCCTTGGGTTCGATCTTGACGAGCTCCGCGAGCGGATCCTGCAGACGCCGCGCGATGGAAACCGCGCCGCGCAGCGAGACGTCGAGTTCCGGAAACTCCTTCGCGGCGAGTTCGGACGCCGAATACACCGACGCGCCCGCTTCCGACACGACGATCTTCTGCAGCTTCAGTTCCGGATGCTTCGCGATGAGTTCGCTCGCGAGCTTGTCGGTTTCGCGCGAGGCCGTGCCGTTACCGATCGAGATGAGTTCCGCTTGCGTGGCTTGCGCGATGCGCGCGAGCTTCGCGAGGGAGCCGTCCCAGTCGCGGCGCGGCTCGTGCGGATAGATGGTGTCGGTCGCGAGCAGCTTGCCGGTGCGATCGACGACCGCCACCTTCACGCCCGTACGCAGGCCCGGATCGAGGCCGATCACGGCCTTCGGACCCGCGGGCGCGGCGAGCAGCAAGTCCTTCAGGTTGCGCGCGAACACGCGAATGGCTTCGTGCTCGGCTTCTTCGCGCAATTGCGTGAGCAGTTCGGTTTCGATATGCGGCTGAACCTTCACGCGCCAGCACCAGCGGCAGACGTCGGCGAGCCATTTGTCGGCAGCGCGTGAGCGGTTCACGATGCCGAAGTGGCCCGCGATCATCGCTTCGCACGGATGCGGAATCTGCGCGTCGAGTTCTTCGCCCAAGCCCAGCTTGACGCTCAGCACGCCTGCGTTGCGGCCACGGAACAGCGCGAGCGCGCGGTGCGACGGCACGGTGCGGATCGTTTCGCTGTAGTCGTAGTAGTCGCGGAATTTTTCGCCTTCCTCGCCTTCCTTGCCGTCCACCACCTTCGACATGACGAGTCCCTGATTGAACAGATGCTCGCGCAGCTTGCCGAGGATCTCGGCGGTTTCGCCGAACTGCTCGGAGAGGATGTCGCGCGCGCCGTCGAGCGCGGCTTTGGTATCGGCGACGCCTTTTTCCGCATCGACGAATTTCGCGGCTTCCGTTTGAGGATCGAGCGTGGGATCGGCGAGGAGCGCCTGCGCGAGCGGCTCGAGACCGGCTTCGCGGGCGATTTGCGCGCGCGTGCGCCGCTTGGGCTTGTACGGCAGATAGAGGTCTTCCAGCACCTGCTTGCTGTCGGCGCTTTCGATGGCGCCGCGCAGTTCGTCGGTGAGCTTGCCTTGCTCGTCGATGCTTTGCAGGATCGCCGCGCGGCGATCTTCGAGTTCGCGCAAGTAGAGCAGGCGCTCTTCGAGCGTGCGCAGTTGCGTGTCGTCGAGATTGCCGGTGACTTCCTTGCGATACCGGGCGATGAACGGGACAGTCGAGCCTTCGTCGAGAAGCTGCACGGCGGCGGCGACCTGGCGCGGCTGCACGGTGAGTTCGGTGGCAATGCGCTGTACGATCTTGAGTGCTACGGTTTCCGTCATGATTCTGCGCTGTCTGCGGCTCGCCGGCGAGATCCGCGCCGTGTGCGCGGCTTCGCGAAAGCGAGGCGCCGCGGGCGGGTGACGCTGTGACGAGCCAGGTTCGGACCGGGTTGCTGAAGCGGGGGATTTTGCCATAAATGGCGAAGCGCTCCGGCGTGCGGTGATAGAATTTGGGCATCGCACGAGCCGTTTTGCGCCTGATTCTTTATCACGTTGCCGTCCATCCATTTGCCCAACTTTCGCCTTCCAAACGTGCCGGTTACCGCGGCGGTTTTGCTGCTTTGCGCAGCGGGCGCATTCGCGCCGCAGCGCGCGCTCGCTCAAGCCGCCAAGCCCGTCGACCCGGACACGTCCGTGAGTGCTCGTGCCCCGGATGCAGCGGCTCAGCCAAGCGCCGATGATTCCCTCCAAGCCGATTTCGCCCAGCGCCAGAAGGTGCTCGACCGGCGCACCGAGGAAAACAACTACCGCTACGGCGTGAAAGAGCACGACTGCTATAGCAAGTTCTTCGTGAATCATTGTCTGGACAACGCGCGCAACGAGATGCGCGAGACGCGCCAGCAAATCCGCCAGGAACAGCTCGCGCTCGACGACGAGCAGCGCGCCGAGCGGGCGAAGCAACGCGATCAGCAGAAGGCGATCAAGCGGGCGCAATACGAGGCCGAAGCGCCGCAGCGCGCGGCGAACGAGAAAGCGAGCCAGCAGGCCTACGAGGACAGGCAACGTCAGAACGCGCTGGCCGCCGCCCAGCGCGAAGCCGAAGCGCCGCAACGCGCGGCCAACCAGGCGGCGTACGACCGCAAGCAGGCGGACTACCAGAAGCAACTCGACGAAGCGCGCGCGCGCGGCGTGCAGGACGCGCAGGACCGCGAGCAAAAGGCGCAGCGCTACGAGCAGAAGCAGCAGGAAGCCGCGCAGCATCGCGCGGAAGTCGAAGCGCGTCAGAAAGAAGCCGCGAGAAAAGCGCAGGAAAAGGCGCAGCAGCAAGAGCAGCAGCGCCAGGAGCAATTGAAACTGCAGCAGCAGCAACAACAGCAGCAAGGTAAATAGGGCAGTCGGGCTCGTCGAACGGGCCCGCGCCAAGTGGATGAAAGGAGGCGAGCATGCAGCAGCGCTTTAGTGAATCCCCGCACGCACCCCGACAACCCGCCATGGATGCCGCCCTGCTGCGCGATCGCATCGCGCAGTTGCAGGACGAGCATCACAGTCTGGACACGCTGATCGACAAGATGTCCGGCATCGATGACCTCGAGCTGAGGCGCCTGAAAAAGCGCAAGCTCAAGGTGAAAGACACCATACTCCTGCTGCAATTGCAGCTTGACTCGGACGCGCACTGAACGCCGCGTGCCCGCCGCGAGCGCGTGCTGCGACGGCGCCTCGTGTGCGCGGCCGCGCCGAAACCCGCAGGATTTAGCACGCCTTGAACTCACCCGCACAACCCAGTGATGACGCGAACGCGCCGCTCGCGCTGACCGATAAACGCGGCGTCGAGCTGGACGCCATCTTTTCCGCGCAAGGTCTGCTCGCACGCGCGATCGACGGTTATCGGCCGCGTGCATCGCAGATCGAAATGGCGCGTTCCGTCGCCGCCGCGATGGAAGCGTCCGGCCGCGCAATGCCCGAGCCCGCGATGTTCGAGGCGCAGCGCCGCCCCGCGCGCAAGCTCGGCCCGTCCGACAAACCCTATGCGCCCGACGAGCAGCCGGCCGATGACATCGGCATCGCGACGGCGAAGGCGGCTATCGACGGCGGCGAGAACACGCTCATCGTCGAGGCGGGCACGGGCACCGGCAAGACCTACGCGTATCTCGTGCCGGCGATGCTGTGGGGCGGCAAGGTCATCGTGTCGACGGGCACGAAGCATCTGCAGGATCAGCTTTTTCAGCGCGACATTCCGACCGTGCGCGACGCGCTCGCCGTTCCGGTTTCGGTCGCGATGCTCAAAGGCCGCGCCAACTATCTGTGTCACTACTATCTGGAGCGCACCGCGGACAACGGCCGTCTGCCGACGCGCCAGGACACGTCGCATCTGCAGGAGATCGTCCGTTTCGCGAAGATCACGCGCACCGGCGACAAGGCCGAACTCGCGAGCGTGCCGGAGAATTCGCCCGTCTGGCCGATGGTCACGTCCACGCGCGACAACTGTCTCGGTCAGGAATGCCCGCACTACAAGGAATGCTTCGTGATGCAGGCGCGCAAGGAGGCGCAGCAGGCGGACATCGTCGTGGTGAATCACCATCTGTTCTTCGCCGATGTGATGCTGCGCGACACCGGCATGGCCGAGCTTCTGCCGACGGCGAACACGATCATCTTCGACGAAGCGCATCAGTTGCCCGAAACCGCGACACTCTTCTTCGGCGAGACGCTTTCGACGACGCAACTGCTCGAACTCGCCCGCGATACCGTCGCCGAAGGTCTGTCGCACGCGCGTGACGCCGCCGACTGGACCAAGCTCGGCGCGGCGCTGGAGCGCGCCGCGCGCGACGTGCGGCTCGCGTTCAAGGAAGATTCGGTGCGTCTGTCGCTCGGCCAGTTGCCGGACGACCATCCGATCTTCGAGGCGCTCGACACGCTCGAGACGCATCTTTCGGCGCTTGCCGCGGCGCTGTCCTCGCATGCGGAACGCGCCGAATCGTTGCAGGCGCTGGTGCGCCGCGCGCGCGAGTTGCAGGATCTGCTCGCGGGCTGGACGACGCCGCCGACATCGCTCGAACGCGCCGTCGTCGCGGATGAGGACGTCGCGAAAGAGGCCGCGAAGGAAGAGCCGAACGAAATGGTGCGCTGGATCGAGGTGTTTTCGCACACGGTGCAGTTGCACGAAACGCCGCTTTCGGTCGCGCCGATCTTCGCGAAGCAGCGCGCAGGCGTGCCGCGCGCGTGGATTTTCACGTCCGCGACGCTCTCGGTGCGCGGCGACTTCACGCATTACGCGGCGCAGATGGGCCTCAACGCGCGCCGTTCGATGACGCTGCCGAGCCCGTTCGATTATCCGTCGCAAGGGCTTTTGTACGTGCCGCGCAATCTGCCGCAACCGTCGTCGCCGCAATTCACCGATGCCGTCTTCGATGCCGCGCTGCCGGTGATCGAATCGGCGGGCGGCGGCGTGTTCGTGCTGTGCACGACGCTGCGCGCCGTCGACCGCATCGCCAATCGCATGCGCGATGTGATCGAGCGGCGCGGCTGGGACAATCCGCTGCTCGTGCAGGGCGATGCGAGCCGCACCGAACTGCTCGACCGTTTCCGCGCCTATGGCAACGCGATTCTGGTGGGCAGCCAGAGCTTCTGGGAAGGCGTCGATGTGCGCGGCGATGCGTTGTCGCTCGTCGTCATCGACAAGCTGCCGTTCGCGCCGCCCGACGATCCGGTGCTGGCCGCGCGCCTCGACGCGCTGACGAAGAAAGGTTTGAGCCCGTTCGCCGTGCATCAGTTGCCGCAGGCGGTCATCACGCTCAAGCAGGGCGCGGGGCGGCTGATTCGCGCGGAGACGGATCGCGGCGTGCTGATGATCTGCGACACGCGGCTCGTCGACAAGCCTTACGGCCGGCGCATCTGGCAAAGCCTGCCGCCGTTCAAGCGCACGCGCGAGCTGGACGTGGTGCGCGAGTTTTTCAGCGATGCCGCGAAGTGGAAGACGGAACTGGCCGAATAAGCATCGGGTTCGCAATTCTCGTCGACATGAAAAAACGGCCGGTGATCAACCGGCCGTTTCGCTTTTTGCTTTCTGGACTACCAGATCTGATACCAAGGCTTGTCAGCGCCCGCGCGCCGCTTGCCGGTGACATACGGGCTGTCCGGGAACGTCGCTGCGAGCACGCGCTTGGTGTCGTCGGCGAGTTGCGGCTGATCGAGACGCTCGTACGACAGCATCATGATGTGCAGCGCGTCTTCGGTTGCCGGCGCGTTCTTGTACTCGCGAATGGCGAGCTGCGCTCGATTGATCGCGGCCACATACGCGCCACGGCGATAGTAATAATCGGCGGCGTGCACTTCATGCGATGCGAGCGCGTTCACGATATAGCGCATGCGCTGCGCGGCATCGGGCGCGTACTTGCTTTGCGGATACTTGTCGACGACGACCTTGAACGCGTCGTAGGACTCGCGCAGCGACTTCGGATCGCGCTCGCTCATGTCCTGACCCGAGAAGCGGCCGAAGAGGCCCAAGTCGTCGTTGAAGTGGATCATGCCCTTGAGATAGTACGCATACGCGATTTCGGGATGATCCGGGTGCAGCTTGATGAAACGGTCGATGGCCTGGTCGGCGTTGGCGGTTTCGCCGTCCTTCCAGTTGCAGTACGCGACGTTGATCTGCGCCTGCTGTGCGAAATGGCCGAACGGATCGCGGCCTTCGAGCCCTTCGAAATACTTCGCGCACTTGCCCCAGTCGCTGCCGGATAGCGCGTCCTGGGCCTCCGTATATAATTTGTTGTTATTCCATGTTGCCGTTTCGTCGGTCTTCTCGGGCAGGCCGTGACAGGCCGTGACGATGGCGACGCTCGCGGCCAGCGCCAGATACTTGATCGATTGACGCATCGAGAGATGAATGGTGTTGAAGGCTCGCATCAGTGCTTGCTGTTCCTGGCTAAATCTAGTTGATTCTTCGCTGTTCTAGCTGTTTTTCCGGCGCGGCTGTTCTTCCATGCCGCCGAATCTCGTTCAAATGACCCGCTCAAGTACTCGTCGTACCAAAGACCAACTCAAAGATTATAGCCCATGCGCTACCCCCGACGACGCAGCGCAGGCCGATTCGGGCGGCGGCGCGGCTCGCGAAGCGCCGCGCACGGCCCGCGTGCCCGACGAGCTCGCGGGCGACCGGCTCGACAAGGTGCTCGCGAAAATCTTCCCCGAGTTCTCGCGCAGCCGGTTGCAGGGCTGGATCGAGGAAGGGCGCGTGCTGGTCGACGGCGCGGGCGCGAAAGTGCGCCAGCCCGTCCCGCTCGGCGCGACGATCACGCTCGTCCCCGACCTTCTGCCCGAGCAGCTCGCGTTCGCGCCGGAGCCGGTGCCGCTGCATATCGTCTATGAGGACGAGGCGCTCGTCGTCATCAACAAGCCCGCGGGCATGGTCGTGCATCCGGCCGCGGGCAACTGGAGCGGCACGCTGCTCAACGGCCTGCTGCATCGTTACGGCGATGCCGCCGCCGGGCTGCCGCGCGCGGGCATCGTGCATCGGCTGGACAAGGAAACGTCCGGGCTGATGGTCGTCGCGCGCACGCTCGAGGCGCAAACCGACCTCGTGCGGCAGTTGCAGGCGCGCACGGTGAAACGCCGCTACGTCGCGTTCGTGTGGGGCAACATGCCCGACGAAGGCACGATCGACGCGCCCATCGGCCGCGATCCGCGCGAGCGCACGCGCATGGCGGTGGTAAAGACTGCGTCGGGAAAGCCCGCGCGCACGCATTTCCGCACCATCGACCGCACGACGTGGCACGGCCAGCCCGTCAGCGCCATCCATTGCGATCTGGAAACCGGCCGGACGCATCAGATTCGCGTGCATTGCGCGCATATCCAGCATCCGCTGCTGGGCGACCCGGTGTACGGGCACGCGCGCGGCAAGCGGTCGGTCAAGCCGCTGCCCAACGAATTCGCGCGACAGGCGCTGCACGCGTGGCGCCTCGGCTTGATCCATCCCGCGACGGGCAAGGAAGTGCACTGGCGCGCGGACGTTCCCGAAGACATCGCGACGCTCGCCGCGGAGCTCGGCTTCGGACAGGACGAAGAAGTCGAGTTCGATGAGGGCGACGATTTCGCCGAAGTCTATGAAATGGGCGAAGGCGAAGAAGGCGACTGGGACGACGAAGATTACGAGGACGACGAAGCATGACGCGCGACGCTGCGAATTTGCCATCGAAAGACTGTCTCTGGCCGCAATGGAACGTGTCGCCGCGCGTGCGGGCATTCGTCACGACGCGTAATGGCGGCGTGAGCGATGCGCCTTATGGCGGCGGCGAGCCCGGCGCGGGTGGCCTCAATCTCGGTTTTTCCACGGGCGATGCGCCTGACGCGGTGAAGGAAAATCGCCGCCGCGCGCTCGCGTTGACGGGTTCGCGCGAAGCCGCGTGGCTCGAGCAGATCCACGGCACGGAAGTCGTGGAGGCGGGCGCCGTCATCGAGCGCCTCGCGCAGGGCGAGCGCACGCGCGCCGACGCCAGCGTGACGGATCGCGCGGGCGTCGTGTGCGTCGTGATGACGGCCGATTGTCTCCCGGTGCTGTTTTGCGACGACGACGGCCGCGCGGTCGGCGCCGCGCACGCGGGCTGGCGCGGTCTCGCGGGCGGCATCATCGAAAAGACGGGCGAGCGCGTCGCGTCGCTCGCGGGCGTGCCGGCCTCGTCGCTCAACGCGTTTCTCGGGCCGGCCATCGGGCCGCAGGCGTTCGAAGTGGGCGAAGACGTGCTCGACGCCTTCATCGCAGCGTCGCAAGAGGATCGCCGCGACGCGACGAGCGCCGCGTTCCGTCCCGTCTGCGGCGCACCGGCCAAGTATTTCGCCGATATCTACGCGCTCGCGCGTATGCGTCTTGCCGATCTAGGCATCGATGCCGCGCGCGTTCACGGCGGCACGCATTGCACCGTCACGGAAAAAGAGCGCTTTTATTCATATCGACGCGATCGCGTGACGGGCCGCATGGCCGCAATGATCTGGCTCAATGAATGACCATTGTCATTAGTGTTGGAACATACCCAACTATCGTTTCTTGCCTATGACGAAACCCCTTGCGAACGCAACATTTCGCATGGGGGAAAACGATAATTAAAAAAATATCGCACTGCGGCAAAATCGGGACGAAGCATTGACATGCCTGACATCCTAGAGCAAGAATGTTCCTGGAATTCAATCAATCGGGCACGGCGTAGCAAGGCTCAGACTTGCCACGCGCATAAGGCGCACCAACACTTGCGCGCTGGTCGAGGAAAGCCCGGCGATGCCTGCATCAGCAATCCAAGTCTTCCGAGACTCACAGGTCAATAGCGGGTATGGCTTCCAAATCTACTTCCTCATCTTCCCGCTCCCGTACCGCCGACAGCACCTCGGCAGAAGCATCCGCCGAAACGACAGGCGTACAGCAGGCGTTCGATCAATGGCTGAACGCGTGGCGCAGCGTCGCCGATCCCGCGCAGTGGTCGAAATTCACTCAGCAGACGAATAGCGCGAATGATGCGGCCGCGGCGGCGGCATTGCCGTTCGCTGCTTTCAGTGCATTCGCCAACGGATTTCCGAACGGATTTCCGTCGACGGCATTCCCGTCGTTTCCGATGTCCGGCGCCATGCCGCAGATGCCCGATTTCACGAAGATGAACGGCATGGCGGAATTCGCCAAGCTCGCGAGCAGCATGCCG
Organism: Caballeronia sp. ATUFL_F1_KS4A; assembly: GCF_023630905.1. Lineage (NCBI taxonomy): Bacteria > Pseudomonadati > Pseudomonadota > Betaproteobacteria > Burkholderiales > Burkholderiaceae > Caballeronia > Caballeronia sp. ATUFL_F1_KS4A. Next base: position 1,805 of record NZ_JALQEB010000009.1, on the reverse strand, counting down.
GGCTTCGGCGCGGCGATGCAGGGGTTGCCCACGTTGCCGAAGATTCCGACCGCCGCGATCGCGCCCGAGCGTCTGCACGAGTTGCAGAGCAACTATTCGCGCGATGCCGCCGAGTTGCTCAAGCAGGCGGGCGCGCAGAGCATCGATCCGTCGGCGCTGAAGGATCGTCGCTTCACCGACACAGCATGGCAATCCACGCCGGCATATGCGTTCACCGCCGCGTGGTATCTGCTGAACGCGCGCTATCTGCAGGAACTCGCCGACGCCGTGCAGAGCGATCCGAAGACGCGCGAGCGCATCCGCTTCACGGTGCAGCAGTGGGCGGCCGCGGCCGCGCCGAGCAACTTCCTCGCGCTCAATCCCGACGCGCAGAAGACGCTCATCGAAAGCAAGGGCGAGAGCCTGCGCCAGGGCATGTTGAACCTGCTCGCCGACATGCAGCGCGGCAAGATTTCGCAGTCGGACGAATCGCGCTTTCTCGTCGGCAAGAACATCGCATCGACGGAAGGCTCGGTCGTGTACGAGAACGAACTCGTGCAACTGATCCAGTACAAGCCGCTCGCGCCGAAGGTGTATGCGCGCCCGCTTCTGATCGTGCCGCCTTGCATCAACAAGTTCTACATTCTCGATCTGTCGCCGGAAAGCTCGCTCGTGCGCTATGCGCTCGAAGAAGGGCATCAGGTGTTCATCCTGTCGTGGCGCAACGCGGATCAGTCGATCGCGCACAAGACGTGGGACGACTACGTCGAACAAGGCGTGCTGGAGACGATCGGCGTCGTGCAGGAGATCACGGGCGAAGACAAGATCAACACGCTCGGTTTCTGCATCGGCGGGACGCTTCTCGCGACCGCGCTCGCGGTGGCGGCGGCGCGCGGCGAGGAACCGGCCGCATCGATGACATTGCTCACCTCGATGCTCGACTTCTCGGATACCGGCGTGCTCGACGTGTTCGTCGACGAGGCGCACGTGCAGATGCGCGAGCAGGCGATCGGCGGCAAGAACGGCGCGCCAGCCGGTCTCATGCGCGGCATCGAGTTCGCGAATACGTTCTCGTATCTGCGACCGAACGATCTGGTGTGGAATTACGTCGTCGATAACTATCTCAAGGGCCGCACGCCGCAAGCGTTCGATCTGCTCTTCTGGAACAGCGATTCGACGAACCTGCCCGGCCCGATGTGCGTCTGGTATCTGCGCAACACGTATCTCGAGAACAAGCTGAAGACGCCGAATGCGCTGAAGGTGTGCGGCGAGCCGGTCGACCTGTCGCGTCTCACGGTGCCGACCTTCATCTACGGCTCGCGCGAAGATCACATCGTGCCGTGGAAATCGGCCTATGCCTCCGCGCCGATTCTCTCCGGACCGCAGACCTTCGTGCTCGGCGCGTCGGGGCATATCGCGGGCGTGATCAATCCGCCGTCGAAGAACAAGCGCAGCTTCTGGATGATCGACAGCAACGACGGGCATCTGCCCGAGAACCCCGACGCGTGGTTCGATGCCGCCGCCGAGCATCCCGGAAGCTGGTGGCCGACCTGGTCGAAGTGGCTCGCCGCGAACGCGGGCGAGCAGGTCAAGGCGGGCGCGGCGCAGGGATCGAAGACTTACCCGGTGATCGAGGCCGCACCCGGCCGTTACGTGCTGGAACGCGACTTCTGAGCGGCGCGTGACCGTGCGCGCGAGCGCATGGAACCGTTCGTAGCCGCATTAACATTCGATGCCAAGAGGAAACTGAAATGACTGACGTAGTGATCGTATCGGCCGCGCGTACGGCGGTAGGCAAATTCGGCGGCTCGCTCGCGAAAATCGCG
>NZ_JALQEB010000008.1:0-46009 GCF_023630905.1 Caballeronia sp. ATUFL_F1_KS4A | reverse complement strand
CGATGCGAAGAAGGGTCTGGCGTCGCTGTGCATCGGCGGCGGCATGGGTGTCGCGCTGGCGGTGGAACGTCCGTAACAAGTCACAGATAGTCACTGGCGGGATTGGGAAGGGCCAGCGGGCGGCAAGGAGATCGCCGTCCGCATAACGAAAATGGAGTGAGGAATGGCGAAGCGTATAGCGTATGTAACCGGCGGGATGGGCGGCATCGGCACCAGCATCAGCCAGCGCCTGCTTAAAGATGGCTTTACGGTCGTCGTGGGCTGCGGTCCGAATTCGCCGCGCCGGGTGAAATGGCTGGAAGACCAGAAGGCGCTCGGCTTCGAATTCATCGCCTCGGAAGGCAACGTCGGCGACTGGGAATCGACCAAGAACGCGTTCGACAAGGTCAAGGCCGAAGTCGGCGAGATCGATGTCCTCGTGAACAACGCGGGCATCACGCGCGACGTCGTGTTCCGCAAGATGACGCACGAAGACTGGACCGCCGTCATCGACACGAACCTGACGAGCCTCTTCAACGTGACGAAGCAGGTCATCGACGGCATGGTCGAGCGCGGCTGGGGCCGGATCATCAACATTTCGTCGGTGAACGGGCAGAAAGGCCAGTTCGGCCAGACGAACTACTCGACCGCCAAGGCCGGCATTCACGGCTTCACAATGGCGCTCGCGCAGGAAGTGGCCACGAAGGGCGTGACGGTCAACACCGTGTCGCCGGGCTATATCGGCACGGACATGGTGAAGGCGATCCGTCCGGAAGTGCTGGAGAAGATCGTCGCGACCATTCCGGTGCGCCGTCTCGGCACCCCGGACGAAATCGGCTCGATCTGCGCGTGGCTCGCGTCCGAAGAATCGGGCTTCGCGACCGGCGCGGACTTCTCGCTGAACGGCGGCTTGCATATGGGCTGACGGGCGGCGGCTTCCCGCGACGCCGAAACGCGCGCGGGAAGTCACCACTCGCCGGATTTATCAACGATGCGGCGAACATGCAGCAGCGCTTTTTTGCGACAACGCAAGACCTGCTTGCTGCCATCGCAGTAAAGTTTTGCGTTTAAAGGCGTTAAATGACCACCACTACTACTACAAAGAAACCCGCCGAACGACTCATCAAAAAGTATCCAAACCGTCGGCTGTACGACACGGAAACGAGCACCTACATCACGTTGTCGGATGTAAAACAGCTCGTGCTCGATCAGGAAGATTTCAAGGTGCTCGACGCGAAGTCCAACGACGACCTCACGCGCAGCATCCTTCTGCAGATCATTCTGGAAGAAGAGAGCGGCGGCCTGCCGATGTTCTCGTCGGTGATGCTCTCGCAGATCATCCGTTTCTACGGCCACGCGATGCAGGGCATGATGGGCACGTATCTGGAGAAGAACATCCAGGCGTTCATCGACATCCAGCAGAAGCTGACCGAGCAGAGCAAGGGCATCTACGACGGCAACGCGCTCAACCCCGAAGTCTGGTCGCAGTTCATGAACATGCAGGCGCCGATGATGCAGGGCATGATGACGAGCTACATCGAGCAGTCGAAAAACATGTTCGTGCAGATGCAGGAGCAGATGCAGTCGCAGGCGAAGTCGATGTTCAACACGTTTCCGTTCCCGACGCCCACGCCTTCGTCGACGGAAAAGAAGTAGTCCGGTTCGAGGGCGCGTGCCGGCGTCGAGGCTTGCGCGCCTCGGCGTGAGCGCTCGCGCGCCGTCCGTTCATTGCCCGCCCACGGCTCTCGTCGAATCGTGCGCCAGCGCCGCGCCGAAATGGCCGCGATACGTATAGGCGCCGTGGTGCTCCAGTGTCGAGCGTGCATCCACGTACACCTTTCCGCCAGAATCGCGCCAGCGGCGGCAAAACGCGTAGTCCTCGGAAAGATAGCGCCCGGTTTCCGGCTCGACCATCACGTCGAAGAAGCGATGGCAGTAGCCGTGCAACGGCGTATCCGGCGGCGCGTCGGGCACGTAGCGCAACTCGGGCATGCGCGCGATCATCGTTTCGAGCACCGCGCGGCGTATGCACATGAAGCCCGTCGGCGCCTCGTCCACTTCCATGAAGCCGTCGTCGTCCACTTCGAGGCGCGCGCCGTCATGCGAATTCACCGGATAGCGCAACGCGCGTTTGAGAAACTGCGCTTGCGTGAGCCCGGCGGGAATCTCGCCCGTCCAGTCGATGCGCTTGAGCGGATACACGCCGGCGACGACATCGCGACCCGCGAGCAGCAGACGCAGCGCCTGCTCCGGCGTGAAGCCGATATCGGCATCGATCCAGAAGAGATGCGTGTGCTCCGTATGCATCAGAAAATGCGCGACGGCTTCATTGCGCGCGCGTGACGAGACTTTCGCCGGCGCAGATGCGCATCGAGCCTCGCACGCCGAGGCGCCAGAGCTCGTTGGTGAGCGTGAGCATGCTGGTGGCGTAGCCGGACGTCACTTGGCCCGAGTAGCAGGGCGTGACGAAGAGCGGATTGAAATGGCGCAGCGCTGAGTAGTCGAGCATGAAACCGATGTGTGATTCGAAGCAATGAGAGACGCGGGAAGCTGCGGATTCGCTCGAGTTTGCTGCGCGCCAGCTTCAATCGGAATGAGACAAAGGAAAAGGGGGCCGAGCCGTGTCGGCGGCTCGCCGATGTAAAATAGTGGATTGGCCTCTTGCGTTCCCACAAGACACTCTTCCCGTGAAAAATTCTTTAGATTCAATCGATTCAATCGATTCACTCGCCAGGACGAAGCCCGCGCCGAAAATCGGCATGGTGTCGCTCGGCTGCCCGAAAGCGCTCGTCGATTCCGAGCAGATCATGACGCAGTTGCGCGCCGAAGGTTACGAAATCTCCGGCACCTATGACGGCGCGGACCTCGTCGTCGTCAACACCTGCGGCTTCATCGACGAAGCCGTGCAGGAAAGCCTCGACGCCATCGGCGAGGCGTTGAGCGAGAACGGCAAGGTCATCGTGACCGGCTGTCTCGGCGCGAAAAAGAGCGCGAGCGGTTCGGGCCTCATCGAGGAAGTGCATCCGAAAGTGCTGGCCGTCACCGGTCCGCACGCGACCAACGAAGTCATGAACGCGGTGCATACGCATCTGCCGAAACCGCACGATCCGTTCACCGATCTCGTGCCGCCCGCCGGCATCAAGCTGACGCCGCGCCACTACGCTTACCTGAAGATTTCGGAAGGCTGCAACCATCGCTGCACGTTCTGCATCATCCCGTCGATGCGCGGCGATCTCGTCTCGCGCCCCGTCGCCGAAGTCATGCTGGAAGCCGAAAATCTGTTCAAGTCCGGCGTGAAGGAACTGCTCGTGATTTCGCAGGACACGAGCGCGTACGGCGTCGACGTGAAATACCGCACGGGTTTCTGGAACGGCAAGCCGCTCAAGACGCGCATGACCGAGCTCGTCGGCGCGCTCGGCGAACTCGCCGCGCAGTACGGCGCGTGGGTGCGCCTGCATTACGTGTATCCGTATCCGAGCGTCGACGAAGTCATCCCGATGATGGCCGAAGGCCCGCTGCGCGGCCACGTTCTGCCGTATCTCGACGTGCCGTTCCAGCACGCGCATCCCGAAGTGCTGAAGCGCATGAAGCGCCCGGCGAACGCGGAAAAGGTGCTCGAGCGCGTGAAGACATGGCGCGAAATCTGTCCCGACCTGACGATTCGCAGCACGTTCATCGCGGGCTTTCCAGGCGAGACGGAAGAGCAGTTTCAGACGCTGCTGGATTTCCTGAAGGAAGCGGATCTGGATCGCGTCGGCTGCTTCGCGTATTCGCCGGTCGAAGGCGCAACGGCGAACGAACTCGACGGCGCCTTGCCCGACGAAGTGCGCGAGGATCGCCGCGCGCGCTTCATGGAACTCGCGGAAGAACTGTCCGCGAAGCGCATGAAGAAGAAGGTCGGCAAGACGCTCAAAGTGCTCGTCGATGAAGTGGGCGCGGAAGGCGGCATCGGCCGCACGGCGGCGGACGCGCCGGAAATCGACGGCGTCGTGTACATCGCGCCGACGACGAAGGCATCGAAGCGCTACAAGGCCGGCGACTTCGTGTCGGTGAAGATCACCGGCGCCGATGGCCACGATCTCTGGGGCGAGGTCTAAAGCCATGCCAAGGATGCCGCACGTCCTCGCGCTCGGCGAGGCCATGATCGAGTTCAATCAGTCGACGCGCGATCAGCCGAACTATCTGCAAGGCTTCGGCGGCGACGTCTCCAACTTCCTGATCGCGGCATCGCGCCAGGGCGCGGCGACGGGCTTCGTGTCCGCGGTCGGCAACGATCACTTCGGGCAATTGCTGCTCGATCTGTGGTGCGCGGAAAACGTCGATACGTCGACGGTGCGCGTCGATCACGATGCGCCCACGGGCGTCTATTTCGTGTCGCACGGCGAGAGCGGGCATCGCTTCGACTATCTGCGCGCGGGTTCGGCGGCGAGCCGCTACGCGCCGTCGCACTTGCCGCTCGATGCGATCGCCGCCGCGAAGGTCGTGCATCTGTCGGGGATCAGTCTCGCGATCGGCGTGGCCGCCTGCGATGCCGCGCTCGCCGCGATCGACCATGCGCGCACGCACGGCGTCAAGGTCAGCTTCGACACGAACCTGCGCCTGAAGCTGTGGCCGCTCGCGCGCGCCCGCGCGGTCATGCTCGAAGCGATCCGCGCAACCGACATCTGCCTGCCGAGCTGGGACGACGTCACGCTGCTTACCGGCCACGAAGACAAAGACGCGATCGTCGATGCGCTGCTGAAACTCGGTCCGAAGGTCGTCGCGCTGAAGCTCGGCAAGGAAGGCGCGTATATCGCGACGCCGGACGAGCGGCGCGTGGTGCCGGGCCGCGTCGTGCAGGCGGTCGATGCGACCGGGGCGGGCGACTGCTTCGGCGGGGCGTTCATCGCGCGCATCGTTGCAGGCGACGATCCTTTCGCCGCGGCGCGCTACGCGAACGTCGCCGCGGCTTTGTCGACACAAGGTTTTGGCGCAGTGGCGCCGATCCCGCGAAAGGACGAGGTCGAGCGCGCGCTGGCAGAATAGCCGAACCTCAAACGAAGGAGACGACAACATGCAACGTGAAGTGGTGGTGGTAAGCGGCGTGCGCACGGCGATCGGCGATTTCGGCGGTTCGCTGAAGGACTTCAGCCCGACCGATCTCGGTGCGCGCGTCGTGCGCGAAGCGCTGTCCCGCGCGAACGTCGCGGGCGATGAAGTCGGTCACGTCGTGTTCGGCAACGTCGTGCATACGGAGCCGCGCGACATGTATCTCGCGCGCGTCGCGGCGCTCGACGGCGGCGTCACGCAGCACGCGCCCGCGCTCACGGTGAACCGTTTGTGCGGCTCGGGCTTGCAGGCGATCGTGTCGGCGTCGCAGTCCATTCTGCTCGGCGATGCCGATGTCGCCATCGGCGGCGGCGCGGAAAGCATGAGCCGCGCGGCGTACATCATGCCCGCCGCGCGCTTCGGCCAGCGCATGGGCGACACGCGCATCGTCGACATGATGGTCGGCGCGCTGAACGACCCGTTCGACAAGATCCACATGGGCGTGACGGCCGAGAACGTCGCGGCGAAGTTCGGCATCACGCGCGAGATGCAGGACGCGCTCGCGCTCGAATCGCACCGGCGCGCGGCGAAAGCGATCGAAGCCGGCTATTTCAAGGATCAGATTCTGCCGATCACGCTCGCTTCGAAGAAAGGCGACACCGTGTTCGACCGCGACGAGCACGTTCGCCTGAACGCCACCGCCGAAGACTTCGCGAAGCTCAAGCCGGTTTTTGCGAAGGAAAACGGCACGGTGACGGCGGGCAACGCGTCGGGCATCAACGATGCGGCCGCGGCCGTCGTGCTGATGGAGCGCTCGCTTGCGGAAAAGCGCGGCGCGAAACCGCTCGCGCGGCTCGTCGCGTACGCGCACGCGGGCGTCGATCCGAAGATCATGGGCATCGGCCCGGTTCCCGCGACGCAGAAGGTGCTGGAGCGCGCGGGCCTCTCCGTCGACGATCTCGACGTCATCGAAGCAAACGAGGCGTTCGCCGCGCAGGCGTGCGCCGTATCGCAGGAACTGAAGCTCGATCCCGCGAAGGTCAATCCGAACGGCTCGGGCATTTCGCTCGGGCATCCGATCGGCGCGACCGGCGCGCTCATCACCGTGAAGGCGTTGTACGAACTGCAGCGCATCGGCGGGCGTTACGCGCTCGTGACGATGTGCATCGGCGGCGGCCAGGGCATCGCGGCGATCTTCGAGCGCATTTGAAGGACTCACGGATGATGCCAAGCATGAAAGGGCCGCGGACGGTCGCGGCCTTGACGATCTTCGCCGCGCTTGCCGCGTGCAATTCGCCGATGCCGGCGGGCCAGACCGGCGTGCAGGCACAGAACGCACGCGAGCCAGCGGGCGCCGACGCACACGGCGCGCAAGCCGCGATCAAGGAACTCGCGCTGCCGCCGCAGAAGCCGCTCACGCCGAATCCGGAGTACGCGAAGTTTCCGCGCTACGTCGGCACGCTCGGCGACAAGCAGATCGAGATGAAACTGGGCGCGAAAACCGACGAGCCCTCCGGCGTGCACGGCGAGTACCGGTTCGCCGGCAGCCCGAACGTGATTCTCGTCGCGGGCGACCGCGACGGCGACACGCTCGAAATCGAGGAATCGAACGACGGCACGCACATCACGGGCAACTGGGTCGGCAAGTTCGCGGCGGACGGCAGCGTGTCCGGCGAGCGCATGAACCCGGACGATTCGAACCCGCAGCCGTTCGATCTGCGGCCCGCCGCGGCCGGCAAGACCTTGCCCGCGACGGGCACCGCGAAGGCGCCGCCCGCGCCGTCGCTGGAACCTGCGCCGCCCGCGCCGCCCAAGAATGCCGTGGGCGGCACGAGCAACGTCATCATCGGCGAATGATTCGCTCTGTCTTCACCCCGCCGGGCGTTCCGGCGGCGGTCTCTTTTCATTCCGTATTGCAAAGCCATGACTGATTCCAGCAGCAAGGACCGCGATCTGCAGACCCGCATCGTTCAGCCTGAAGACCGCATCACGCCCGGCTTCGAGTCGTTCTCGGTGCCGGTCGCGCGCGCATCGACGGTCGTGTTTCCCGATCTCGCCTCGATGCGCTCGCTCGTCTGGAGCGACGATTCGAAGTGGCGCTACGGCCTGCACGGCACGCCGACGACCATCGCGCTCGCGCAGCGTCTCGCCGCGATCGAGGGCGGCGAATTCGCGCTGCTGCAGCCGTCGGGGCTCGCCGCGATCTCCAACATCTACTTCGGTCTCGTGAAAGCGGGCGATCACGTTCTCGTGCCCGACAACGCCTACGGTCCGAATCGCGATCACGCCGACTGGCTCGCCGCCGATTTCGGGCTGGAAGTGACCTATTACGATCCGATGACCGGCGCGGGCATCGCCGATTCGATCCGTCCGAACACGAAGCTGATCTGGCTCGAAGCGCCCGGCTCGGTGACGATGGAAGTGCAGGACGTGCCGGCGATCGTCGCCGTCGCGCGCGCGAAGGGCATCGTCACGGCGATCGACAACACGTTTTCCGCGGGCCTCGCGTTCAAGCCGTTCGAGCATGGTGTCGACATTTCCGTGCAGGCGTTGACGAAATATCAGTCGGGCGGCAGCGACATCCTGATGGGCGCGACCATCACGCGCGATGAGGAACTGCACAAGAAGCTCAAACGCGCGCGGATGCGTATGGGCATCGGCGTGTCGGCGGACGATGCGTCGCTCGTGCTGCGCAGCCTGCCGTCGATGAAAGTGCGCTACGAAGCGCACGACCGCACCGCGTACGCGCTCGCCCAGTGGCTCAAGACGCGGCCCGAAGTGAAGGCGGTGCTGCATCCGGCGCTGGAGGATTGTCCCGGCCACGCGTTCTTTGCGCGCGACTTCAAGGGCGGTGCGGGCGGGCTGTTTTCGATCGTCTTCGATGGCCGCTACACGAGCGCGCAAGTCGATGCGTTCGTCGAAGCGCTCGAACTGTTCTCGATCGGCTGGAGCTGGGGCGGCGCGCACAGCCTCGCGATGCCGTACAACATCCGCTCGATGCGCACCGCGTCGCAATGGCCGCACGAAGGCGTGCTGGTGCGTTTCTACGTCGGTCTCGAAGCGGAAGCGGATTTGCGCGCGGATCTCGAAGCCGCGCTCGCCAAGGCGTTCGCCTGAATGAAAACGGCGCCCCGAAGGCGCCGTTTTCACATCCATCAGAAGAGCCGCAACAAGCCGTCGAGTCCGACGAAGTTGAACGCGAGACTCGCCGATTGCCGCACGACCGGCTTCGCGCGGAACGCGACCGATAATCCGGCTTCCGCCATCATCTTCAGGTCGTTCGAGCCGTCGCCCATTGCGATCGCGCGTTTCGGATCGATGCCGATCTGCGCGCACGTTTCGATGAGCGTGCGCGCCTTCACATCCGCGTTCACGATCTCGCCGACGACCTTGCCGGTCAGCTTCCCATCGACGATTTCGAGCGTATTCGCGCGCGTGTAATCGAGGCCGAGCCGCGCCTTCAGACGCTCGGTGAAGAACGTGAAGCCGCCCGACACGAGCAGCGTTTTCAGGCCCGCCGCGCGCGCGCCTTCGAGCATGCGTTCCGCGCCCGGCGACAGTTGCAGGCGCTCTTCGTAGACGCGTTCCAACGCGCTTGCATCGAGACCTTTGAGGAGCGCGACGCGCCGCGTGAGGCTCTCGTTGAAGTCCTTGATCTCGCCGCGCATCGACGCTTCGGTGATTGCCGCGACTTCGGCTTTCAGCCCGCAAAAATCCGCGATTTCGTCGATGCACTCGATCGTGATGAGCGTCGAATCCATGTCCATCGCGACGAGGCCGAAATCGGCGAGCTTCGCGTTCGCTTCGATAAAGGCGTAATCGAGCGCATGGGTGCCGCAATAAGCGTCGATGTCGGGGCGCTGCAGCGGATCGGCGTCGATGAGACGCAGAAGGGTGTCGTCGACGCGCTGCGTCTCTTTGGCGCGTGCGAGCGCCGCGAGCGGCCGCAGATGCGAATCGGAAATGGCGCTGGGACTTTGAATGACGAGGTTCATCAAAAAGAGCAGGAAAGGGCGGCGAAACCGCCATTGTAAAGAACCTTCAGCGCTGCACGCGCGCCGGATCGACATCCCAGTAAGGCGGCTCGCCGAACTGTACTGCGAGGAAGTCGATGAACGCGAGCGTCTTCGGCGGCACGAACGCGCGGCTCGGATACACCGCCCAGATCGCGACGGTCTGCGCGAGCGGGTAATCGTCGAGCACGGTGACGAGTTCGCCGCTCGCGAGCAAGGGCGCGACGCTCCACGTCGATTTGAGGCCGATGCCGATGCCCGCCGCGAGCGCATCCCGGATCACTTCGCCGTTGTCCGTCACGATGCGCCCGGACACGCGCACGTCGATGACGCCCGTCGGCGTGACGAAGCTCCAGTCGCGCTGATCGGCGAGGATCACGCATTCGTGATCGACGAGATCGGCGGGATGGCGCGGCGTGCCGTGTTCGGCGAGATACGCGGGCGATGCGCACAGCACGCGCCGGTTGCTCGCGAGCTTTTTCGCGACGAGCGTCGAATCCTTCAGCGCGCCGATGCGGATCGCGAGGTCGATGCCTTCATCGACGAGATCGACGATCTGATCGGTCATGCGCAAATCGACGGTCACGCCGGGAAACTGGCGCAGAAACGCCGGAATCAGCGGCGAGATGTGCTGGCGGCCGAGCGAAGACGGCATCGTCACGCGCAGCCGGCCATGCGGATGCGCCCGCGCGCGCCCGACCGATGCGCGCGCGGCTTCGGCGGCGTCGAGCAGTTCGCGCGCGCGCGCCGCGAAAATCTCGCCTTCCTGCGTGACGGAGACCCGCCGCGTCGTGCGATGCAGAAGCCGCGTGCCGAGCATGCGCTCCAGCCCGGCGATGCGCGCGCTCGCCACCGCCGGCGACAAGCCGAATTCCCGCGCCGCCGCCGACAGATTCGCCAGCGCCGCCGCGCGCACAAAAAGACCGACGTCGAGCAGATCGAGCCGCTCGCGCGTCGTGTCTTCCGTTACAGGATCGCTCGCCATTCGATGGATTTCCCGAAAAATGTTTCAGCGATTATGACGGTTTTCGAAAGACCGATCGCACTTTAAGATCGAATCCAGTCCACTCACGACGGAGCAAAAAATGAAAGCCATCGGTTTGACCCGCTATCTCCCGATTTCCAATCCCGAATCGCTCGTCGATATCGAACTCGACAAGCCCACGCCGACCGGCCGCGATCTGCTCGTGAAAATCGAAGCGATCGCCGTCAATCCCGTCGACACGAAAGTGCGCGCGCCGAAAGACAAGGTCGAGGAGACGCCGCGCGTGCTCGGCTGGGACGCGGCGGGCGTCGTGGAAGCGGTCGGCCCGGACGTGACGCTCTTCAAGGCCGGCGATCCGGTCTACTACGCGGGCGACATTACGCGTCAAGGCGCGAACAGCGAGTTTCATCTGATCGACGAGCGCATTGTCGGCGCGAAGCCGAAATCGCTCGATTTCACCCACGCCGCCGCGCTGCCGCTCACGACGATCACCGCGTGGGAAGCGCTCTTCGAGCGGCTCGGCGTGTCGGCGGAAGGCAAGGACGCGGGCAAGTCGGTGCTGATTATCGGCGGCGCGGGCGGCGTCGGCTCGATCGGCATTCAGCTGGCGAAGCGCGTCGCGAAATTGCAGGTGATCGCCACTGCCTCGCGGCCCGAATCGGCGAAATGGGCCGAAGACCTCGGCGCGGATCACATCGTCAATCACTTCGACGACATTCCGAAGCAGATGAAGGCAATCGGCTTTCCCGAAGTCGATTACGTGCTGATCTTCAACGACACCGACAAGCATTTTCCCGCGGCCGCCGACGTCATCAAGCCGCAAGGCGGCATCGCGTCGATCGTCGAGAACGCGCAGCCCGTTCCCGTCGAATTGCTGAAAGCGAAGAGCGCGGCGTTTCACTGGGAGTTCATGTTCACGCGCGCGATGTTCAAGACGCCCGACATGATCGAGCAGCACAAGCTGCTGTCCGAAGTGGCGCGGCTGATCGACGCAGGCACGATCCGCACGACGCTCGGGAAGAATCTCGGCGCGATCAACGCGGCGAATCTGCGCGAGGCGCATCGCCTTCTGGAAGAAGGGCGCACGGTCGGCAAGCTCGTGCTGACCGGCTTCTGACGAATGTGTTGACGAACATCATCGACGTTGCTGCTCACGCGGGTTTTCCACTAGGATGAGCCAGCGGGCGGGGCGCTAGACTGGATCGGCCCTACAGCTTGCCGGCGCTTCGCGGCGCCGGTCTTTCCTTCCAAGCGCTCGATACGGAGGTGGCGGCATGAATCGTCGTTTGATCGTTCGTCGCATCGTTTCCGTCGCCGCGCTCGCGCTGTTCGCTGCGACCGCCCACGCGACGCCAGGCATCAAGGTTCTCTCCGAAGCGCCCAATGACGGCCCCATCAAGTACACGGTGAAGATGGCGTCGAAGAATTTCGGCAATGAGCAGGAAACGCGCACCATCCGCTCGGGCCAGACCGACGACTTCACCTGGCAGGGCACCGCGCCGAGCGGCGCGCAGGCCGTACCGGACGGGTGCCCGCAGGCGGCGTCGGTGCCCAAAAGCGCCGACGGGCAGGCGGTGCGGCAAGTGCAGATCCGCTTCGCGCCGGTCGTCGCGGACAACGGCGCGGCGAACGTGCAGATCAGCTTTCGCGCATACGCGCCGAAGGGCACGAGCAAGGTGACCGTGGGCGGCAAGAGCCTGCAATGTCCCGTCGATAATCGCTTCAGCCAGATCGTGCGCTTCTCGATGCCGACTTCTACCGGCTCCAAGAAAACCGTCACGCTCGATGACGGCACGCAGTTGACCGTCACCGCGAGCCGCAAGTAACTCGATGGACGCGCCAGCCTTCCCGGCGCGTTTTTTCGATGCCGCATACGCAACTAACTGTCTTGTTTTCCGAACCGCACAAACTTGTCGCGCAAACTCATCCTCAGTAAAGCTTACAGATGAACGGCTGCACGCAAGCGCGGGCGACCCGGCGCGCCGTGCGTCCGCACGCCCGCGCCGCTTGGCACGCTTTGTGCGATTCTTGTCGATGCCGCGCTGAAAACAGCGCGCAGAAACGCTTGGGCGCATGTTCCCGAGCGTATCCATCGATTCGATCCGACAGCGAAGGTGCCGCAATGCCGCACATGATCTGGAAAGGCGCGATCAGCTTCGGGCTGGTCCACGTGCCCGTGCAACTCTATCCGGCGACGCAGTCGGAGAAGGTCGGCTTCAACCTGCTCGACAAGCGCTCGATGGACCCGATCGGCTACAAGCAGATCAACAAGAACACGGGCAAGGAAGTCACGCGCGACAACATCGTGCGCGGCTTCGAATACGAGAAGGGCAAGTACGTCGTGATGACCGACGCCGAAATCCGCGCGGCCAATCCCGAATCGACGCAGACGGTCGATATTCTCGCCTTCGTCGATGCGCCCGAGATCTCGTTCCTCTCGCTCGATACGCCGTACTACCTCGCGCCCGATCGCAAAGGCGAAAAGGTCTACGCGCTGCTTCGCGATGCGCTGAAGGATACGGGCAAGGTCGGCATCGCGAGCGTCGTGCTGCACAACAAGCAACATCTGGCGGCGCTGATTCCGGTCGGCCCCGCGCTCGCGCTCAACACACTGCGCTGGGGCGACGAAGTGCGCGACTTCAGCCAGTTCAAGTTCCCGGACGAAGACACGAAAAAGGCCGGCGTCACGCCGAAGGAACTCGAAATGGCCAAGCGTCTCATCGACGACATGAGCGACACCTGGGACCCGACGAAGTATCACGACACCTTCAAGGACGACATCATGGCGCTCGTCGACAGGAAGGTGAAGGAAGGCAAGGTTGCCGAGGTGATGAAGATTGACGAAGGTGGCGAGGAAAAGGCATCCGCCGACATCCTCGACTTGTCCGAACTGCTCAAGCGCAGCCTGAAGAAAGGCGGCGCGGCGAAACGCGGCGGCAAGGCCGCGCAATCCGATGACGATTCGGGCGACGAAAGCGGCGAGGAAACCGCGCGTCCGGCACGCAAGACGACGCGCCGCAAACGCGCATAAGCGCACGACCCAACGACGATGGCTGAGAAACTCGAAACCTATCAGCGGATGCGGCGTTTCGACAAGACGCCGGAGCCGTCCGGCGCCAAGAAGCGCAGCGCGCGCGCGAAAAAGGCCACGCAAAGCGCGCTGTCCTTCGTGATTCAGGAACACGACGCGCGCCGCTTGCATTACGACTTCCGTCTCGAACTCGATGGCACGCTCAAATCATGGGCGGTGCCGAAAGGGCCGAGTCTCGATCCGTCGGTGAAGCGGCTGGCGGTGCACGTCGAAGATCATCCGCTCGATTACGGCTCGTTCGAAGGCGAGATTCCCGAGGGCAACTACGGCGCGGGCAGCGTCATCGTGTGGGATCGCGGGACCTGGGCGCCGCAATCGGGCAGCGTCGAGGACGCGGCGCGCGAGTATGCAAAGGGCAAGCTCAAGTTCACGCTCGACGGCGAAAAGCTGCACGGCGGCTGGACGCTCGTGAAAAGCCACATGCGCGGCAGCGGCGACAAGGAGCAATGGCTGCTCATCAAGGAGCGTGACGACGAAGCGCGTCCCGAAGCCGAGTACGACATCTTGCTGAAGAAACCCGGCAGCGTGCTGTCCGATTCGCTCGGCGCACGCGACGAAACCGGTGCGCTGCGCGAGCGCAACGAACGCAAGGCGGGCGCGAAGAAAGCGCCGGCGCGCAAGACCTCGGCGAAAGCAGCGAAGGCGGGGAATGGTCACGCGCATCCGGATATCGTCGCGAATCGCAACGCCGAGTCGTTGCGCACGTTGTCGCACGAACCGGCGATCGAAGGCGCGCAAAAGGCGAAGCTGCCCGCGACGCTCAAGCCGCAACTCGCCACGCTCGTCGATGCCGCGCCGCCCGGAGATGATTGGGGCTACGAAATAAAGTTCGATGGCTATCGCGTGCTCGCGCGCATCGAAACGGTGAAGGGCAAGCGCGAAGTTCGCATCTATACGCGCAACGGCAACGACTGGACCGCGAAGTTCTCGAAGCAGGTGAAGGCGCTCGACAAGCTCGATATCGAAAGTGGCTGGCTGGACGGCGAAGCCGTGGTGCTCGACGAGCGCGGCTTGCCCGACTTCCAGGCGCTGCAGAACGCATTCGACGTGGGGCGCCCGCAAGACATCGTCGTCTATTTCTTCGACGTGCCGTATCTGAACGGCTACGACTTGCGCAACGTGCCGCTCGTGCAACGCCGCGCGATCCTGAAGGCGGTCATCGAGCCGCTCGACGATCCGGTGCTGCGCTTCTCGCAAGACTTCGCCTTTCACGCCGACGACCTGCTCAAGAGCGCTTGCGACATGGCGCTGGAAGGCATCATCGGCAAGCGGATCGACAGCACCTATGTGTCGGGGCGCAGTGCGTCGTGGATCAAGCTCAAGTGCAGACGCCGCCAGGAATTCGTGATCGGCGGCTATTCGGAGCCCTCTGGCAGCCGCGGGCAGTTCGGCGCGCTGCTGCTCGGCGTCTACGATACGGACGGCAAGTTGCAGTACGCAGGGCGCGTCGGCAGCGGCTTCGATCACGCGACGCTCGTCGCGGTGAAGAAGGAACTCGACAAGCGCGAGACTCAACGCATGCCCTTTGCAAGCGAGCCGCAGGAACGCAGCCGCACGCCCGTGCATTGGGTGAAGCCCGAGCTCGTGGCCGAATGCAATTTCGCGGAATGGACCAAGGAGCGCATCGTGCGACAAGCATCGTTCGTCAGTTTGCGGGACGATAAACCCGCGCGTCAGATCGTGAAGGAAGAGCCCGTGGCCGCGAAGAAAGTCGCGGCAAAGAAAATCGCGGCGAAGAAGACGACGGCCGCGAAAAAGGCCAAGGCAAGTCCGGCTGAAATCGAAGGCGTGAAGATCAGCCATCCGGATCGCGTGATCGACAAATCGACGGGGCTGACCAAGCTCGACGTCGTCGAGTATTACGCGTCGGTCGCCGACTGGATGCTGCCGCATCTGAAGGATCGGCCGGTGTCGCTCGTGCGCGCGCCGGAAGACATCGGCGGCGAGCTGTTCTTTCAGAAGCACAGCGCGAAGCTCGCGATTCCGCATATCACGCAGCATCCCGATATCGATCCGGGACATCCGCCGCTGCTCACGATCGAATCGTCGCAGGCGCTCGTCGGCACCGCGCAGATGGGCACGATCGAGCTGCATACGTGGAACGCGGTGGCGTCGAACATCGAGAAGCCGGATCGCATGATCTTCGATCTCGATCCGGGCGAAGGCGTCGGCTGGGAACGCATGATCGAGGCCGCGAAGCTCACGAAGGATCTGCTCGTCGAGCTCGGTCTCACGTCGTTCTGCAAGACGAGCGGCGGCAAGGGCTTTCATGTGGTCGTGCCGCTTGCGAAGCAGGCGAGCTGGGACGACATGAAGGATTTCTCGCAGGCCGTCGCGCAGCATATGGCGAGCACGCTGCCCAAGCTCTTCTCCGCGAAAATGGGCATGCAGAATCGCAAGGGCAAGATCTTCATCGACTATCTGCGCAACAACCGCGGCTCCAGCACGGTCGCCGCATTCTCGCTGCGCGCGCGGCCGGGGCTCGGCGCATCGATGCCGCTTGCCTGGGACGAACTCGATTCCGTCACGAGCGGCGATCAATGGCATATCGGCAACGTGCGCGAGCGGCTCGATGCGCTGAAGAGCGATCCGTGGGCGGGCTATGACAAGGCGCGTCAGCGGCTCACGGCGGAGATGAAGAAGCGGCTTGGCATGAACGCATCGCGCAAGTGAGCGTTCACAAGGAGACGAACATGAAGCAGGCGAACGCGGGCCCGGAGAGCGTGCCCGAACGCGGACGCGAAATGGCGAGCAAGGATCGCGAGAAGCAGGCGCGCGACGATGCGTCGAACGCGCCGCTGCCTCACGAGGCGGATCAGAACGTCGAATCGCAACGCGAACATGGCGCGCGCGATATTGGCAAGCAGGCGCACGAGGACCTCGAACACGGTCTCGTCGACACGGACCGGCGCGGCGGCGGCGACTATCAGCGCGACACGCAGCGCGACGAACATGCGAATGCGAACAGCGGTGAAGGGCAGTCGAAGGAGCGCTGAACCGAACGGTGAAAAGCCTTCGCGGATGGCAGCGCGCGGGCCGCTTGCGTAGAATGATTCGTTGATCGGGAGCGGGCTTGAACGCAACGTTCGCCGCGTTTTTTCTACCGATGCGCGTATTTCAACAAGCGCGCAAACCGGTAAGCCCTTCCGATGCTTGCATCCCATGACCGCTTTGCGGACTGAAGCCAACACAACGGAACATGCCACTCGACCTTCTGTCCCGTCTGAAGAACGAAACCGCTGCGTGCCACGCGCGGCTGGAGAATGCGCTCGACCTGATGCGGGACGACCTTCAGCGCGACGAATACATCGCGCTGCTCGAACGATTCTATGGTTACGTCGCGCCGTGGGAAGACGCGGCGGCCGCGTGCCTGCCGTCGTCGCTCGCGGACTTTTTCGATGCGCGCCGCAAGGCGTCGCTCCTCGCCGCCGATCTCGCCGCGCTGACGGGTGAAACGCCGTCCGCCGGATCGCTGCCGCAAGCCGGCGCGCGCGATGACCTGCCGCGTATGGACAACATCGGCGATGCCATCGGCTCGATGTACGTGATGGAAGGCAGCACGCTCGGCGGCCGCTTCATCGCGCCGCATGTGGCCGCGCGTCTCGATCTCGCGCCGGGCATCGGCAACGCGTATTTCGACGGCTACGGCCCGCGCACGGGCAGCATGTGGAACGCGTTTCGCGAGACCGCGGCGGCAAGCGTGCCCGAACGCCTTCACGACGATGCGGTGAAAGCCGCCATCGCGACGTTCGAAAGTCTGCAAGCGTGGCTGTGTCCTGAAGCAATCGGCATCGAGTATTCGCAGCCCGCGCCGGGAGCGGGTTCATGAGCGAGTCCGCGAGCGAGCCGCCCATCGGCGCGAGGGCCGTGCGCGAAGCATCGCAAGGACCGCCCGATGCCGAAGCGCGCCGGCGCACGCTCAGCTCGGGCGTCGCCAGCCAGGACTGCGATGCCGAGCCGATCCACATTCCCGGCGGCATCCAGCCGCATGGATTTCTGCTCGTGCTGTCCGACGATCTGCACATCCTGCAGGTCAGCGAGAACCTCGTCTCGCTGACGAACGCGGGTGTCGACGAACTGCTCGGCGCTCCGCTCGATGTCGTGCTCGGCGCGGCGGGCGCGCAGCGCATCGGGCAGGCGGCCGCCACGTCCGCGCTCGACGACGCGCCGCTTTACATCGGCCCGATCGATCTCGCGCCGTCGTCGTCCGATAAGGCGTTGCGCCTCGATGTGACGATACATCGTCATGACGGCACGCTCATCGTCGAGATGGAGACCGCCGCCGCGACGGGCGATGCGTTCGCGTCGATGTATCCGCTCGTCCGCACGTTCGCGCGCGGGCTGCAGGAGGGCGGCAGCGTGCAGGCGCTCGCGGAGCTCGCCGTGCGCGAAGTGCGGGCGATCACGGGCTTCGGCCGCGTGATGCTCTATAGCTTCGACGAGGAAGGCCGCAGCCACGTGCTCGCCGAGGACCGCGACGCGAGTTATCCGTCGTTCCTGCATCAGTTCTTCCCGGCGTCGGACATTCCGCGTCAGGCGCGCGCGCTGTATCTGAAGAACCGTATCCGCCTCGTCGCCGATGTCGACTACACGCCCGCGCGCCTCGTGCCGAGCGTGAATCCCGTCACCGGCCGCCCCACCGATCTCACGTTTGCGACGCTGCGCAGCTTCTCGCCCGTGCATCTGGAGTACATGCGCAACATGGGCACGCATGCGTCGATGTCCGTGTCGATCGTCGTGCGGGGACAGTTGTGGGGACTCATCTCGTGTCACGATCACAGCGCGCGCATCGTGCCGTTCAATACGCGCGTCGCGGTCGAGCATCTCGGGCACATGCTGTCCTTGCAGATCGAAGCGAAGGAAGAGCGCGCCGAGGGCGAATATCTGAGCGCGCTGCGCCGCACGATGAGCCGCCTGATTTCGGCGATGGGCGAGCACGAGAACTTCGTCGCCGGCTTGCGCGCCGTGCCGGGCGACGTACTGAGTTTCGCGCGTTCGGCGGGCGCGGCGATCGTCTTCGACGATCAGGTCACGCTGCTCGGCGCGACGCCCGACGAGGACACCGTGCGCGCGCTCACGCACTGGCTCGCGGAAAACACCTCCGGCGTGTGGGCGACGGATTCGCTCGCGCGCGAATGGCCGCCCGCCAAGGCGCACGCAGACAAGGCGTGCGGCGTGCTCGCGGTGCCGGTCTCGCAGATCTTCCGCAACTATTTGCTTTGGTTCCGTCCCGAACTGATGCAGACGATCGAATGGGCGGGCGAGCCGGTCAAGATCGAAAGCGCGGATGGCTCGAGCGCGCCGCGCACGAGCTTTTCGCCGTGGCTCGAAACGGTGCGCGGCCATTCGGCGCTGTGGCGTCAGAGCGAGCTCGAAATCGCCGCCGAACTGCGCGGCGCGCTGCTGAACATCGTGCTGCGCCGCGCGGAAGAGCGCGCGGAACTCGCGACCGAACTCACGCGCGCGAACAAGGAGCTGGAGGCGTTCTCGTATTCGGTATCGCATGATCTGCGCGCGCCGCTGCGCCATATCGCCGGATACGGCGATCTTCTGCGCGAGCAGGAAGGCGAGCGCATGTCGGACAAGAGCCGGCGGTTTCTCAACAACATGCTGGAATCTGCGCGTTTCGCGGGCACGCTCGTCGACGACCTGCTGACGTTCTCGCAGATGGGCCGCGCCGCGCTCCGGCCCGCGCCGGTCGATCTCGGCCTGCTCGTGAAGTCGGTCGTGCAGGAAGTCGAGGTGGAAGGCTCGGGAAGAAGCATCGAATGGGTGATCGGCGATCTGCCGCGCGTGACCGGCGACGCCGCTTTCCTTCAGCTTGCGGTGCGCAACCTGATATCGAACGCGGTGAAATATACGCGGACGCGGGAATCGGCGAAAATCGAGATATTCGCGACCCGAAGCGGCGACGAATACGTGATCGGCGTGCGCGACAACGGCGTCGGCTTCGACATGAAGTACGGCGCGAAGCTGTTCGGGGTGTTCCAGCGCCTGCATCGCGCGGAAGAGTTCGAGGGCACGGGCATCGGGCTCGCCAACGTGCGGCGCATCATCGAGCGTCATGACGGGCGCACGTGGGCCGAAGGGCGGCTGGGAGAGGGCGCGGTATTCTATTTCTCGCTGCCCGTGACATTCCGCAACGCGAACGGGACGCAAGGCGCGCCAAATACAAAGTCAAGAAAAAACCATGCTTAAACCGATATTGCTCGTCGAAGACAATCCGAACGATCTCGAGCTCACGCTCGTCGCGCTCGACAAGAGCCAGCTCGCCAACGAGGTGATCGTGGCGCGCGACGGTCAGGAAGCCATCGACTATCTCACGTCCGAAGGCGAGTGGAAGGAGCGCGCGCCCGGCAATCCGGCGGTGATCCTGCTCGACCTGAAGCTGCCGAAGATCGACGGACTCGAAGTGCTCGACATGATCCGCTCGAACGCATCGCTGAAGAGCGTGCCGGTGGTCATGCTCACGTCGTCGCGCGAGGAGCAGGATCTCATCCGCAGCTATGAACTCGGCGTCAACGCATATGTGGTGAAGCCGGTGGAATTCGCCGAATTCGTCGAGGCGATCAGCGATCTCGGCGTGTTCTGGGCCGTGCTCAACGAGCCGCCGCCGGGCTCGACGCGCTTTCGCCGCCCGCCGCCCGCGCAATGACCGCTGCGCCCATGAGCACGAATCCGTCCCGGCCGGTGCGCCCGCAAGCGTCCTTTCAAGAGGACGCCTAGATCATGCAGCCTCTGCATCTGCTTCTCGTCGAAGACAACGCACTCGATGCGGAGCTGACGATCGCCCAACTCGAACGCGCGGACTATGCGGTCGAGGCGTCGATCGTGTACGACTCCGCGGCGTTCATCGCCGAGCTGGAGAAAAAGCGCTTCGACGTGATCCTCGCCGACTTCGTGATGCCGACCTTCTCGGGCATCGAGGCGCTCACGATCGCGAGCGAGCGTTCCCCGGACACGCCGTTCATCTTCGTGTCGGGCTTGCTCGGCGAAGAGCATGCCGTCGATATGCTCAAGCGCGGCGCAACCGATTACGTGCTGAAACAGCGCCTGCAGCGGCTGCCCGCCGTCGTGCGCCGCGCGATGCGCGAGAGCGCCGAGCGCGCGCAACGCATCGCCGTCGAGCGGGCGTTGCGCGAAACGGAGACGCATTTCCGCCTGCTCATCGATGCGCTGAAGGATTACGCGGTCATCACGCTCGATCCCGAAGGCCGCATCCGCACATGGAACGCGGCGTCGGAGCGCATTCTGGGCTTTCCCGCGCAGGACGTGCTCGGCCAGTCCGCGAACATCTTCTATGCGCAGGAAGATCGCGAGGGCGGCGTGTTCGACGCCGAGCTGGAAACCGCGCGGCGCGAAGGCAGCGCGAGCGACGACCGCTGGCTCTGGCGCAAGGATGGCCATTCGTTTTTCGCCTCGGGCGTGACGACGGCGATCCGCAGCGAGCACGACGAACTGATCGGCTTTTCGAAGATCGTGCGCGACGCGACCGACGCCCACATGGCCGCCGACGCGCTGCGGCTCGCAAAGGATCAGGCGGAATCGGCGAATCGCGCGAAGGACCATTTTCTGGCGGTGCTCTCGCATGAACTGCGCACGCCGCTCACGCCGATTCTCGCCGCCGTGCGCCTGCTCGAAATGAAGCACTCGCTGCCGCGCGAGGCGCATCCGACGCTCGATCTCATCCGCCGCAATGTCGAGCTGGAAGCGCGCCTCATCGACGATCTGCTCGATCTCACGAGCATCGCGCGCGGCAAGCTGTCGCTGAATTTCGCGAGCGTCGCGCTCGATACCTTGCTGACGAGCGCGCTCGACATGTCCGAAGCCGATCTGCGCGCGAAGAGCCTCACGCTCGAAACGCATTTCGACGCGGGCCGGTTCGTCGTGCTCGGCGACGCGGCGCGCCTTCAGCAGATCATCTGGAATCTGATGAAGAACGCGGTGAAGTTCACGCCGGCGGGCGGGCGCATCGACGTGCGGACCTGGAATCCGGATCCGTCGACGATCGCCGTTTCCGTGACGGACAGCGGCATCGGCATCAGCGCGGAGGCGTTGCCGCGCATTTTCTCGGCGTTCGAACAGGCCGACGATTCCATCACGCGCTCGTTCGGCGGCCTCGGGCTCGGTCTCGCGATCGCGAGCACGCTCGCGCAGAAGCACGGCGGCACGCTTTCGGCCTACAGCGAAGGCCGCGACGCGGGCGCGCGCTTCACGCTGACGCTGCCGCTCGCGAAACTGCAACCCGCGCGCGAGGACGAGCCGCTCATCGAAGCCGCGAGCCGGGAACAGGGACGCGCGCTCAAGGTGCTGCTCGTGGAGGACAACGAGCAGACGTCGTCGGCGATGGCCGAAGTGCTCGAAATGCTCGGCCACGAAGTGTCGGTTGCCGTAACGGTCGCTCAGGCGCTCGAACGCGCGAAGAGCGGGCCGTTCGATCTGCTCGTCAGCGATATCGGCCTGCCGGACGGCAGCGGACTCGATATCGCGCGCGCGTGGCAGAACCTGCAGCCCGACAAGCCGTCGGTGGCGATCACGGGCTACGGCATGGACGAGGACATCCGCCGTTGCCGCGAAGCCGGTTTTCGCGATCATCTGACCAAGCCGGTCAATTTCTCGCGGCTCGAAGCGCTGATTCAATCGCTCGCGGAACAGCATTCGAAATAAGCTATCGGCGCGCGCCGGTCGAAGAAATTTGACAGGCGTCTGCGGGCTTGTGTCGATTCGCGCGCGGCCCGTTCGTCGTAGGCTATGAGACCGCGCCAAACCCGGCGCGCTCACTCACTACACGGAGCCGACATGTCCCAATCCGCCGTCAAGCCGATTCCCGAAGGCATGCGTTCGCTGACCCCGCATCTCGTGTGCGCGGGCGCCGCAGAAGCGATCGAGTTCTACAAGCGCGCGTTCAACGCCATCGAGCTGGGCCGCATGCCCGGGCCCGACGGCAAGCTCATGCACGCGATGGTCAAAATCGGCGATTCCATGCTGATGCTCGTCGATGAGTTCCCGCAATTCGGCTCGGTCGGTCCGAAGGCGCTGAACGGATCGCCGGTCACGATTCACCTGTATGTCGAAGACGCCGACGCCACCGTGAAGCAGGCCGAAAGCGCCGGCGCGAAAGTCACGATGCCCGTCGCCGACATGTTCTGGGGCGACCGCTACGGGCGTCTCGAAGACCCGTTCGGTCATCAATGGTCGGTCGCGACGCATACGCGTGACATGACGCCGGAAGAAATGAAGCAGGCGATGGCGCAGCAGCCTTGCGGTCAATGAACGAAACCACGCACGCAAGTGAGAACGGAGCAACGCACATGCACAAGATTTCGCCCTGTCTGTGGTTCCAAGGCGGCAACGCCGAAGAGGCCGCGAACTTTTATGTCAGCACGTTCAGGAACGCGCGCATCAAGGACATCATGCGCAGCACCGAGTCGGGCCCGAAGCCGGTCGGCAGCGTCATCGCCGTGATGTTCGAACTCGAAGGCGAGGACTTCCTGGCGCTGAACGGCAATCCGGAGTTCGCGTTCACGCCGGCCGTTTCCATGTTCATCAAGTGCGAGTCGCAGGAAGAAGTCGACCATTACTGGGACAAGCTGATGGACGGCGGCCGTTCGCTGGCCTGCGGCTGGCTCACGGACCGCTTCGGCGTGACGTGGCAAGTTGCGCCGACGCGTCTGCTCGGCATGTTGCAGGACCCGGACCCGGTGAAAGCCGACCGCACCATGAAAGCGATGCAAGGGATGATCAAGCTCGATCTCCCGGCGCTCGAGCGGGCGTACAACGGCGAGTGAGCTACGCGGCGCGTTTGCGGGCTTTTCGTTCGACGAGCTTCGACGCCATGAACCGATGGTCCCGCGAAAACAGCCGCCGATACGTCAGCACGACGGCCCCGACCACGCCGAGCCCCGAGCCCGCCGCAATCAGAAACATGATGACGATCTGATACCGCACCGCCTGCAATGGCGACTGCCCGGCGAGCACCTGGCCGGTCATCATGCCGGGAAGGCTGACGAGACCGACCACGGCCATCTGATTCAACGTCGGAATCATGCCCGCGCGCACGGCCTGGCGCGCGGGTCTCTGCGCCGCTTCCCAGCGCGAGGCGCCGAGTGCGAGCGACATCTCGACCGCCGCGCGTCCCGAAGTCAGTTCTTCCGTCATGCGCTCGATGCCGAGCGACACGCCCGTCAGGCAAT
This sequence comes from Caballeronia sp. ATUFL_F1_KS4A, assembly GCF_023630905.1. Taxonomy (NCBI): domain Bacteria; kingdom Pseudomonadati; phylum Pseudomonadota; class Betaproteobacteria; order Burkholderiales; family Burkholderiaceae; genus Caballeronia; species Caballeronia sp. ATUFL_F1_KS4A. Next base: position 22,720 of record NZ_JALQEB010000008.1, on the reverse strand, counting down.
TGCCGAGGATCATCCCGAGGATCGGAATCGCGTATTGCGGCTCATACCACGGATGAATCCGGATCACGACGAACAGCCCGAACGCGCCGATCAGCCACGAACTGCCCCAAATCGACAGGATGCTGTCCGCGCGCTGTCCGCGATAAGTGCGCCGTCCGCGATCGGAGGCGGCGAATCCGGCGATGACCGTCATCAGCGCCATCAGCGGCAGCACGACATACCAGCGATTGAACGCGAACACCCAGCCGAGCACGTATCCGATCAGCAGCAATTGCACGACGGTGCGGATCGCGGCGACGAAGAGCTTGCGTTCGAGACCGAGGTCGAGCGCAACCGACAGCGCGCCATTGACGACGATCAGCGCCGCCGCCAGGCCGATATCGAAGAGACTGAGGTTCTGATAGCCGCTCATCGCTTGTCCTCGCCGAGTACGCCTGCGTTCATCGTCAGATGACGCGTGGCGACGCGCCGCGCCTGATCCGGATCGTGCGATACCCAGATGCACGCGCGCGCGTCATCGGCGTCGAACCACGCGGACACGAGCGCTTCGATCGAGCGTGCCGACGCCGGATCGAGCGATGCGGTCGGTTCGTCGAGCAGCAGCACGTCAGGCGCGAGTTGCAGCACGCGCACGAGCGCGGCGATCTGCGCCTCGCCGCCGGACAGATCGCTTGCGAACTTGTCGAGGAAGTCCGCGCTGCGTCCGGCCGCCTGCGCGAGCCGCATCGCGATATCGCGATCGAAATGCGTGTCGCGATAAGCCTTCAGCGAAAACGGATAGCGCAGATTGTCTTCGACGGTGCCGTCGAGCATCGCGGGCCGTTGCGCGATATACGCGACGCGCCGCCTGTAAGCCGGAATCTGCGCACGCGCGATGCGCTCGCCGCGCCACGTAACGAAACCGGCATCGCACGCATCGAGCAGCGCGAGCGTGCGCAGAAACACGCTCTTGCCCGAGCCCGACGGTCCGGTGATCGCGGCGCGCTGGCTTTTGTCGAGTGCGAAATCCGTGGCATGCAGCAGCACCGTGCCGCGCGCGGCGTCCCGGCGCATCACGCCATGCGTGGCGACGAGTTCGGTCGATGTCGCGTCCTGCATCGTGGGTGTGTGTGTCGTTCTCTGGATGAGCATCTTACGGACATTCGGCATTCAGCGGACGCATAAGCCGCGGGCACACGATGTGCTGCCGCAATCATAATCAGCAAAAAAGGATGGAGCCGTCATGGCGCAGGCCCGAACGACCGGAAAAAAAATCGGAAGGATCGTCGCATGGATTTTTGCCGTTCTGGCGGTTCTGATCGCAATACTGGTGGTCATTTTTCTGACGTTCGACTGGAACCGGCTGCGGCCCTGGGTGGACGACAAGGTATCGGAAGCAATCGGCCGCCGCTTCGAAATCACCGGCGATCTGAAAGTCGGCTGGCAGCGTCCGCCAAACGAGACGGGCTGGAAACGCTGGGTGCCGTGGCCGCGCTTCTCCGCTGAAAAAATCACGATCGCGAATCCGGACTGGGCGCGCCAGCAGCACTTCGCCACGCTCGATGAAATCGACTTCCAGGTCGAAGTGCTGCCGCTGCTCGCGCACGACATCGTGATTCCGACGATCAATCTCGTGAATCCGTCGATCGATGTCGAGCGGCTCAAGGACAATCGCAATAACTGGACGTTCAAGTTCAAGCAATCGACCGAGCCGTCGACCTGGAATCTCAAGCTCGGCGATATTTCACTCGCGAAGGGCACCGTCGATATCCACGATGAAGTCACGAAGGCCGAGATGCAGGTCGTCATCGATACGCTCGGCCAGGCCGTGCCGATCGGCGAGGTGATGAAGCAGCAGGAAGCGGCGTCGGCGAAGTCGTCGGCGGAAATGGTCGGCAAGAGCGGCGCGGCGAAGCTCAACAAACAAGCGGATGCGGCCGCGGCCTCGGAAGCGTCGGCGGCGTCGGCTGCATCGGCGGCGGCTGCGGCGAACGCATCGGCGCCGAATCCGGCGAGCACGTCGGCCAATACCAGCATCACGACCAAGGAAGGCCCGAAACCGCCGATTCCGCCGTACGCATTCGGCTGGACCGTGAAGGGCACGTACAACAACGGCAAGGTTTCGGGCGAAGGCAAGCTCGGCGGCGTGCTCGCCGTGCAGGACGCGAAGCGCCCGTTCCCGGTTCAGGCCGACGTGCGCCTCGGCGACACGCATATCGCGTTCGTCGGCACCGTGACCGATCCGGCGCATCTGGCCGCGCTCGATCTGCGCCTGTGGGTTCAGGCGGTGAGCATGGCGCATCTGTATCCGTTCACGGGCGTGACCTTGCCCGAAACGCCGCCGTTCGCGACCGAAGGGCGTCTGACCGGCCAGTTCCGCGAGGACGGCAACGTGTTCCACTACGAGAACTTCACCGGGCGCGTCGGCGGCAGCGATATCAACGGTTCGCTCGTCTATGCGGGCAAGAAGCCGCGTCCGCTCCTGAAGGGCGAGCTCGTGTCGCATCTGCTGCAGTTCAAGGATCTCGCGCCGATCATCGGTGCCGATTCGAACGCGAGCAAGGCGAAGCGCGGCGAGACGGAGAAGCAGCCGTCGTCGAAGGCGCTGCCGACCGAAGAGTTCAAGACCGATCGCTGGAAGGCCATCGATGCCGACGTCAAGTTCACCGGCCAGCGCATCATCAAGGATCCTGATCTGCCGATCACCGATCTGTACACGCACGTCATCATGAACGACGGCGTGCTGTCGTTCGAGCCGCTCAAGTTCGGCGTGGCGGGCGGCTCGCTCGCATCGAACATTCATCTCGACGGCAGCGCCGCGCCGCTCAAGGGCCGCGTGTCCGCGCAGGCGCGGCATCTGAAGCTCAAGCAGCTGTTCCCGACCGTGAAGACGATGCAATCCGCGCTCGGCGAGGTCAACGGCGACGCCGCGCTTTCCGCGACCGGCAATTCGCCCGCGGCGCTCGCGGCGACATCGAACGGCGAGGTGAAGGCGCTCATCACGGAAGGCACCGTGAGCCGTCTGTATATGGAGGCGGCGGGGCTGAACGTGGCGAACGTGGTCTACGAGAAGCTCTTCGGCAAGCGCGACGTGAACATCAACTGCGCGGCGGCGGATTTCGTCGTGACCGACGGCGTGCTCGATTCGCGCGTGTTCGCGCTCGATACCGACGATGCCGTCATCAATGTCGACGGCACGATCAATCTGAAGACCGAGGACATGGATCTCGGCATCCATCCGCACACGAAGGGCCTGCGCATTTTCTCCCTGCGCTCGCCGCTGTACGTGAAGGGCACGTTCAAGGATCCGCACGTCGGCGTGAGTCCGGTGCTCGCGCTGCGCGGCGCGGCCGCCGTGGGTCTCGGTCTCATCAATCCGTTCGCGGCGCTGATTCCGCTCATCGCGCCGAGCAACAACAAGCCGCTGCCTTGCCAGCAGATGCTCGCCGATATCGGCAAAGCGCCGACCGCGCCGCCCGCAGGGCAGAAGCAGAAGGCGAAGGCGGCGCCGGCGTACATGTCGTCGGATGCGGCGGCGACCGGCGTGGCCAAGTCCAAGGACAAGGACGCGAAGAAGCCGGCGGCGCCGGCGCCCGCCAGCGCCGCGCAGTATCGCGGCAGCTAAGTCGCCGCCGCGCGCTCAGAACGCGTAGCGCACGCCCGCGAAGATGCTGCGGCCTTCGCCCGGATAGAAGATCGCGGTCGACGACGCGGTGCGCGCATCCGCGATCGTGCTGATGTCGCTCACGTAGCGCTTGTTGGTCAGATTGCGCGCGTCGAGAAACACCGAGAGGCCGTTGCGAAAATCTATCCCCGCCTGCACGCCGATGAGCGTATAGCCCGGCACGCGCAACGTGTTGGCGTCGTCGGCCCACGCGCCCGCCGGCACCCAGTCGACGGATGCGGAAATGTGAAAGCCGTTCGGCCGCGCATAGCCGAGCACGGCGCGCAACACGTTCACCGGCACGCCCGCGATGCGGTTGTTGCCGTACTGCGGATCGTCCTTGAAGCGGAAATCGCTCAGGTTCCACAAGCCCGACAGCGTGATCCTGTCGCCCGCGCCCGCGTGCGTGACGTCGCGCCACACATCGACCGATACGCCGGCTTCGATGCCCTGCAGCACCGTCTTGTTCGCATTGAACGTCGATGCCGGTATGTCGGGATTCGTCGTGTACTGAAGCAACTGGTCGCGCACGAGCGAGCGATACGCGGTGACGTCCCAGCTCACGCGATCGCGCGTGCCGCGCGTGCCGAGCTCGAGCGTCCACGCATGCTGCGACGTGAGCGGCGTGAATTGCGTCGTGCTCGAAAAGGTCTGCGTGAGATCGCCGAAATCCGGCACGTCCTGGCTGCGCGTAATGTCCACATACGCCTGGATGTCGCGATTCGGCTGCCACATCAACCCGAGCTTCGGATTCACGCCGCTGAATGTCTCGCTAGCCGACTTGTAGTTCGGATCGGCCGCGAGCCCGCCGTGATCGACATACTTGCGCACGTCGCGCAACGCCTTGAAGCCGGCCATCAGCGCGACGGTCGGCAGGAAGAACAGACGGTCTTCGACGTACGCCTCGTAGTTGTAGGCGCTTTGCGTCGAATCGAGCGTTTGCGCGCCTTCGTTGCCCGACACGTTCACGTACTGCCGCGCCTGCGTGTTGCCGCCGAAGAAACGCGCGCCCGCGATGACATCGTTGCGCATCCCGCTCACGTTGAACGTCGCGGTATAGCGCGGCGCGATGCCGTAGGTCCAGCCGTCCTGATCGATGACCTGGAAGATCGGGTGATACAGACTCTTGTGGATTGCCCATGTGACGATATCGAGCTGCCCGACATCGAGCTTGACGGTCGTCTTGTTGGCGATGCGCTCGGTGCGCGTATCGCGCGCCTGATCGCCCGCCAGCGCGCTCGCGGATGCCTTCGTCGGATTGTTGAGCGCGTCGGAAAGCGAGAGCGTGCCGGGAAGCTGCTGATCGACGACATACGCGCCGAGATAGAAGCGCGTCTCCACATCCGGCGAGAATCGATAGCCGATATTCGCGTTGAACTGCTCGTACTGGCCGCGCTCGTGATCGCGATAACCGTCCGCATGATTCACCGAGAACGTGCCGATGAAATCCAGCGGACCCATCACGCGCGAAAACTGCGCGCTGCCCCGGATCGTGCCGAAGCTGCCGCCTTCGAGCCGCACGATGTTCGGCGCATCGGCGGTGTAGGCGGAAGGCGTGACGAAATCGATCGCGCCGCCCATCATCGACGAGCCGTACGCGAGGCCGTTGCCGCCCTTGTAGACATCGACGGATTGCAGCGCGAGCGGGTCGATCTGATAGTAGTCGCCGCTGCCATCGGCGAGATTGGTCGGGATGCCGTCCTGCAGTATCTCCAGCCCGCGCGTGTGATAGCCGCGCGCGAGGCCCGAGCCGCGAATCGAGAGGCGCAACTCCTGGCCGTAGCGGTTCTGCACGAAAACGCCGGGCACGTTCTTGAGGACGTCGCGCAACGTGAAGGCGTAGGTGTTCTGGTAATCGGCGCTATCGACGAAGCCGACCGAGCCGACCGTCGCGTCGAGCGTGCGCTTCTGATCGGCGACGTTTTGCGATGTCAGCGAATGTTGCGCCTGTCCTTGAACGATGACGGCGGGAAGCGTCGCGGGTTCGGCCTGCGCGAATGCGCGGGTCGCGGCGAGCGCGGTGAGGCCCGTCATGAGGGCGCGTTGTCGGGCGAGTCGCTTCATGGCAGCGTCCTCGCTTCTGCGTGTGCGGACGGCACGACGCCGCCCCTTGCTGAAAGTGAGCATGGTTCTTCTTCGAATTCGTGATGAATGAGCGCGGCGCGACGCGATGGACGCGCGGCGCCGTTCGATGCCGCGAAAGGCAATCGATCCGTTAGAACGAAATCAGACGAGAACCGGAGGGGCGCGAGGCTGCGCAGTGGTGAAAGGAGGCGCGGGACGCTCGATGCGAATCCGCGCGACCGCGACGCTGCGGCGTGCAGGAACGTCGAGCGCTGCGGGGGCGCGTGCATCGGAGATGGCGGGCGCGTGCGCGAAGAAGTGACAGTAGCCGCAAGCCTGGTCGTCGAGATGCGCGAGCGTGTCTGTCGAATGCGTCGAATGATGACCGCCCGAACGCTCGACTGTCGACGCATGCGCCGAACAGAGCTCGGCGGTGAGTTCGTCGGCATGCGCGCTGGCGGCGATCAGTTGCGAGACCATCGGCGCGAACGTGATCAGCAGCATTGCGAGCAATGCCAGCAGTGAACCCGTTCGTTGATGGAAGCGACTGCGCATGAGGACGAAGATTTGCAAATCCCGAGTGGCGGGATTATGCCACCCGCTTACTTTGTATTACAAAGCAAAGCGGACATAAATTTTCCCCATCAGCGCGCGGACATGTTGTCCCCATCAATTGGGGAGCACCCTGTTGAAAACGCGCCTAAAAGTCTGCTAAATGACTGATGCCGAAGGAAAAGTCATGCGCGCTTCAGGTTGCATCAATGCGAATCGGGCTTTGCATAACTTATCCCCAGCGCACGGGGAAAGGGCTGTGGAAAACCGCTTGGCGACTCATCTAGTTTCTTGATTTCGCGCTGAAATCCCCGCGCGACGCGCATCGCGCCACTTTTTCGCTCGCGCGCGCGACATCGATGCGATGCCCGACTTATCCACAATTTCTGTGGACAGCAGTGTTGAAAAGCCTCGCGTAGACGCGTTAAGTCTTTGATGAATAAAGATTTGTACGACCTGATCGAAGACGGGCGAGCGCGTGCATCGCGATCGTGCCGCGCGCCAGGTTCAGATCGAAATTCCGGGACCGCCGTTGCTGCCCAGCAGTTGTTCGACCGAATTCGCGTCCGTGTAGTCCTGCTCGGGCAGGCCGTCGAACACGGTGATGACGTCGTTGGATACGCCCGCCTCGCGCGCCGCATCGACGATCGCGTCCTTGTTGGCGGGGTACTTCACGAGACGTAATACCTGGGCGATCTCGTTGTCGATCGGCTCGTCGTTCAAGGCGTGTTTTGCGTGCGTGTCGGTCATTCCGAGGTCCGGTGTCGAGTCAGTGAATGAGGAGGCGCGTCAGGTCTGGACCTGAATCGTCTGGCTCGCCATGCCGTGACTCGGCGTGCGCGATTTCGGCAGCGGCACATGACGCCAGCGCGCGTGATCGAGATCCTGCGCCGCGACTTCGGGCGCGGGCGGCGATACGGGCGCGGCGTTCACGCGCAGCGCGGCGCGCGTCGCGGCAATGGCGGCGGTGGATTCGTCGGTCGAACTCGTGTGCAGCGGCGCGGCATAGCACGAGACAGAAACCAGAGCCATCGACAACAACGTTGAGGTCTTCATCGGGCAACCCCTCCTCACGTAGGCAGCAGAAAAGACCAAGCAAAGCCTATGCCGATGGATATTTCCGCCACCCGCCGTGCGCTCGGACCATGACAGCGCCGCGCACACGGGCGCGACGAGTGGGCGTCGCGCAGACATACTTCGAGTGAATTGTGAAGTCGATCCGACCCGCGCGAAACGCGCGCACGCGAAGCGTGACGCGCCGCGAAATTGCACGGCTGCGCAGTTTCAGCGCGACGTCGGGTTCAGACGGAAGTATGCGTCCAGAAGTGAGGTTTTGTACACGACGCCGAGCAGCAACGGCTGCGTCTTTTTTTCGATGACCGGCAGGCGTTCGCCCTGGAACGCGAGGAAGTGCTGCAGTGCTTCGCCGAGCGACATGTCGGGCGTGAGCACGTCGAATTCCGGCTGAAGATAATCCGCGGCGGTTTTGGATGCGCAGGTCTTGTCGTCGAGCAGATCCGACGTGATGTTCTTCAGCGCCACCACCCCCTGAAAGCGCCCGGCGTCATCGACGACGTACAGATACTTCACCGGATATTCGAGGAACACGCGCGTCATGTCCTTGATGTTCGCGGACAGCGGCACGACGGTATCGGCGGGCTTGACGAGCTCGCGCATCTGCGTCGCGGCGAGACGCAGGCGCTCTTTCTCTTCACGCGTGCGCCGCAGCGTGACTTCGTACATCGACGTCTGCTCGGACGTGCGCGCGATGAAGTACGCGATCACGCACGAAACCATTAGCGGCAGCATGACCTGATACGACAGCGTCATCTCGAAGATCATCAGGATGGCCATGAGCGGCGCGTGCGTGGCCGCGGCGAGAAACGCGCCCATGCCGACCATCGCGTAGGCGAAGGGCGCGGACGTGGAGTCCGGCCAGATCGAATGCACGCCGATGCCGTAAAGACAGCCGAGCACCGCGCCGACGAAGAGCGTCGGCGTGAAGATGCCGCCGACCGCGCCCGAACCGGCGGTGGCCGCCGTCGCGATGATCTTGAAGACGAGCACGGTGAGCAGCGCGGTCCAGGTCCACGGTTCGTGCAGCAGCGAGTTCACGACTTCGTAACCGTTGCCCCAGACTTCGGGCCACCAGATCGATATCACGCCGACGATCAGCCCGCCCAGCGCGAGGCGCACGGGCAAGGGCAGGGGCAAGGTCGAGAAGCGTTTTTTCGATTCGGCGAGCAGCCGCAGGAAGTGCGGCGCGAGCGTGCCGCAGAGCAGTCCGAGCACGACGAAGAGCAGCACTTCGATGCCGGTGACGGTCGGGAACACCGGCATCTCGTACGGCGGCCTGTAGCCGGCGAACTCGCGCATCGTGATGTTGGCGACGACCGACGAGACGACGATCGGGCCGAAGCTTTCCATCGCCATCGAGCCGAGCACGAGTTCGGTGACGAAGAACGCGCCGGCGATAGGCGCGTTGTACGCCGACGTGATTCCGGCCGCCGCGCCGCACGCGACGAGCAGACGCAGGCGCGGCGGATCGAAGTGCACCCAGCGCCCGATCAGCGACGACACCAGGGCGGCGAGTTGCACCATCGACCCTTCGCGACCGATCGAGCCGCCGCTCGAAATCGTGATGAGCGACGACAAACTGCGCCATACGCTTTGCCAGACGGGCACGACGCCATCGCCGATGGTGACGGCTTCCATGTAGTCCGTGCTCGCATTCTTGCTCGCGCGCTTGCGGGCGATCAGCAGGCAGACGCCCGCGATGAGACCCCCCACGGCGGGCAACAGCACGCGCACGGGCCAGGGCAGGCTTTGCGCGAGCGCGACGAGACCTTCCGAATGATTGCCGAGGAGCCGCTGAAGGATCTCAATGCCTTCGCGAAAGACGGAGGTGGCGAAAGCACCGGCCACGCCGACGACCACCGCCCAGACGAGCATCGTATGCGAGTCCGACAGACGGAAAAGCCGTTGGGCGCGTGTACGGAGCTTGAGCAGAAAGGAGAGCACTTTTGCGAAATCGTGGAATGCTTAGAAGAAAATGGAATAAGGGACTCGCAAGGATAGCATTGCAGGGCGGCGCTGCGGACGTCGAAACGCGTTCGTCAGGGTCGAAAAAAAGCCCGGCACGCCTGGCCGGGCTTCGTCGGAGCAATCGCGCGTCACCACTTCGGCGCGAACGGCGGATTCGCATTGCGCTTGCCTTCGTCGAGCGCATCGATTTTCGCGATGTCGTCGGCGTCGAGCTTCAGTTTCTGCGCGTCCCAGTTGGCTTTCTGATGCTCCGGATTCGTCGATGCCGACAGCACCACGATATCGCGCGAAAGCAGCCACGCGAACGTCACCTGCGCGGGCGTCGCGCCATGCTTCCCGGCGATCGCCTTGAGCGTCGCGTCCGTATGCGCGCGCCCTTCGCCGAGCGGCATGTACGCGGTCACTTTCACGCCGAGCTTTTGCGTCGCATCGACGAGCGCGCGGTTCGCGAGAAACGGGCTCACTTCAATCTGATTCGTGACGATCGCGTCGCCGCCCGGCGCCTTCAGCGCTTCTTCGAGCAACGGCGCGGTGAAATTCGACACGCCGTAATGGCGAATCAGCCCGAGCTTCTGCGCTTCCTGCATCGCCGCGAGCGTTTCGGCGATCGGCACCGCGCCGTCGGGCGACGGCCAGTGCACGAGCGCGAGATCGATCGTGCCGATGTCGAGCTTCGCGTGACTGTCCTTCAGGCTCGCGACGAGCGCGTCGTGCGAGAGCCGTTCCCACCAGACTTTCGTCGTTACCCAGATATCGTCGCGCGCCACGCCCGATTCGCGCACGCCCTGACCGACGGCCGCTTCGTTGTTGTAGTACTGCGCGGTGTCGATATGGCGATAACCGAGCTGCAATGCGCTCTTCACCGCGTTCGTGGTCTTCGCGGCATCGACGCGAAACGTGCCGAGACCGAATGAAGGAATCGTTTCTACCATGCTGGCTCCTGGTGAGTGTCGAGGTTTCAAGCGTCCTGATCGAGTTCGGGATAGTGCCTGAAAATGCCCGATTCGTTGAACGGGATGCGCCGTTCCGAATCGACGTAAGCCGCGATGTTCGGCCGTTGCAGCACCGCATCATGAATCGCGGCCACGCGCGGATACTGCGCGCCGAACTCCTTCATCGCGCGCGGAAAGGCGTAATGCAGGCCATCGACGATCTGGAAGATGGACAGATCCACGTAAGTCGCCGTATCGCCGATCATCTGCGTATCGCCGTGCGGGTTCTGCGCAAGCACGCGCTCGAAGTACTTCATGAACTTCGGCACGCGCTTGTCCAGAAAATTCTGCGTGCGGATTTTCGCCGCGTCCTTTTGATCTTCGTAATAGAGATCGGTCGCGAGCGGATGATGCGTGTCGTGCACTTCGGCGACGAAATCCGCGATCGTCAGTTGCAGGCCGTGCGCGACGTAGCGCAGGCCCTCGTCCTTCGGCGCGAGGTTCAGCTTCTGCCCGAGATAAAGAAGAATGTTCGCGACGTGCGGGACCATCAGCTCGCCGTCCCTGAGAAACGGCGGCGCAAACGGAATATGCGGCTCAGTCTTGCTGTTCAGGACTTTCATCATCGCGTCCATGCCGTAGCCGCTGTTCTTCGATTCGCGCGCGACGTCGATATATTCGGCGCCCGCATCTTCGAGCGCGAGCCGGACGAATTCGCCTCGGCCCTGCAATCCGTCCCAATAGTAGAGTTCGTAAGCCATGAGAAAGGGCTCCTCGTCGGGGCATGCCGCATCGGCGGCGAAGCGTGAGTGTGCGCGTTTTTGACGTTCGGCGGGAAACGCGCGAACGAAGAGGCGGACGAGCAACACGCGTTCCCGTCGCGCGGCGATGCCATGACTCGTCGCGAATCGTGCAAAATCGATGTTTTGCGTTTTCGAGTAGCGGAGAAGAGATGAACAAGCAAGGCTTCACCACAGGCATCGTTCACGGCGACAGAAACGCGGGCGGCGAGCACGGCGGCGTGCGCCAGCCGATCCACACATCGGTTCAGTACGGATTCGAGCGCGTGGAAGATCTGATCGGCGTCTTCCAGGGCACGAAGAAAGGCGGTTTCAACTACGCGCGTCAGGGCACGCCGACCACCGCCGCGCTCGAACGCAAGATCACGAGCCTCGAAGACGGCATCGGCTCGATCTGCTTCGGCACCGGCATGGCGGGAATCACCGCCATTTTCCTGACCTTGCTGCGCGCGGGCGATCATCTCGTATCGAGCCGCTACGTCTTCGGCAACACCAACAGCCTGTTCGGCACGCTGCGCACGCTCGGCATCGAAGTGACGATGGTCGATGCAACTTCCGCCGAGAACGTCGCGAACGCGATCAAGCCGGATACGCGCATGGTGTTCGTCGAGACCATCGCGAACCCCGGCACGCAGATTCCCGATCTCGAAGGCATCGGCGCGTTGTGCCGCGAGCGCGGCCTCGCGTATGTCGTCGACAACACGATCACGTCGCCGGCGCTGTTCCGGCCCAAGGCGGTCGGCGCGAGCCTCGTCGTCAATTCGCTGACGAAGACCATCGCGGGTCATGGCGCGGCGCTCGGCGGTGCGGTGACGGACACGGGCCTCTTCGACTGGAGCGCCTATCCGAACATCGCCGATGATTACCGCAAATCGCCATCCAAAGAGCAGGGCTTGCTGCAAGTCCGCAAGAAAGGGCTGCGCGACATGGGCGCGTCGCTGTCGTCGGAGCAGGCGCATTCCATCGCGATGGGCGCGGAAACGCTCGCCCTGCGCGTCGCGAAGTGCAGCGAGAACGCGCTCGCGCTCGCCCAGTATCTGGAGAAGCACGAGGCCATCGGGCGCGTGTTTTATCCGGGATTGAAGAGTCATCCGCAATACGAGATCGCGCAGGCGCTGTTCAAGGGTGCGTCGTGGCTGCTGTCGTTCGAGTTGCGCCGCGCAGACCGCATGATCGATGTCGTCAACGCGCTGCAGTTGCCGGTCAAGGCGACGGGCCTCGGCGACACGCGCACGCTCATCATTCCCGTTGCGCCGACGATCTTCTTCGAAGCCGGCCCCGAAGTGCGCAAGTCGATGGGCATTTCCGACGGCATGCTGCGGCTTTCGGCGGGCATCGAAGATATCGACGATCTGATCGCCGATTTCGAGCAGGCGCTCAAGCTCGCGGCATGACCTTGGTGCGCGCCTCGCGCACTACGAGGCGCGCGCGTAGTAAATGTTCTGCGGATGGCGCGCTTCGGCGAAGAAGAACCATCGCTCGGCGACGAGCCCGAGATACTGCGTGACGCACGCGAGGCAGAAGAGCGCGACCGATTGCGCACCGATCCCGAGCAGCATCAGCACGAAGGGCACGGCGAACGCGCCGACGAGAAACGTCCACTTGATGCGCGCGATCGCCTGCGCCGAGCGTCCGTGAAAGAACTCGCGCAGATTGAACGCGCCCGCCGTGAAGCCCCGCGACTTCTGCACGACGTTCGGCCCCTTGATGCCGGTCGCGCTCTGCACGGTCGATTTTGGCCGCAGCTTCGCATTGCGCTTGAGCGCGGCGACGCGCGTCGCGCAGCCCGCGAGCGTCAACGTGCACGCACAAGCGGCGAGACCCGCCGCCAGCGACGGCGCGAGCCACGCGGCGCACGCGGTCGCCAGCGTGAATCCCGATGCGCAGCCGAGCAGCACGAAGTTGACCATCGTGAGCGGCGTCGCCCATTCCTGCAGGAAGCGCAGGCATGCGTAGATCATCGCGGTGCAGACGAAAAGCGCCGCCGACGCGATCACGCCGATCACGCCGAGGGCAAGCGACCACGGCGCGCCGAGCCAGTGCGCGAAGCCGTACAACGCGGCGCATCCGAGGAACGCGGGCAGGCACAAGCATTCGCGCGACAGCCACGACGTACGCCACATCGCGATGGCGCGCCACGCCCGCTCGGGATGCCCGAGATGGAAAAACGATGCGACGAGGCCCAGCCCGCCGAGCACGACCGACAACGCCGCGCCGAGGATGAAGAACAGTTGCGAAGGCGCGTCGATCAGACCGAGCTTCGCGCACGCTTCGACACCGACGAGCGCAATCAGCAAGCCTTGCGCGGCGCCGCTCAATGTCGTGAGAAAAACGACGGAAAACGCGGGTTTCATGTTCGAGCTCCGATGAAAGTCAGACGCGCACGGCCATCGACGCGAGATTGAGTTCGCCGTGCGCTCCGGGTGCGTCCGGCGCTTCGGCGTCTTGAGACTGACAGCCGCACGAGCCGCCGCCGCTGCTGCACGCATTGACGGGACGACGCGGCAAATAATGATTCGCGGGCTTCGTGTCCCATTCGGGCATCAACTGATAGCCGCCGCGCTCCTCGATCGCCTTCGACACGACCGACTCGGGATCGTGGATATCGCCGAAGAGCCGCGCCGACGTCGGACACGCGAGCACGCACGCCGGCTTGCGATCGCGCTCGGGCAGCGCCTCGTTGTAGATGCGATCGGCGCACAGCGTGCACTTCGTCATCTCCTTGCGCGCTTCGTCGAGCTCGCGCGCGCCGTACGGACACGCCCACGCGCAGTACTTGCAGCCGATGCACTTGTCGAAGTCCACGAGCACGAGTCCGTCTTCCTTGCGCTTGTAGCTCGCGCCGGTCGGACAGACGGGCACGCACGGCGGATCCTCGCAGTGCAGGCACGACTTCGGAAAGTGGATCGTATCGGCGAGCGGAAATTCGCCGGCTTCATACGTCTGCACGCGGTTGAAGAAGGTGCCGGACGGATCGGCGTCGTACGGGCGCTGATCCGCGAGACTGCCAGCTTCGCCGGACGTGTTCCATTCCTTGCAGCTCGTCACGCAGGCGTGGCAGCCGACGCAGACGTTCAGATCGATCACGAGGGCCATTTGAGTCATGCCGGTCTCCTTCAGTTTTTTACGTCGCGCTTGATGGCGTTGCGCAAGCGCGCCGCGAACTCGCCGCGTCCGGCGAAGTACGTCTGCACGACGCGTTGAACCGATCCCGTCATGCCGGGCGATGGACGCATCGGCGCGAATTGCGGCAGCGTGTGGTCGGCATCGCTTTCGGCGGGATAGACGCGCACGCGCACGTCGTACCACGCGGCTTGTCCGGTGATCGGATCGGAGTTCGAAAAGCGCAGGCCTTCGCGCGCGGACGCAGGAAGCTCATCCGTGATGAGGTGATTGAGCAAAAAGCCCCGCTGCGATTCGTTCGCGTCGGGACCGAGGCTCCACGCGCCCGATGCCTTGCCGATCGCGTTCCACGTCCACACCGTTCCGGGCTCGACGGCTTCGCTATAGCGCGCCATGCAGCGCACCTTGCCCCATTGCGATTCGACGTAAATCCAGCCGCCGTCCTTGATGCCGTTCGCCTTCGCCATGCGCGGATTCATGTACAACAGGTTCTCGCCGTGAATCTGCCGCAGCCACGCGTTCTGCGAGTCCCACGAGTGATACATCGCCATCGGGCGCTGCGTGACGGCCGCGAGCGGATACTGCGCGAGATCGGTCGTATCGAGTTCCAGCGGCGCGTACCAAAAGGGCAGCGGATCGAAATATTCCTCGATGCGCGCGCGCAAGTGTTCCGGCGGCTGCCGGCCTTTCGTGCGACCCTGCGCGGCGAGGCGGAACTTCTGCATCACGTCGGAATAGAGCTGGATCAGGATCGGCTCGTTGAACTTGCGAAAACCTTTATCGACGGCGAATTGCAGGTACGGCCCGTTCTGGCCGCGCATGTATTGCAGCTCTTGGGGCAGCGTGTAGTGGTAGACGCAATCGTGCTTTGCGTACTCTTCCCATTGATTCGGATTCGGCTCGCCGACGAGCGCGTCCTTGCCGTCCTTGCCGCGCCAGCCGATCAGAAAGCCCACGCCCGACCCCGGCGCCGTCTGATGATTGACGATGAAATCCGGATAGTCGCGATACTTGCGCGTGCCTTCGGGCGTCGTGAACGCGGGCAGCTTCAGGCGGCTGCCGAGCTCGACGAGCACTTCCTGGAACGGACGGCATTCGCCGGTGCGCGGCACGACCGGCACGCGCACGGAATCGACGGGACCGTCGAACTCGGAGATCGGGCGGTCCAGCATCGACATTGCGTCGTGTCGTTCGAGGTAGGTCGTGTCGGGCAGGATGAGATCGGCGAATGCGGTCATCTCCGACTGGAACGCATCGCACACGACGATGAACGGAATTTTGTATTCGCCGTTGCCGTGCTTGTCGGCGAGCATGTTGCGCACTTCCATCGTGTTCATCGACGAGTTCCATGCCATGTTGGCCATGAAGATCATCAGCGTGTCGATGGGGTACGGATCGCCGCGCCATGCGTTCGTGATGACGCTGTGCATCACGCCGTGCACCGCGAGCGGATATTCCCACGAGAACGCCTTGTCGATGCGAACCGGCGTGCCGTCGTCGTGGATGAAGAGGTCCTCCGGCGCGGCGGGCCAGCCGAGCGGCCCGCTCGCGAGCGGCGTGTTCGGCTTCACCTGATCGGGGTGATTCGGCGGTTTCGCCGATGGCGGCACCGCGCGCGGAAACGGCGACTTGTGCCGGAAACCGCCCGGACGGTCGATCGTGCCGAGCAGCGACATCAGCACGGCGAGCGCGCGGATCGACTGGAAGCCGTTCGAGTGCGCGGCGAGACCGCGCATCGCGTGAAAGGCGATCGGGTTGCCCGTCACGGTGTCGTGCTTCCTGCCCCAACAATCGGTCCATTGAATCGGCAGCGTGATCTTGTGATCGCGGCTCGTCTGGATCATTTCGGCGGCGAGGCGTTCGATCGTCGCGGCGGGAATACCGGTGATGTCCGCGGCCCATTCCGGCGTGCACGTCGCGACCTGCTCGCGCAGCAAGGCGAAGGAGGGCGCGACGCTCGTGCCGTCGTCGAGCGTGTAGCGGCCATCGAGCGCGGGCGCGGCATCGTCGGCATGATGCGCGACCGCGCGATTCGTCTTCGTGTCCCACCAAAGATGATTCTGCGGAAAGAGCGGATTCGATTCGGCCGCGCTTTCGTCCTTCACGAAAAGGCCGAACGTGTCGCTCGCTTCGTTCATATCGAGCAGTTCGGCCCCGTTCGTATAGCGCGTGACGAATTCGTGATCGTAGGCGTCGGCGGCGATCAGTTCGTGGATCAGCGCCATGAAAAACGCGCCGTCTGTGCCGGGGCGGATCGGCACCCATTCGTCGGCGATGGCCGCGTAGCCCGTTCGGACCGGATTGATCGCGATGAAGCGTCCGCCCGCGCGCTTGAATTTCGATATCGCGATCTTGAGCGGATTCGAGTGATGATCCTCCGCCGTGCCAATCATGAAGAAGAGCTTCGCGCGGTCGAGATCCGGGCCGCCGAATTCCCAGAACGAGCCGCCGATCGTATAGATCATGCCCGCGGCCATGTTCGCCGAGCAGAAGCCGCCGTGGGCCGCGTAGTTGGGCGTGCCGAAGTTCTTCGCGAAGAGGCCGGTCAGCGCCTGCATCTGGTCGCGTCCGGTGAAGAGCGCGAATTTTTTCGGATCGGTGGCGCGCAGGTGTGCGAGACGCTTTTCGAGCGTATCGAGCGCGAGCTCCCACGAGACCGGCTCGAACTGCGCTTCGCCGCGCAGTGCGCCGGGTTTTCGCATCAGCGGCTGCGTGAGGCGTGCGGGCGAATACTGCTTCATGATGCCCGACGCGCCTTTCGCGCAGATCACGCCTTGATTGAGCGGATGGTTCGGATTGCCGTCGATGTATCTGACTTCGCCGTCGCGCAGATGCACGCGGATGCCGCAACGGCACGCGCACATGTAGCACGTCGTGGTCTTGACATCGAGCTTCTCGTTCTGGGTACGAGCGCCGTGTTCCATGAGTGCTCCTTCTAAAGCGTTATCGCGCGACGGGGACGTTCGCGCGATTCGGTACTTCACTGCATCGGCGATCGATCAGCCGAAGAGGCGTTCGACGCCGAGCGTGATCGCGAGGCCGCCGCCGACCAGCCACGCATACAGGATCGCGCCGGTTGCAAGCGCACGCGGGCCGGCCTGACGGATCTGCGCGATGCGCGTCTCCATGCCGAGCGCGGTCATGGCCATCGTGAGCGCGAAGGTGTCGAGCGTGTTGATCGTGCTCGTGGCGGCATCGGGCAGAACGTGCAGCGAATTCACGACGACGAGCGCGAGAAAGCCGAGCGCGAACCAGGGCATCGCGATCTTGCCGTTGCCTTGCGCCGCGCCGTCCGCCGTGTTGCGCGAGCGGCTGATCCAGAAACCGATGACGAGCAGCACGGGCACGAGCAGCATCACGCGCGTCATCTTGACGATGGTCGCGATATGCGTCGCTTCCGGGCTGACGTTGCTCGCCGCACCGACGACCTGCGCCACTTCGTGAATCGTGCCGCCGAAAAAGAGGCCCGCGCCGAGCGTATCGAGATGCAGCCAGCCGGCGTTGAACGCGAGCGGGTAGAGGAACATCGAGAGCGTGCCGAACAGTACGACGCTGCCCACCGCCATCGCGCTCTTGTGCGGCTTCGATTGCAACGTCGATTCGAACGCGAGCACCGCGGCCGCGCCGCAAATCGCGCTGCCGGCTGCCGTGAGGAGTGCGGTATCGCGATCGAGCTTCATCAGCTTCATGCCGGCCCACGTACCGATGACGAGCGTGCTGACCACGACCAGCACCGACACCGTGAAACCCGACACGCCGACTTGCGCGATTTCCTGAAGGCTGATGCGCAGCCCGAAGAACGCGACCGCGATGCGCAGCAGCTTGCGCGCGGAGAAGTTGACGCCGGCCGCCCAGCTTTCCGGCATGCCGTGACGCAGCGCATTGCCGTAGATCGCGCCCGCGACGATGCCGACGATCAGCGGGCTGATGCCGAGCCCGGCGATAGCGGGCAGCGAAGCGAGGCGCGTGACGGCGGCGGCGAACAAGGCGACGAAGAGAATGCCGTTGAGTTGCCCGCGTCTGGATGATGCGGCCGGCGCGAGCGTTTGGGCGGACTGAACCGTGGACATGGATGAACCCGTTTGATGATGATGACTCGATGGGCTAATCCTATTCTCGATATATGAATATGAAAAATCGTGATTTAGAATGGGAAGTATCGGACCACCTTATATTTGAAACAGATGACCCCGGAACAACTGATAACGTTCGCAACGGTCGCAGAGCACGGCAAGATCAGCCGGGCGGCGGTGGCCTTGCATTTGTCGCAGCCCGCCGTGTCGGGGCAGTTGCGCCTGCTGCAGGAGGAATTCGGCGAGCCGCTTTATCAGCGTGATGGCCGCGGCGTGCGCCTGACCGCAGCCGGCGACCAGTTGCTCGGCCATGCGGAACGCCTGCGCGAGACATTTCGCGCGGCGCACGCGCTGCGCGACGCATTGCGCGGGCTGGAGCGCGGCACGCTGCGCATCGGCGCGAGCACGACGCCCGCGAGTTATTTGCTGCCGTATCTGATCGCTGCGTTTCACAAGCGCTTTCCGGAAGTCGTCGTGACGACCATCGACGGCAATACCGCCGACATCGTCGCTGCGCTCGGCTCGCTCGATATCGCGCTCGTCGAAGGCGCGCCGGGACACGATCTGCCGCTCGGCACCACCGTCACACCATGGCGCGAGGACGAAATCGTCGCGATCCTGCCGAATGGTCATCCGCTTGCCGACGGGCGCGATGCCGCCACGCTCGATCAGTTGAGCGAGCATCCGCTCGTGCTGCGCGAGCCCGGCTCGGGCGTGCGGCAGATCATCGAGCGCGCGTTCGCCGATTGCGATGCGCCCATGCGCGTCGCGCTGGAAATCGCGGGCGTCGAGGGCGTGAAGGAGGCGGTGCGCGCGGGCATGGGCATCGGCTTCGTATCGGCGATGTCGATCCGCCACGAGGACAGCGCGTTGCGTCGCGTGCGTATCGCGCCGCGACCGCTCACGCGGCGTTTTTCGATTCTGCTGCCGCACGCGGCAACGCCGTCACGCGTCGCGGCGCGTTTCCTGGAGTTGTGCGAGGAACCGGGTCTCATCGGCTAGGGAATTCCACTATGGCGCGTCGATGGCGGTCTGACGCACCATTCGTTCTAAACAGGGGCGCTGCGGCGTCCTTTTCGAAAATCGTTTATGGAACCGGTTCCACCGAGGAATTTCGAGGCCAAAACTCATAGTGAGAAGCGAGTGAATCAAAAATCCCGCATCGATGAAAAGCGCGCAGAAGTCGTGATCGTGGCGAGCGCGTTCGGCGCCGATGCGATCCGTCGCGATGGCCACGCCGCGTGGGCGGCGGTCGCGGCGCGCGCGGGTGCGGATGGCTTCGAAGTGCGTCGCGAGTTGTTCGCCGATGACGCCGATTCGCAGCCCGATGCACTCGCGCAGCTCGGCGCACGGATTCGCGCGCACGGCTTGTGGGCGGTCCATTCGACGCCCGCGACGCTGTTCCGCGACGACGGCGCGCTCGATCTCGATTCGCTGCGGCTCGCCATCGACGAGGCAGCGGCGATGGACGCGCGCATCGTCAAGCTGCAACTGGGCGGCACGGAGCGTGGTGTCGCGACCGATCCGGCCACGCTCGATCGCCTGATGTCGGCGATCGCCGCGTCGAAAGCGCGCGTGGTCGTCGAAAACGGACAACTGAAGGCAGGCGGCACGATCGGCGCGTTCGATGCGCTCTTCGCCGCGCTGCCCGCGCGAAGCGGCCTCGCGATGACTTTCGACACCGGAAACTGGCACTGGGCGGAGCAGGATCCGCTCGACGCGGCGCAGCGCCTCGCGCCGCACGTCGCGTATGTGCACTGCAAGGCGGTGATGGGCGAGGGCGCGCGCCGTTTTGCCGCCGCGCCCGCGAACGGCGACGCGCGTTTCGCGACGCTGCTCGCGCAGTTGCCGGGCGATGTGCCGCGCGGCATCGAATATCCGTTCATTCCGGGCGCGGACGGTTCGCTCGACGCCGACGCGGCGCGCCAGGTCGCACGAATCGCGGCATTTTGAATGCCACTTTGAATTACGCATTTTGCATTCAGCATTCATCTGCAAAGGAACCCGACATGCAAGCCAAGCCTGAAGTCCTCGACGTCGTCACTTACGGCGAAGCGATGACGATGTTCGTCGCCGCCGTTACCGGCGATCTCGCGAAGGCCGGTCAATTCACGAAGCGCGTCGCGGGCGCGGATCTGAACGTCGCGATCGGTTTGTCGCGCCTTGGTTTCAAGGTGGGCTGGATGAGCCGCGTCGGCAACGATTCGTTCGGGCGCTATGTGCTCGACGTACTCGCATCCGAAGGCATCGACGCGCGCCGTGTGACGATCGACGAGCGTTATCCGACGGGCTTTCAGCTCAAAGGAAAGTGCGACGACGGCAGCGATCCGGCCGTCGAGTATTTCCGCAAGGGTTCGGCCGCGAGCCATTTGTCGCTCGACGACTACGCCGCCGATTACGTGCTCGGCGCGCGTCATCTGCATCTGACGGGCGTGGCGCCCGCGATCTCGGCGACCTCGCGTGAGCTTGCGTTCCACATGGCCCGCGAAATGCGGGCAGCGGGCAAGACGATCTCGTTCGATCCGAATCTGCGTCCGACGCTGTGGCCGTCGCGCGAGGCGATGGCCGAATCGCTCAATGCGCTCGCCGCGCTCGCCGACTGGGTGCTGCCGGGGGTGTCCGAAGGATTGACGCTGACGGGCTATGCGAAGCCCGAGGACATCGCCGCGTTTTATCTCGATCGGGGAGCGAAGGGCGTCGTCGTGAAGCTGGGCGCGCACGGCGCGTATTTCCGCACGGCGGACGGCGAGCAGGGCATCGTGCCGGGCGTGCCGGTCGAGAAGGTCGTCGATACGGTCGGCGCGGGCGATGGCTTCGCGGTCGGCGTCGTGAGCGCGCTGCTCGAGGGACGCGATGTGCGTCACGCGATCGCGCGCGGCAATCGCATCGGCGCGCTGGCGATTCAGGTGATCGGCGACAGCGAAGGACTGCCGACGCGCGCCGCGCTCGATCTGCTCGAAGCACAGGATTCCAACGACAAGACGGCCAAAGCCGCGTTCGATCTGGCTTGAAAGCCACCAACCGAGACTCAACCGAATTGCGTTCGGAGACAACCATGCAAAGTTCTTCCAATCCCACGCTGGCCGTGCGCCGCTGGTGGGCGATCATGCCGATCGTCTTCATCACGTACAGCCTCGCGTATCTCGACCGCGCCAACTACGGTTTCGCGGCGGCGGCGGGCATCAATCAGGATTTGGGCATCAGCAAGGGACTGTCCTCGCTGATCGGCGCGCTGTTTTTTCTCGGCTATTTCTTCTTCCAGATTCCGGGCGCGATCTATGCCGAACGGCGCAGCGTGAAGAAGCTCGTGTTCTGGAGTCTCGTGCTGTGGGGCGGCTGCGCGACGCTCACGGGCATGGTGAGCAATATCCCTTCATTGATGGCGATCCGCTTCGTGCTCGGCGTCGTCGAGGCTGCGGTGATGCCGGCGATGCTCGTCTTCATCGCGAACTGGTTCACGAAGTCGGAGCGCTCGCGTGCGAATACGTTTCTGATTCTCGGCAATCCGGTGACGGTGCTGTGGATGTCGGTCGTATCCGGTTATCTCGTGAACTCGTTCGGCTGGCGCCACATGTTCATCGCGGAAGGTTTGCCGGCGGTGGTGTGGGCGGTGATCTGGTGGTTCATCGTGAAGGACAAGCCCGCACAGGTGAGCTGGCTCACGGATCAGGAAAAGAACGATCTCGATGCGACCTTGCGCGCCGAGCAGGCCGCGATCAAGCCGGTGAAGAACTATCGCGAGGCGTTCAAGTCGCCGGCGGTGATCAAGCTGTGTGCGCAGTATTTCTGCTGGAGCATCGGCGTGTATGGGTTCGTGCTGTGGCTGCCTTCGATTCTCAAGAGCGGATCGACGCTCGGGATGGTCGAGACGGGCTGGCTGTCGGCGGTGCCGTATCTTGCGGCGACCATCGCGATGCTGCTGGCTTCGTGGGCCTCAGACAAGCTTCAGGCACGCAAGGCTTTTGTGTGGCCGTTTCTGCTGATCGGCGCGGTGGCGTTTGCCGGTTCCTACCTTCTCGGGTCGACGAACTTCTGGGCTTCTTATGCGTTGCTCGTGATCGCAGGGGCTGCGATGTATGCGCCCTATGGGCCGTTCTTTGCGATCGTGCCGGAGTTGCTGCCGAAGAATGTCGCCGGGGGGGCGATGGCGCTCATCAATAGCATGGGGGCGTTGGGGTCGTTCGTCGGGTCGTATTTTGTGGGGTATTTGAATGGGGCTACTGGATCGCCCTCTGCCTCTTACGTTTTCATGAGCGCCGCGTTGTTGATGGCTGTTTGGCTTACGCTGGCGGTTAAGCCGCAGGCGGCGGTTCGGGCTGGGGTTGTTGTGAGGCCTTGAGGTTTTTGCTTTCGCTTTTCGCTTTTGCTTTCGGTTTCGCCGGATCCCGTTGTCGTGTCGGTCTATTGGCACTGCCCCTGTGCGGGGCGGCAGTCACTTTCTTTGCTGCTGCAAAGAAAGCAACTGTATTGAGCGTCAAGGGTTGAGTT
>NZ_JALQEB010000007.1:0-26014 GCF_023630905.1 Caballeronia sp. ATUFL_F1_KS4A | reverse complement strand
CTTTCGGGCTGTGAGCCCATGTAACACAAACGGGCTACCGCTTCGAGCGAACGGGAGAGATCAGCTTCCGGACGCCAGATTCAATATACAAGTAACCAAAGAAAGCAGCTCGTCACGGCCCGCGGTCACACGCACGTTGGGTAGTACTCTCGTCCTAGGTGGCACTCGCCTAAAGAGTGCCCTCAAACACCTAATCGGGCTTGGCTCGCGCGCGGTCTGACGAGCTAGTTTTCCAAGGACACTGGTTCAGCACGAAACTGCTTCGGCACAGCGCTACGCGCTGCCGCCGGGTCTGCAAGGGAAACCGACGGGCTGCCAGTGCAGTGAGACGGAGGCATTAGTAGAGAAGCACATGCATCCCCGATTGACCGGTCGGCCGCGAAGCGGGCCGGAGCTATATGGTGCTGAACCAGTTTGGTGTGTGGTGCGATGTGACAGACCGTGCGCGAGCCAAGCCCGATTAGGTGTCTGAGGGCACTCGTTAGGCAGCCCACGATGGACGAGAGGACTACCCAAATTGCGTGTGACCGCGGGCGTATCGGAAGCTGCTTTCTTTGGTTGCTTTCTTTACACAGGACCAGAGTAAGCGCTAAAGCGCTAACTCTGGTCGACGGCAAAGAAAGTGACTGCCGCCCCGCACAGGGGCAGTGCCAATAGACCGACACGAAAACGGGATTCCACAGAAGCCCGAGCCAACCAACCCAGACAAAGCAAACCATGACCAAAAAAATCGTAGCCTACAAGGCGTTGCCAAGCGACGTAGAAGCCTATCTCCGCGCCCACGCGGAAGTGGTGAACATCGATCCGAAAAACCACGCCGCATTCGTGGAAGCGCTAACAACCGCCGACGGCGCCATCGGTGCGAGCATAAAGATCTCCCCCGACATGATCGAAGGCGCCCACCGCCTGAAAGCACTGTCGACGATCTCCGTAGGCTTCGACCAGTTCGACGTGCAAGACCTCACCCGCCGCGGCATCGTGCTTACGCACACGCCGGACGTGCTCACCGAATCCACCGCCGACACGGTCTTCGCGCTGATCCTCGCAAGCGCGCGCCGCGTCGTCGAACTCGCCGAATGGGTCAAGCAAGGCAACTGGAAGGCAAGCATCGGTGAAGCGTGTTTCGGCGTCGACGTGCAAGGCAAGACACTGGGCATCGTCGGCCTGGGACGCATCGGCGGGGCCGTCGCACGGCGCGCGGCGCTCGGCTTTCGCATGAACGTGCTCTACACGAATCGCAGCGCGAACGAGCAGGCCGAAAAGGAATACGGCGCAAAGCGTGTCGAGCTCGACGAACTGCTCGCGCAATCCGATTTCGTCTGCCTGCAAGTGCCGCTCACGCCGGAAACGCGCGGTCTCATCGGGGCGAACGAATTGCAGAAAATGAAACGGAGCGCGATTCTGATCAACGCCTCGCGCGGACCGACCGTCGATGAAAACGCGCTCATCGATGCGCTAAAAAACGGCACGATCCGCGGTGCAGGCCTCGACGTGTTCGAGCAGGAACCGCTTCCCGCCGACTCGCCGCTGCTCGCGATGAAAAACGTCGTCGCACTGCCGCATATCGGCTCGGCCACGCACGAAACGCGTCACGCGATGGCGCGAAACGCCGCGAAAAATCTCATCGGCGCACTGAACGGCACGCTCACGCAGAACATCGTCAATCCCGACGTGCTCGCGCGCTGAAACCGTGGGTCGCCCGGTCATGCGCTAACATGCGCGATGCGAGGAGAACGATAATGACGGCATCGCGACTCGCTTCACGGCGAAGCGCGCGCCCACGACCACTATGTCCGACGACCCCACATTGACGAACCGCCCGCCTGCATTCGGCGCGCGCCGCGCGACCATCACCGATGTCGCCCGCGAAGCAGGCACCGGCAAGACCAGCATCTCGCGCTATCTGAACGGCGAGCTCGGCGTGCTGTCGCCCGATCTGCGCGAGCGCATCGAGGCGGCCATCGCCAAGCTCGACTATCGGCCGAATCAGATGGCGCGCGGCCTGAAGCGCGGCCGCAATCGTCTGATCGGCATGCTGCTCGCCGACCTCACGAACCCGTATTCCGTCGAAGTGCTGCAAGGCGTCGAAGCAGCGTGCCACGCGCTCGGCTATATGCCGCTCATCTGTCACGCAGCCAACGAGATCGACATGGAGCGGCGCTATCTGCAATTGCTGACGACGTATCGCGTCGAAGGCGTCATCGTCAACGCGCTCGGCGTGAAGGAAGAACTGCTGCAAGGCTTTGCGCGCGGCGGCATTCCGGTCGTGCTCGTCGATCGCTCGGTCGAAGGTTTCATCACCGACATGGTCGGGCTCGACAATCCCGCCGCCGTGCAGATCGCGACGCGTCATCTCGTCGACGAAGGTTTCGACGAGCTGCTGTTCGTCGTGCAGCCGGTCACGCATGTCAGCTCGCGGCGTCTGCGCGAAGCCGCGTTTCGCGAAACCGTCGCGGCGCTCCATGCAAGCGGCTCGACGCTCGTGATCGATCTCGCCGATGCGGCGCCCGCGCTCGCGGAACTCGACACGCGCGTCACGGCGGCGAAAGCCGCGGGCAAGCGCGTCGCGCTCTTCGCGGCGAACGGGCCGGTCGCGCTGCGCGTCGCGGTGCATCTGAAGGAACGCCACGGCGCGGACTGGCAGGCGAGCGTCGCGCTGATGTCGATCGACGATTCCGAATGGGCGCAGCTCGCCGGCATGACGGCGGTCCGCCAGCCGACGTACGATATCGGCCGGCGCGCGGTCGAATTTCTGCATGAGCGTCTCGGCGGCGCCGCGATGCCCGCGCGCGAATGTCTGCTGCCGGGCGAACTCGTCGTGCGCGCATCGACGACACGCGCGAATCACAACGACGAGCAACAAGCTTCACAAGGAATCTGAATGATCAGTGTTACGACGTTGCTGAGCCTCGCGCTCGCGACGCTCATCATCGCGGCCATGCCCATCGTGCTGTACAGGAAGCTGCGGCCGCGCTTCGCGATCGTGCCGCGCTACGCGATTCTCGGCATCGCCGTGTTCGCGCTCTTCGCGATGGTCATCGAACGCGCGCTGCACGGCTTCATGCTGAGCAATCCCGTCACGTCGGCGTGGCTCGTCAGTCCGGCCGTGTTCGTCGTTTATGGCGCGCTCGCGGCGGGGCTGTGCGAGGAAGTCGGACGCTTTCTCGCGATGAAATGGCTCATCTCGCGCGAGCCTGACGCGCTCGACCGGCACGGTCCGGCGCTCGGCTACGGCATCGGGCACGGCGGGGCGGAGGCGTGGATCGTCGGCGTGCTCGTGCAGGTGCAATGGATCGTCTATGCGGTGCTCGCGAATCGCGGCACGCTCGACGCGCATTTCGCGACCGCGCCGCTCGAAGCGATCGCGCGCATTCATCTCGTGCTGATGAGTCTGTCGCCGGTGTCGGCGGGCATCTTCCTCGTTGAGCGTGCGAGTGCGTTCGTGCTGCAACTCGGCTTTTCCGCGCTGATGTGGCAAATGCTGCGCGAGCGTTCGCGCCACGCGCTCGCAGTCCTCGTTGCCGCGCATGCGCTCGTCGGCTTGCCAGCCGCGCTTTTTCAGGCGCGGCTCGTGCCGCTCATCGCCGCCGATGCGGTGTATCTCGTGCTCGGCGCGATCGTCGCGGTGGCGCTCGTGCGCTACTACCGGCGAGCCGCGGCGCGCGGCGGTTGAGCGCATCCGCGCCTGCCTGAATCAAATATCGACATCGAATGGACGACTATCAATACGACTGCCCGAGCGCGGATATCGACATGCTCGCGCATGTAATCTGCGATCTCTTTCCCGAGCAGACGCAGTTCGCCGAACGCAAGGACGATGAAGGCCGCACATCGCTCGTGATTCATTACGTGGCGATGCGCTTCGGTTCGAGCGCGCGGCGCATCACGATCGACGTGCGTTTCGATCCGGCCGCGCTCGCGCGTTATCGCGCGTCGCCGCCACGCATGCACGCGCGCAGTTACGCGGTGCTGCGTGCCTATGTGGAAGCGACGCTCGGATCGCTCGAAGAGATGTACGCGGACGGCCAGACCGTGCCGCGCGAAGTGGACATCGAGATGGGCGAGGACTTCGCGTGAGCGCGCTCAGGCTTCGCGATAGACCTTCGCGAAGCGCGCTGCCTTCACGACGCCGAAATCGCCCGGCGCGTATTGCATGACCCAGTCGCCGGCATCGCCGGTGAGGATGTCGCCTGCCGCGGATCGCGCGATCGAGAAGGGTTCGTGCATCTGCTTCGCGAGCACGACGTTCGGACGGTTGCGATAGATGCCCGCCTCGCCGTGCGCGATGCCGCCTTCCGGCACGTACTTCGGATCGAAGCGTTCGCGCGACACGACCCAGCGCTCGCCGCTGGAAGCGGTGACGATCGCATCGCCGCTTGCATAGCGGTTCGGCCCTTCGAGGCTCATGAGTTCGCCCGCGGCAGCCGCGAATTCGACGGTGACGGCTTCGTCCTTCACGACGCGGCGTGCGGCGGGATCGGTGGCGAGATCGAGTTGCGAAAGATGGAGCATGGTGCGATCGGCGAAGATGGTGAGGGAGCGGATCGTAACGGCATTCGCGTCATTTTGCACTCGGCGGACGCAAAAAAGCCCGCATCATGCGATGCGGGCTTTCCGACCCGGCGCTCGTTCAGGGCTTCGTCGTCGATGCCGCATCCGCGCCCGCCGCGCGCGAACGATGATGCGCGCCGCCGCGGCGCGCCTTGCCGTGCTCCGAGCGGAAGCTCGTATCGGCGAGTTTCTTCTGCTCGGGCGAAAGGCTCGCGTAAAGCGGCTCGAAAGCTTCGACGAGCCGCTTCGTGCCGTCCGCGTTGGCTTGCGTGATCTGCTCGTATTGCTTCATGTCGTCGAGCGCGGACATCGTGTCGCGCTGCGCGATGCGCTGGCGGTACAGATCGGCCATGGTGCGGCCGTTGTCGCGCATTACATCGGCGAACTTCGACCACTGCGCTTCCTGCTGCGGCGTGATCTTGAGGCTCGAATGCAGTTCCGCGATACGCTCCTCGACGCGCGCCTCGCGCTTGCTGGCGGCCGGTGCGGACGCAGCGTCCTGCGCGGCGGGCGCCGATGCGGCCGTGGGCGCCGAACTCTGCGCGAAAACCGGGCTCAGTGCGCAGAAAGCGGCCAATGCAACGAGTGTTCTTTTCATTCAAAGTACCTTCGATCGATATAGGAAGCGGCGTGCTTCGTAAGCTGCATGCAAAGCAGCGAAGATCACGCCTTCGGCGGATATTAGTATCACGATTGCATGCGGATTCGCCCGCATTGCCACAACTGCTTACATTCGAAACGTCTCTGGAAAAAACGCAGTGGATACCTTGTTGAGCATGCGGGTCTTTGTCGCGATCGTCGAGGCGGGCAGTCTGAGCGCCGCGGCCGAGCGCTTTTCGATCTCGGCGCCGATGGCGGGCAAGCACTTGCAGGCGCTGGAGGCGCGGCTCGATGCGCGTCTCATTGTCCGCACGACGCGTCGTCAGAGCCTGACCGAGATCGGCCGTGAATATTACGAACGCTGCCGCCGCATTCTCGCGGAAGTCGATTCTGCCGACACCCTCGCCGAATCGATGAGCGCGACGCCGCGCGGCGTATTGCGCGTCACCGTGCCGCTGACTTACGGCGTGCAGTTCGTCACGCCCGCCGTGACCGAGTTTCTCGCGGCGTTCGCGCAGATCAGCGTCGAGCTCGATCTGACCAACCGCATGGTCGATATCGTCGAGGAAGGATTCGACGCCGCCGTGCGTATCGGCACGCTCGCCGATTCGAGCTTCGTCGCGCGGCCGCTCAAGCCGTATGCGATGACGGTATGCGCGTCGCCTTCCTATCTTGCGCGCGCGGGCACGCCCGCGACCCCCGCCGATCTCGCGAGCCACGAGTGCCTCGGCTTCTTGCATCTCGGCCGCGAGGCGAGCTGGCGGCTCGAAGGCGAGGACGAGGCGATGCATGCGCGCCGCACGCAGTCCGCGCGCTTTCGCACGAATAACGGGCAGGCGCTCAGGAAGGCCGCGCTCGCCGGCTTCGGCCTCGTGCTTCAACCGCATGCGCTCGTCGAAGACGAACTGAAGAGCGGCGCGCTCGTCGCGGTGCTCCAGGACTTTCTGCCGAAGCCTTCGCCCGTTCATCTCGTCTATCCGCGCGATACGCGCGCGACGCCCAAGCTCGCGAGTTTCGTCGATTTCATGGTGACGAAGCTCGGTGTCTGACCGGCGTTCGTATCGCAGCGTCTCGGCGATAATGCAAACACAAAATGCCGGATGCCAGACGGCATTCAAAACGCATAACCCAAAACACAAAACGCCAAGGACGACGCCCACATGAGACCGCCGCGCCTCGATCAGCTCGACGACATCGATCGCAATCTCGTCGCGCTTCTGCAGATGAACGCGCGCGAGAGCGTCGCGAATCTCGCGCGGCAACTGGGCGTTGCGCGCACGACGGTGATCGCCCGCATGGCGCGGCTCGAGAAGAACAACGTGATCGCGGGCTACGGCGTGCGGCTCGGCCAGGATGTGCTCGATGCAAGCATTCAGGCGTACGTCGGCATCAAGCTCACGCCGAAATACGGCCGCGATCTGCAGAAGCGCTTCGCACGCATGCCGGAGATTCAGTTGCTCTGCGCGGTGAGCGGCGAATTCGATTACGTCGCATGGCTGCGCGCCGATTCGCCGGACCGCCTGAACGACCTGCTGGACGAGATCGGCGTGCTGGAAGGCGTCGAACGGACGACGACGTCGATCATCCTCGCGCGCAAGATCGATCGCGCCGGTTGAGACTCGACGATACAAACGGGATCGATCGATCGTCGAAACGACGAAAACCGTCGTCGAAGCGCATCATTTTGCGTCTAGGATCAATATTCGCGCGCTCCTAAACTGTGTGAACAGGTGTATCGGCCTAACTCGCACATACAGGAGACGAATATGAAAGTGGCCCTCGTCGGCGCCGGACTGATCGGTCAAAGCATTGCGCATTTGCTGCGTGAAACGGGGGATTTCGACGTCGTCGCCTTCGATCGCGACGAACACGCGCTCGCGCTCATCGATGCGCAAGGCATCCCGACGCGCCGCGTCGATTCCGCCGATACGCCCGCGCTTCGTCAGGCGCTGATCGGTTTCGACGCGCTGATCAATGCGCTGCCGTATTACCTCGCGATCAACGTCGCATCGGCGGCGAAAGCGGCGGGCGTGCATTACTTCGACCTCACCGAGGACGTGCGCGCGACGCACGCGATCCGCGCGATCGCCGACGACTCCGAGCTCGCGTTCATGCCGCAATGCGGTCTTGCGCCGGGCTTCATCGGCATCGTCGCGCACGATCTGGCGAAGCGTCTCGACGACGTGCGCGAAGTAAAGATGCGCGTCGGCGCGCTGCCCGAGTTTCCGACCAATGCGCTGAAGTACAACCTTACATGGAGCATCGACGGGCTCATCAACGAGTATTGCCAGCCGTGCGAGGCGATCCGCGAAGGCCGCACGCAATGGGTGCAGCCGCTCGAAGGTGTCGAGCATTTTTCGCTCGATGGCATCGAGTACGAGGCGTTCAATACATCGGGCGGGCTCGGCACGCTCTGCGAAACGCTTGCCGGCAAGGTCGAGACGCTCGACTACAAATCGGTGCGCTATCCGGGGCATCGCGATCTGATGAAGTTCCTGCTCGACGATCTGCGTATGTCCACCGATCGCGACGGTCTCAAAACGATGCTCAAGCGCGCGGTGCCTTCGACGGCACAGGACGTCGTATTGATCTTCGTCACGGTGACGGGCATGCGGCGCGGGCAACTCGTGCAGGACGTGTTCACGCGCAAGATCTTCGCGAAGGATGTGTGCGGCGTGCCGATGAGCGCGATCCAGATCACGACCGCCGGCGCGATCTGCGCGGAACTGGATCTCTTCCGCGAAGGCGTGCTGCCGCAGAGCGGCTTCGTGCGTCAGGAGCAGGTGCCGCTCGACGCGTTCCTCAACAACCGCTTCGGCAAGCTGTACGAAGGCGCCAACGCGGTCGCGACGGCACGCCAGCTCGCGGCGGCTTAAGCGACGAGGCGCGCGACCAGTTCGCCGCCGGCTTCACCGGATGGCGTCGTGTTGTCGAACATCACGAGCGTCCGCGCGAGCGCTTCATCGGGGACGAAGAGGCGCTTGCGATATTCCTCCCAATGCGCGAGCTTGTACGCATCCTTCGGATCGCCGCGCGCGACGATCCGTTCGCGCGCCACATCTTCATCGACATGCACCCAGACGACGCTTATGGCGACATCGTCATCGATGCCGAGCCACGCGCGATCGAAAAGGCGTCCATTGCGCACCTCGCGCGTCAGCGGCGCGACGATCACGACGCTCACGCCGAGCGCGAGATTTTCGGCGGCGGTATCGATGAGACAGCGATACTCCGGATCGCGAAAATGTTCTATGAAAAGCGGGCTGTCGCGATCGTGCGGATCGCCGGTGAGCGCGCCGATCGCCGCGGCGCTGTATGCACCGTAGAGCGTGTCCTTGTCGAGCAGGCAGAAGGGCTCGCCAGTCGCATGCATGAGCGGCGCGAAGAGTTGCTTCGCGAGCGTCGTCTTGCCGGTGCCGGCATGACCGCAGAAGAAAATCAGATGCTTCACGCCGGGTCGGTCCTGGATGATAGTTGCATCGCTAAATATCGGTTCGCGCGCGCTGATATCGCTTCATGAGCGGCGTCGCGGTGATGCCGTGCACGATGACAGACGCAGCGATCGTCGCGATGACGAGCGGCACGAGCGGCGCGGCCACGTCATGCGGCGCTTGCTCGAGTGCAAAGAGCAAATAATAGAACGAGCCGACGCCGCGTATGCCGAACCAGCTCATGAGACGTCTTTGCGCGCCCGTCGCCTGCGAGCCGATGAGCGACGCCTCGACCGCCGCCGGCCGCAGCACAAGAAAGAGCGCGACGATGAGCGCGCAGGTCCGCCACGAGAGCAGTTCGCGCCACATCGTCGCGAGCACGGCACCGACCATCAGCATGATCGCCACTTCGGCGATGCGCTCCAGTTCGATCGTGAAGCCGTGCACGCGCTCGGCCATGAAGGCGTGCGCGCGTTCGGGATCGGCTGCGGCGGCGCCGACGTCGTCCGCATCGATCTTGCCGACCGCCTGGCGCGGGGACTTGTCGCCGCTTTCTTTTTGCTCGACGCGGCGCATGGAGAGACCGGCTGCGAAGACCGCGAGAAACGCGTACGTGTGCAGCAATTCGGCGACGCCGTACGACAGCGCGATGAGGCCGAGCGCAAAGAAACCTTCCGGTCCGAGCGCCTGCCCGTGGCGCGTGCGCAGATACGCGACAAGCCGCACCGACAGCGCGCCGAGCAGCCAGCCGCTCACGAGCGCGCCCGCGATGCCCCATATCGCCTGCAATGCGAAGTTCCAGTGCAACGCTTCGCTTGGCGACGCCTCGAAGCGGCACACCGCGATGCCGAGCAGCGCGAAGGGCAGCGCGATGCCATCGTTGAGTCCGCCTTCGCCCGTCAGCGAAAAGCGCAGCAGGTCGACGTCGCCGGGCGTCTCGACCTGAACGTCATGCGCGAGCACCGGATCGGTCGGCGCGAGCATCGCGGCGAGCAGCAGCGACGGCCCCCAACTGAGACCGAGCACATAGACGCCGAACAGCGTGAGCGCGGCGACGGTGAGGATCATGGCGACGAAGCCCAGGCGAACCGGGAGAAGCCAGATGCGATCGGTGGGCGGCACGCGCAGCCGCAGGCCGATCGCGAATAGCGACACGAGCATCGCGACTTCGGTGATGCGCCGGAGGACCGTTGCATCGGTCGCGAGGTCGAGTGTCAGCAGATTGGCGAGCGCGGGACCCATCGCGAAGCCGATCGCCAGGTAGCACATCGCGGTGCTGACCGGCAGGTGCTTGAACGTCGAACTGGCGAGGCCCATGAAAATGAGCACGCCGCCGACGACGAGAAACCACATCGTCTCGATCATGAATGCCTTCGGACTTCATATGCTGATGGTTGAGCGGACCGCGCCGCGATGCGCGGGACGTTCTGTTCGGACGCAGCACGCGCCGTGCCCGTATCCGAATCACGCGCTTCGGGCAGCGCGCCTGCCTGTTCGCCGACTTGCGCGTAAGATGCATTCGGTTCCCGCATGGGCATTCTTCATCCGCTTCATTCGCACGGTCTTTTGCGTTACGAATGCAAAAAACCAGGGGAGAACGAGCATGTCACAGCACTTCGACGCAGTCGTGATCGGTACGGGGCAGGGCGGTTCGCCGCTTGCCGTGCGGCTCGCGGAAAGCGGCAAGCGCACGGCCATCATCGAGCGGCATCTTTTTGGCGGCACCTGCGTGAACGTCGGTTGCACGCCGACCAAGACTTATGTCGCGAGCGCGCGGGCCGCGCATGTCGCGCGCACGGCGGCGCAGTACGGCGTGATGATAGGCGGCGACATCCGCATCGACATGGCGCGTGTGAAGGCGCGCAAGGACGAGGTGATCGGCGGCTCGCGCACGGGCATCGAGAAATGGCTGCGCGGCACGCACAATCTCACGGTCTTCAAGGGACACGGGCGCTTTACAGGGCCGCGCGCGCTGTCCATCGAGGCGGCCGACGGTTCCACGCAGGAGATCGACGCCGACCTCATCATCATCAACACGGGAACGCGCGCGGTGGTGCCGAAGGTCGATGGGCTCGAACGCGTCCCGTATCTGACCAACTCGACGATTCTCGAACTGACCGAAGTGCCGGAGCATCTGGTGATTGTCGGGGCGAGTTATATCGCGCTCGAATTCGGGCAGATGTTCCGGCGCTTCGGCAGCCGCGTGACCTTGCTCGTGCGCGGCGAACGGATCCTCACACGCGAGGACGAGGACGTCGCCCGCGCGATGCAGGACGTGTTCGTGCGTGAGGGCATCGACTTTCGCTTCGGCGCGGAGATGTCGCGCGTGGAGCCGATGGCAGGTGGCGTGCGTATCGTCAGTGGCGATGATGAGGTCATCGATGCATCGCATCTGCTGTTCGCGACGGGCCGCACGCCGAACACCGACGATCTCGGTCTGGAGCATGCGGGCATTGCGGTGAACCGGCACGGCATGATCGATGTCGACGGCCAGTTGCGCACCAAAGTCGATGGCGTGTATGCGCTCGGCGATGTGAACGGGCGCGGCGCGTTCACGCATACGTCGTGGAACGATTACGAGATCATCGCTTCGAATCTGCTCGACGGCGAATCGCGCAGCGTCGATACGCGCATCATGGCTTATGCGGTTTTCGTCGATCCGCCGTTCGCGCGTGTGGGGATGAGCGAGGAAGACGTGCGCAGGGACGGACGCGAGGCGCTTATCGCGACGATGCCGATGTCGCGGGTGGGGCGCGCTCGGGAGCGCGGTGAGACGGATGGCTTCATGAAGGCGCTCGTGGATGCGCGGACGAAGCGGTTCTTAGGGGCGGCGATTTATGGCATCGAAGGGGATGAGGCCATTCATGCCTTCATCGACATCATGAATGCGGATGCGCCCTATACGACGTTGCAGCGGGCGATGCATATTCATCCGACGGTGAGTGAGTTGATTCCTACTTTGCTTGAGGGGTTGACGCCTTTTGAGTGAGTTTTTCTTTGTTTCGCCGGATCCCGTGTTCTTAGTGGTCTAGTGGCGTTGCCCCTGTGCGGGGCAACGCTAATAAACCGACACGAACGCAGGATTTCACCGAAGCATGAGCAAGAGACAATAGAAACGAAGCCCTCAAACCTTCACCGACGGCTCAGCCTCATCCTCCTTCACCGCATTCGCGATACGCGTCTCCGGCATAGCAAGCCACACCATCAACACCGCAAGCGCCCCGGCCCCGGCGAGCCCAAAAAAGCTCATCGCAGTGCCGAAGCGATCCGCGGCAAAACCGGCCGCCGCCGTCGAAAGCGTCGCCCCGACGCCCGCAGCCAGCCCAAAAAACCCGATCGTCAGGTTGTAATGCCCGCGCCCACCAGCGACATCCGCCGCAATCAGCGGAAGCATCACACCGAACACGGCTGCGCTGATGCCATCGAGCATCTGCACCGGCACGAGCAGATACGGGCTGCTCACGCCCGCGAACAGAATCGCGCGTATAGGCAACGCGCAGAACCCGAGAATCAGCACCGGCCGGCGTCCCCACTTCTGCGCCTGCCGTCCGACCCACGGCGACAACGCCGCGACGATGAACTGCGGCACGATGATGCACGCCGCAATCACGAGTTGAACGTTGTCGCCCATGTGCGCCGTGACTTCGCCCGCGGCGAGATTCAGCATCGCCGCGTTCGACAGGTGAAAGAGCACCACGCACGCCGCGAAAATCAAAAGACGCCTGTCCTTCAGCAACTCGCGCAACGATTCGCGTTCCTCGCCTTCAGGCGTGAGCTTGGGTTTGCCCGGCGGTGCGCGCGGCACGACGGGCGGCGCATCGTAGTGAATCATGCGCAGCGCGACGATCGCCGGCAACGCGAGCGCGGCCGTCAGGAAGAACACCGAGCGCAGCGACAGATACTCGCCGAACGCGCCCATCAACGCCGCTGTCAGCGCACTGCCGATCGACGCCCAGCGCGCATTGCGGCCGAGCCGGTCGCCGAGATCGGCGCGTGAGACGAGGGCGAGCGAGATCGCCGCCATCGCCGGGACGAGCATGCAGCTCGCGAAACCGTGCAGCACTTCGGCCGCAAAAACCGGCACGAACGTCGGGCTCGCGGCGAGCAGCAGCGCACTCACGATGATCGCGATGATCGCCGAGAGAGCAGCGAACTTCTTGTTGCGCATCGCATCGACGAGCGCGCCTGCCGGCAACTGGCTCGCCATCGCGCTGATCGTGCCGACGGAAAGCATCAGGCCGATCTCGCCCTGCGTCCATTTGTTGGCCGCAAGATACGAAGCAATGAAAGGGCCGAAGCCGGTCTGCACGTTGGCGACGAAGAAGTTCAGCCAGTCGAGCGCGCGCAGACTGCGTGCAATTACCATGTTGTGATTCTGTTATCGATGTCGTTATCCGCTATCTCGTCAGGCGCGCGCCGGAAGCGGGCGCTTGCGCCGGCGCCGCGCCTGAAGCCGTCGCGCTCGCCGCGCCAGTCGATGCCGATGCCGATGCCGCGCTCGCAGCCGTCGCCGGCGCGGGCACCACAGGCGACACGATCTTGATCGGCTGCTCGGGCGAGTAGGTGGGCGCGGCCTTCAGTTGCGCGTCGTTGAAATCCATCTGCAGCAGCCACTGCTTGTTGCGCGAAAACACATGCAGGTCGCCCCAGTTGGCCGCGACATGCCGCTTGTCGCCCGCGAGCGAACTCGATAGATCGAGCACCAGCGCCTGAGGCTGCGCCTGAGCGTCGACGAGCACGTCGACCACGCGTCCGATGCGCGCGCCGCTTCTTTGCGTCACCGTCGAATCGACGAGCTGCATGAAGTTCGCGGGCGCCTCCGCAACGGGCTGCGGCTTCGGCACCGGTTCGGCCGGCTTGCCCTTCGCGGGCGGTGGTGGCGGCACGAAGGTAATCGGCGCGGTCTTCGAATTCGGCGTGAAGCGGAAGGCCGTCCACGGGAAGTTGACCTTGCGGTCGCCGACGCCGAGGAAGCCCGCGAGATTGACCATCAGAAGCTTCGGCTTCGCGGATGCATCGACGTACATGTCCACCGCACGGCCGACGACCTTGCCGTCCGGACGCTGCACTTCGGCGTCGAGCAGGCCGTGCAGCTGATCGTGCTGCATGATGCGCGTCGAGATGATCTGCGGCGGAGGCGGCGGCTCGGGCGGTTCAGGCGGTGGCGTGACGGCCGGCTCCGGCGGCTTCGGCTTGACGATGCGGCGCTTCGGTTTCGGCGCCGGCGCGGGTTTCACGGCAGACGCGGGCTCCGGCGCCTGCACGGCGGGCAAAGGTTCTTCGGGCTCGGCAGAGCCGGCTTCTTCCGGCGCCGGAATATAAGAGTGTTCGACGATCGGCGCGGGCACCTGTTGCTGCATCAGCCCGCATGCGGAGAGCGCGAAGGCGGCGATGACCGGAAGGCTCGCGGTGACGCGCAGCGCGCGCAACGTTCTCGCGATGGCGACGATGAACGCGGCCACGCACAGCGACAGACGTGCGGCTGCATTGAAGACGCGGCCCGCCCGGCATGCGCGCCCAAGCGCGTGAAGGTCTGTCGGCGACGCATCACCCCGATGCGAGATACCGCCTGTCATCGCAAAAGCTCCATGGTTGCGAGTCACCTGCTTGTCTGGTTCGTTGTTGGATCGGTGCTTGTCAGATCGATTCGACGCGCGCGAGGCGTCGTTCGTTCGCGGATTGAATCATGCATGCGAAGTGCATTGTGCCAATCGACGCTTCACGCTTCGGATGGCCGCGCATGGCCGTTCGATGCGTTCGCGAGCCGTGCCGCGGTGTCGGGCGCGCCCATCTTCTCGGCGGCATCGCGTGCGCTGAAGCCGCCGGCATCGCGCGCATCCGGGTTCGCGCCGCGCGCGATCAACAAGTCGACGATCTCGACGCGATTGAACATCGCCGCGATCATGAGCGCGGTGCGCCCGTCGGGCGATGCGCCTTCCACATCCGCGCCATGTTCGAGCAGCGTTTCGATCACCTCGCGAAAGCCCTTGAACGCGGCGCCCGCAATCGGCGTCTGGCCATTGTCGTTGCGCAGGTTGGCATCGGCGTTGTGCTGAAGCAGGACGCGCACGGCGTCGGCGTGACCGTGATAGCTCGCGAGCATCACGAGGCTGTCGCCCTTGTCGTTGCGCAGATTCGGCGGCAGGCCCTTGGTCAGGAGCGCGTCGAGCATCGCGGCGTCGCCGCGGCGAGCGACATCGAAGACCTCGCTCGCGAACGCGATCATGTCGTCATCGGGGCCATCGCTGGATTGCTTCGTCGGGGGCTCTTTCGGATCGTGCTGCATGGTTCACTCCAATTCGATCGCGCCGCGTGCGCGGGCCAGAGTTTGTCGGGATGCATCGGCGCGCTCGATGTCATGCTGCGCCGGCGGTTTGCACGCGTTCGAAATGCATTCCATCTGGCATTCAGAATGCACGGCGCATGCATGCAAAATGCGAAAGCGGACGCGGGATCAACCGGGAGCATACACAGGTTTGCTTGCAATCCGCGCTTTCCGCGCGCTTCGGGACAGCACGAATCGCGCCATGCCGGTCAGCATTGGCGGTTCTCCGTTATGTCGCTTGACGCGTCTTCGTGCGTCCCATTAGGCTCGTCGCGAATCGACCGTTAAGCGCCCGCACGCGCTCTCGCAATGAATCCGACACCATCCGCCTCCGGCGATACGCCGCCTCCCGACATTGCCGTGCGCCGCCGCGCGCCCGCCGCCGAACGTAATCGCGATGCGATTCTATCGGTCCTCACGCGCGTCCTGCCGCAGAGCGGCGTCGTGCTGGAGATCGCAAGCGGCACCGGTCAGCACGCCGTGCACTGCGCGGCTGCACTGCCGGGCCTCGTCTGGCAGCCTAGCGATGCCGATGCCGAAGCACGCGAATCCATCGCCGCATGGCGCGCTCACTCGGGGCTCGCCAACCTGAATGCGCCGCTCGCGCTCGATGTGCGCAACGACGATTGGGGCATCGCGAACGTGGCGGCCATCGTGTGCATCAACATGATCCACATCGCGCCGTGGGAAGCGGCCGAGGCGCTCTTTCGCGGCGCGGGCGCGCGTCTCGATGCGGGGGGCGTACTGTACCTCTACGGGCCGTATCGGCGCAATGGAGCGCATACCGCCCCGAGCAACGAAGCCTTCGATCAGCAACTACGCGCACGCGATCCGCGCTGGGGCGTGCGTGACATGGAAGCAGTCGAGGCGCTTGGCGAGAAGGCCGGCCTCGCGTTCGTCGAGACGGTCGCGATGCCGGCCAGTAACTTCAGCGTCGTATTCAAAAAACCCGCGTAACGACGTCCGTGTTCACGCTTCGCCCGGACGCGCTGCGAACATGCCGCGCCAGGACACCGTCGCCATCAGCGAGGCCGCGACGATCATCCCGCCGCCGATCCAGCCCGCCATCGACACACGTTCGCCGAGCCACGCGCTCGCGAAGAGCGCGCCGAACGCGGGCTCGCTGCCCATCAGGAGCGAGACGCGCGTCGGGCTGCTGTGGCCGATTGCGTAGTTCTGCGCGAAGAAGGCGAAAAGGGTGCACGCGCACACGAGATACAGCACCGATCCCCAGAACATGCCGTGACCGGCGAGAGCGGGCAGCGACTGCCATTGCGATGGCGCGAAAACCAACGCGATGACCGCGCTGCCCGATGCGACCACGCCCGCCTGCACCGCCGTCACCGTAAGCGCGGGCAGGGGAGCCGCGCGCAACACGCGCTTCGTCACGCAAACGGACAGCGCGCGCAGCACGGCGGCGGCGAGGATCAGTCCATCGCCGGCATTGAAGTCGAAGGACAGCGCGCCGTCGCTCGCGAGCAGCCACGCGCCCGCGAACGACACGCCGACCGCCAGCCACTCGGCCGCGCCGGGGCGTCGCCTGAGCAGCGCCCATTCGACGAGCGGCGTCAGCACGACGCACAAGCTGATCAGAAACGCGGCGTTCGCGGCGCGCGTATGGAGCACGCCGAACGTCTCAGCTAGAAAAATCGAAAGCAGCAGCAAGCCGAGAACGAGCACGCCGCGAAGGGTCGCCGCGCTCGCGTGCCGCAGATGCCGCAGGTTGACGGCGAGCAGACAGAACGTGATGCCGAAGCGCAGCGCGAGCAGCCCCAGCACCGGATAGAACGCGAGCGCGCTCTTGACGATGCCGTAGCTGCTGCCCCACACCATCGCGACGGCGAAGAGCAGGAGATCGGAAAGAGGAGGCAGGCGTCGGACGGTCATGGAGCGGCTCCGTGAGAAGGTAGCCGTCATTGTCGAATGATGCGTTCCGCGCGATAATCGGCTTCAGTCGCACAGCTTTCTTGTCACGAATGCACAAATGAATCCCGCCGATCTTTTCGACCTGATGCCGGACATGGCCGTATTCGCGCGCGTCGTCGATGCGGGCAACTTCTCGGTCGCGGCGCGGCAACTGGGCAGCACGCCGTCGACGGTCAGCCGCCAGATCAAGCGTCTTGAAGAGGCGCTCGCCACGCGGCTGCTCGAGCGCTCGACGCGCAAGATCCGCGTTACCGAGTCGGGGCTTCAGGTGTATCGGCATTGCCGCGACATGGCCGCGGCGGCGTCCGGCGCGGTCGATGCGGCGGGGCAGGTGTCGGGCAAGCCGCAGGGCCGCGTCGCGCTGTCGGCGCCGACGGCTTACGCGAAGTCCGTGATTCATCCGCTCGTGCCGGCGTTTCTCGCGGCGTATCCGGATGTCGATCTTCAGCTCGTCTTCAGCGATCACGATATCGATCCGCTCGACAGCGACGTCGATCTCGTCATCCGCGCGACGAGCCATCCGCCGCAAGGGCTCGCCGCGCGCCCGCTCGGACGCGTGCGCTGGCTGCTGTGCGCGTCGGCGGGCTATCTGCGGGAGCGTGGCGCGCCGGCGCATCCGCGCGAGCTGGCGCTGCACGATTGCATCCATCTGGGCGAAACCGCCGACGACAACCGCTGGCGCTTCAGCAACAACGGCGAAACGGTGACAGTCGCGGTGCGCGGGCGCTATATCGCGAATCACGCGGGCGCGCGGCTGGACGCGGCCGAAGACGGGCTCGGCATCGCGGCGCTGCCGGAATTCGCCGCCCGCGATGCGCTCGCGTCGGGCAGCGTGCAGGCCGTGCTCGCGGACTGGGACATGCAGGCGCGCGCGTATCAGGGACCGGTGTGGCTGCTTTATCCGCCGAATCGCTTTCTGCCGCCGAAGGTGCGCGCGTTGATCGATCATCTGCACGCGCATCTCGGGCAGCAAGCGTGAGCGCGAGAATCCGGCGCGCGCCGAAATGAGCGACGCCGTGTAGACTGCGAGTGGTCGTTCATTGCGCCGCGCGGCTCGCGGCGTTCAAACCGATCTCCCTTCACCGGAGGCGTCGTACATGCACGCAGCGTTGCCGCAAGGCGAGCAGGAAGCCGGATCAACCGATACACCCGCCAAGCCGCCGCGGGATCTGCGCCGCGTCGACATTCATCCCGATCACTGGTATCCGCTCGCGTGGTCGCGCGAGGTGAAAGCGGGGCGTGCGCACGGCGTGCGTTTCGCGGGCGATCCGATCGTGCTCGTACGCACCGCCTCGGGCAAGGTCTTCGCGCTGGAAGACCGCTGCGCGCATCGGCAGGTGCCGTTGTCGGCGGGTGTCGTCGACGGGGAATCGATCCGTTGCTGCTATCACGGCTGGACCTACGACTGCACCGGCCGCTGCACCGACATCCCTTATCTCGGACGCGAACGCCTGCCTAACGGCGTGCGCGCGTATCCGTGCCGCGAGGCGGGCGGGCTGGTTTTCGTGTTCACGGGCGACCCGGCGCTCGCCGATGCCGCGAAGTTTCCCGATCTCGGCTCCGCCACCGATCGCGCATACAAGACGCGCCGCTTCGGCCGCGCGGTGAAGTGCCACTACTCGTTCATGCACGAAAATCTGATGGACATGAACCATCAGTTCCTGCATCGGCGGCAGATGGGCAGCATGCGCGCGCGCTCGCTCGGCAGACGGCGCGGCGAGGACTGGATCGAAGTCGATTACACGTTCGCGCGCGAAGCGGGCAAGCAGCCGATCGGCGAAGCGCTCGTCTTCGGGCAAAAGCGCGGCTCGAAGCCCGACGACGGCCAGAAGGACGTGATGACGATCCGCACCGAGTACCCGTATCAGACGCTCAAGATCCGCACCAAGGACGACACGATGGTGATGGACCTGTGGATCGCCTACGTGCCGCTCGACGCCGAGCAGCGCACGAACCGCACGTTCGGCCTGTTGTCGATTCGCCGCCCGAAAATCCCCGGCCTGCTCGATGCCGCGTGGCCCTTGCTCGTGTGGTTCACCGAGCGCATCTTCAAGGAGGATCGCTGGATCGTCGAGCGCGAGCAGGAGGCGCACGACCGGCAGGGCGCGGACCACAATCACGAGGTGTTCCCGGTCATCGTCGAGCTGCGCGCGCTTTTGATGGAGCGCGGCGTGCCTCACGGCGCAGGCAGGGGCCCGCGGGACGCCCGGCGCGTGCACGTCATCCAGCCGGTGCAGGAACTGCCCGCATCCTGAGGCGTGCGGCGCTGTGCCTCGCTCGCACCCGATTGCACGCTTCGCGCCGCGGCGCTATACAGAGAGCAGAGAGCGGAAACCACACACGGAGGACCATCATCATGAACAGCGACCCGACCAAGCCGCGCGACGACGCATCGGGTATCGGCGAGGCGCATCCGGACGTCGAGCATTTCGATGCGGCCATCTCGCACGTCGACGAGTCCTACGCCGCGGGCAAGATGGCGGCGGGCGCGGCGAAGGGCATTCTGTACAGCATCATCGAGACGCTCGGCACGCTCGTCGGCGATCCCGATCTGCCCTCGCATGCGCGTTCGGGCTACGAAGGCCTGCTTGAAACGGCGCGCGAACTGCGCTCGAAGATCGAGCACTAGCCGACCCGGTCGGGCGACGCAAGCTTGCAGCGCGTTCGCCCGATGTCAATTTCGCGTCTGCGCATCGTCGGGTAACTGTCAGATCTATTCCGATGCAGCGCCGTCGACCGTCGCCTGCACGACGCACGCGAATTTTCCGCGAGCCTGTTCGGGCTATCGCGTTTCCCGTCCCCAAAGAATGGCAATTGGCTTGTATCTCCGAAAGCGGACAAGCCTTGTCCCGTCAAGCCGCGTCCTTTCTGACTGCGGTCGAATCCCTCGTTATCTCTAGCCGCCGCGCCGTCGATTCGGCCCCGCTCGGACCGTCATCGCGCCACATTGCTGTCAGCTTTCTGTCAGTTTCGTGACCGTTTGCCCAATATCTGCGAACCAGAAAATACTGGTTAACCAGACAGTGAAAAAAAACGACACAAAACCGCGTCTTTCTTTCGGATTCGGACTGTAAGCCATACACTTGCCAGCGATAAAAGTTACGAGTTGAAACATAAGAAGTCGCCACGGCGGCACCGGTTCCAAGACTCGCATGCAAGTAAATTGCCCACCGCTTGAGGAGAAAAAATGAAGGGTTTCACGATGACCAAGGCAGCAATCGTCGCAGCCACGGCGTTCGCCGCCGCGGCACCGGCGTTCGCGCAAAGCAGCGTCACGCTGTACGGTATCGTCGACGATTCGATCGTCTATCAAAGCAGCCAGACCAACCTGGCCA
Source organism: Caballeronia sp. ATUFL_F1_KS4A (assembly GCF_023630905.1). Lineage (NCBI taxonomy): Bacteria > Pseudomonadati > Pseudomonadota > Betaproteobacteria > Burkholderiales > Burkholderiaceae > Caballeronia > Caballeronia sp. ATUFL_F1_KS4A. Next base: position 5,846 of record NZ_JALQEB010000007.1, on the reverse strand, counting down.
AGACGAATCCGGGCCGCTCGAACATCAAGACCGGATCGGGCATTTGGGCCGGTAGCCGCTTCGGCTTGAAGGGCGCCGAAGATCTGGGCGGCGGCAACAAGGCCATCTTCCAGTTGGAATCGGGCTTCGACATCAACAGCGGACAAGCGCAGTTCACCAACGCGCTGTTCGGCCGCCAGGCATGGGTCGGTCTGACGAACCCGGCATACGGTACGTTGACTGCGGGTCGCCAGTACACCTCGTACTACACGCTGCTCTCGCCGTACAGCCCGACGAACTGGCTGACCGGCTACTTCGGCGCGCACCCGGGCGATCTGGACGGTTTGGACACGATCTACCGCGCGAACAACTCGATCGTCTACACGTCGCCGAAGTTCTACGGCCTGACGGTGAGCGGCTCGTACTCCTTCGCTGGCGTGCCTGACAGCGTGTACCAAGGCTCGACCTGGACGGCTGCGCTGCAGTATCAGCAAGGCCCGATCGGCGGCACGGTGGCGTTCTCGCGCATCAACAACGCGGCGGAAGGCGGCGGCATCTACAGCAGCAGCTCGACGACGATCAACAGCACGGCAGCGACCGATGGTTCGGGTCAGCCGGGCGTGTCGGCGGTGACGGCTGGCTACCAGCGCGCACAAGCGCAGCAGCGCTTCGCGGTTGCAGGCGGCTACCAGTTCAACAGCGCGTGGGACATCTCCGTCACGTACACGAACGTTCAGTACATTCCGGGCGTGAACTCGCGCTTCACCGACGAAGCCGTGTTCAACACGGCCGGCACGGTGCTGCACTGGAAGGCGACGTCGGCATGGGATTTCGCAGCGGGCTACAGCTACACGTGGGCCAGCAAGGCGAACGGCATCAACGACGCAGCGTCGTACCACCAGTTCAACCTCTCGCAGTACTACTCGCTGTCGAAGCGCACGGGCCTGTACGCACTGGAAGCATTCCAGCGCGCGAACGGCAACACGCTGGCTGTTCCGTCGAACACGTCGACGAACCGTCAGACGGCCGCCAACGCGACAATCGGCGATGGCTTCCAAAGCGCGCCGTCGGCATCGCGCAGCATGTTCGCAGCGGGCGTGGGTATCATCCACCGCTTCTAAGCGATGCTTCGCGGCGTGATGCATTAGGCATTACGCATGTGGCATGCAAAAAACCGGACGCCTCGGCGTCCGGTTTTTTTTGTCCGCGCGCGGCGCATTTCCTCGTGTCAGATGAACATCCCGCCCGATACCTCGACGCGCTGCGCCGTCATCCAGCGATTGCCGTCCGAGAGCATCGCCACGATCGCGCCGCCGATATCGTCCGGCACACCCGCGCGCCCGAGCGCCGTGTTGTCCGCGACGAACCGGTTCGTGTCGTGATCGTCGCGCACGACGCCGCCCCCGAAATCCGTCTCGATCGCGCCCGGCGCGATGGTGTTCACCGTGATGCCGTGCGGCCCGAGTTCCTTCGCGAGATAGCGCGTGAGCACCTCGATCCCGCCTTTCATCACGGCATAGGCCGCGAATCCCGGCAACGCGAAACGCGTGAGTCCGCTCGACACATTGAGAATCGCGCCTTCCTCATGCAGATAGGGCAGGAGCGTCTGCGTCAGAAAGAACGGTCCCTTCAGCTGGATATTGACGAGTTCGTCGAACTGCGCGGGCGTCGTCTCCGCGAAGAGCGCATGAATGCCGATGCCCGCGTTGTTCACGAGAAAGTCGAAGTTCTCGCGCTCGAACGTATCTTCGAGCGTCTTGCACAGCGCGTCGCCGAAAGCGGCAAAGGTGTCGCAATGCGCGACGTCGAGCGGCAGCATGGCCGCCTTGCCGCCGGATTTCGCGACCTCATCGACGAGCGAGCGCGCCGCGTCCGCGTTGCGGTTGTAGGTGCCGATCACGCCGGCGCCTGCCTGCGCGAGCTTCAATGCGGCGTTGCGTCCGAGTCCGCGGCTCGCGCCGGTGATGACCGCGATTTTGCCGCTCATGGTTCCATTCACGGTGACAGCTCCTTCGATTGCGTGGCCGATGGTTCATCGTAGGACGGCGCGACGTGCGCAGAAAGGCGCGTCGATGCTGCAATGCACAGATTGCGGGCGCGGCCTTTGCTGCACCGTCTCGATCAATGTGCAAACCGGAGAACGCACCATGGCCGATCGTGAAAGCAGGGAAATCCCTTCGGAGCCGCCCGCAAGTCTCGAACGCCCGTTCAGACTCTTTGCGGTGGAGCAGCGCGTGCTCGCGCAGAACGTCGACGGCAAGGTGATCGACATCGGCGGAATGGATTCGAAGAACGGCCAGTTCTGCGCCTGCATGGATTCGGGCGATATCGCCACGGAGCCGAAGCGTAGCGCCGAACTTGCGTTGAAGGCGCTCGTCGGCAAGCTGACGTTCGATTATCTCGACGGGCTGTTCACGAGCGAACGCGAAGCGGAGGTGAGCGGCCGTCTGCAGGATTATCCGAGTGTGGAGTTCGAGCTCGACGAGACCTTGCCGCGCGACATGACCGACCGCACGCCGCCGCATCTTTTCTAATGATCACATGCGCGCGAATGAAAGCGACTTATTGATACGGGTTGCTAAATAATTCCGAGACCATGCCGTCCAGCGTTTGTACGACAAAAGCGCCGCGCCGCGCAGCATTTCCCTCGATGTGCGATGCTAGTCGAGCGGCGACGCCCGGGGCTTGCCGCGCTCAATCGCGGGGTGAATCATGAAAAGAACGCCTTTCGCCACGGTCATCGTCCTTGCGGCGGCGACGCTCGCCGCACCAGCTTTCGCACGCGACGACGGTCCGCGCTTCGCGCAGGACCGGCTCGATGCGCTCGTCGCGCAACACGAGGAAGCGAGCCGGCACATCGCTCAGCCATCCGCACCGGCTGAGCACGCGCAGTCGAACACGCCGCACCACGGCGCTTCGTGATCTGACGTTGCTCGGGGCCTGACGAAGGCGTCGGGTCGCCACGTCGTTGATGAGACGGCGCGCAACGCGCCGGATGGGATCGTTCGTGTCCAAAGGTATGAAATTTGCGGACGCCGCCCGGGTGTTCCGCGGCTGCGTGCCGACGATCCTCCTCATCACCCTCATATAAAGCCATGACAAGGAAAGCCGTATCGATCGCAATTCTCTCCGTCGCCTTTCTCGCAGCGGGATGCGCTGGCATCGGCCCGGGTCGCCTGAAGGCCGATCAGGTCGATTACGCCCGGGCGCTCGGCGATGCGAAGAAGCGTGAAATTCTTGCCGCGATTGTCGGCTTGCGCTTCGCCGATGCGCCGTCGTTTCTCACGGTGAGCAGCATCATCGCCGCGTACACGTTCGATACGACGGGCGGCGTCGTGCTCAACGCCGGCTCCGGCGCGCAGCCGAACTACGCGCAGGCAACGGGCAGCGTCTCCTACTCGAATCATCCGACTTTCACGTTCACGCCGACCACGGGCGACGCCTACGCCAGCGCGTATATCCGGCCGCTTTCGCCGACACTCGTCTTGCCGCTCGCCGAAAGCGGCATTCCGATCGATCTGCTGTTGCGCATCACCGCGCAGTCGATCAGTGGCTTGCAGAACGGCACGGCGTTGGGCGGGCCGAACGCATCTGGATCGCCCGAGTTCTTCCTGCTTCTGCAGGCGCTTCGCAGGCTGCAGCTAGCGGGCGAATTGAACATCGAGACGCGCAACGCGGATGACGACAAGAGCGGCAAGCCCGACAAGGCCGCGAAGGGCAACAGCGCCGACAAGGGCGGCGTATTCATCACGCTCGGCGCGACGCGCAGCGGTTCGAACAAGGCTGTCGTCGACGATCTCACGCTCGTCAGAAAACTGCTGCACCTCTCGCCGAAGATGAAGACTTACGAAATCGTCTATGGGCAGTCGTCGGACCACAACCGCATCCCGATGGTCACGCGCTCGGTGCTCGGCATCCTCACCGATCTCGGCGCGCAGATCGCCGTTCCTGACGAGCAGGTGCGCAGCGGCGCGACCAAGCCGGGCATCGGGTTGATCGGCGGAGAAACGCGGCCGACGATCATCGTGAAAGTTGGCGAGAAGGCGCCGCAGGATGCGTACGTGAGCGTGCTCTACGACAAGGCCAACTACTGGATCGATCGCAGCGACTTCGATTCGAAATACGCGTTCACGGTCGTGCAGAATCTGATGGCGCTTGCGGAAGTCACGGACACGGCGAAGTCGCCGGTCGTGACTATTCCGGCGAACTGACATCGAGCGTCTGAGCCGGCAAGGTCGATAGCGATCATGCAAAGTGCGAAATGCCATCATGCATGATGTATTCCGCACGCAAAATGCATAGGGCGACATCGATACGATGTCGCCCTATGCATTGCTGCTTATGCGATGCGTCTGTCGACGCTATCTGAACTTACTGGCCGAAGTATGTACCGAGCGCCCGCGGCTGAACGCCGGTGATGCGGCCTGATTGCGACGAACCATTGGCGACCGAACCGTAGGCGCTCGATTGGGGTGTCACTTGCGCAAGCTGCTCCGAGCTCACGCGGGCTTGCGCTGCCTGGATGTTCGACGGATAAGACGGGTCGCTGATGTTCGGGTTGTAGCCTGCCTTTTCGAGTTGGACCAGTTCGGCGCGTACCTGAGCGCGGCTCAGCGGCGCATCCGATTGCTGCGCGAACGACAGAGCGGGAACGGCGAGGGCAGCGGCGACGGCGACTGCGGAAATGAACGTCTTCATGATGACTACCTCCGATTCGGATTTCTGATCGTGCTGCCCGTTTCGTCTTAAGCAGCTTGTGAACGGAGTGTAAAGACGCGCTTGCCGAAGATCATTCTCGTTTCCGTTGAATGATCTTTGTCGATATCGGAATAATTGCGCGAGTCTTCATTGCATTGCGCGAAACTGACCGCGCGATGACGGCGAGGGCTGGCCTGGTCGACGGTCTTTTCGCTCCACGGCATCTTCGGCGCTACCACGCGCCGCTCGATCCTTACCGATTCCGTGAAGATGCTTCTTCGTCACGACGAATGATTGCTTGCAGTTGTGCAATTACACTCTGCGTCGTCCATTCGGCATGGCTCGAACCGCGAGTCGGCCGATTTATCGAAAACGGGAGAGCTGATCATGAAATCGTGGGTCAACGCAGTCGTCGCAGTCGTGGTGATGTCCGCACCGCTCGCATCGTTCGCCCAGTTCAGCGCGGCAGTGGGCCGTGCAGAACTTAGTGGTGAACTCGTTCAACTTCAGAAGGCAGGTTATTCGCCGGTCGCGGAAGACGCGTCGTACCCGGCGAAACTGCAGGCGGCCGAAATGCGCGTTGGCGATATGCGTGCGGCGCAGGCGCGGGCAGAAGGATACGGATCTTCGACAGGTGCGGCGGCGCAATCGGGCCGTGCGAGCATGCGGGTCGATACGCAAGGCGCGTTCTTCGGGCAGTGAGCGTCAGGAAGCGGCGGTGAGCCCCCGCAATGCGAGCGGTTCTGGTCGATTGCATACAAAACTCGAAATGCGCTTTCGCACGATTTGCGTGAACGTGAAGCGACCTCTGCCACCCAATCACCGGTGGTTTTGCCCAGTCCGGCTTTCGGCTGGGCTTTTTTGCGTGCGGATGACTTCATGGGTCGGACTCGATTCCGGGTTAACGCGACGCTATCTATATCGACATAGTTGCATGCAAAATTAATAAACCGGACGGTCGGTTAATGGATATACTCGCTCCATCGCATCTCAAAAAGACGGCGGAGCCCCGCATGTACACGCAATCCCTCGACCTCCCCAGCGCGACGTCCGCAGCCGAAAGCCACGAAGCCGCACCCTCCGCCGCCCAAGCCCGCTTCGACGCGGTGATGCAGGCCGACGGCAAGATCGAGCCGCAGGACTGGATGCCCGAGGCGTATCGCAAGACG
>NZ_JALQEB010000006.1:0-3653 GCF_023630905.1 Caballeronia sp. ATUFL_F1_KS4A | reverse complement strand
CCCGCTTCGACGCGGTGATGCAGGCCGACGGCAAGATCGAGCCGCAGGACTGGATGCCCGAGGCGTATCGCAAGACGCTGGTGCGTCAGATCTCGCAGCACGCGCATTCGGAGATCATCGGGATGCAGCCCGAGGGCAACTGGATCAGCCGCGCGCCGAGCCTCAAACGCAAGGCGATTCTGCTCGCGAAGGTGCAGGACGAAGGCGGCCACGGTCTGTACCTCTACAGCGCGGCCGAAACACTGGGCGTCTCGCGCGATCAACTGGTCGCCGCGCTGCACGCAGGCAAGGCGAAATATTCGAGCATCTTCAACTATCCGACACCCACGTGGGCCGATGTCGGCGTGATCGGCTGGCTCGTCGATGGCGCCGCGATCATGAACCAGATTCCGCTGTGCCGCTGCACCTACGGGCCGTATGCCCGCGCGATGATCCGCATCTGCAAGGAGGAGTCGTTCCACCAACGCCAGGGCTTCGACGCGCTGCTCGCGATGATGAAAGGCACGCAAGCGCAGAAGGATCTCGTGCAGCAGGCGGTGAACCGCTGGTGGTGGCCGGTGCTGATGATGTTCGGCCCGAGCGACAAGGATTCGATCCACAGCGGCCAGTCGTTCGCGTGGGGCATCAAGCGCATCTCGAACGATGACCTGCGTCAGAAGTTCGTCGATGCGACCGTCGAGCAGGCGAAGATCCTCGGCGTCACATTGCCCGATCCCGACTTGAAGTGGAACGAAGCGCGGCAAGCGCACGACTACGGCGCGATCGACTGGGACGAGTTCTGGCGCGTGGTCAACGGCGACGGTCCGTGCAACAAGGAGCGCCTCGCCACGCGCGTGAAGGCGCACGATGACGGCGCGTGGGTTCGCGAAGCCGCACTGGCGTATGCAGAGAAGCAAAAAGCCCGCGCCCACCAACAAGCTGCATGAGCATGGAGACGATGAAGATGAACAAGGAATGGCCGATCTGGGAAGTGTTCGTGCGCAGCAAGCAGGGACTGGATCACAAGCATTGCGGCAGCCTGCACGCACCGGACGCGGGCGCGGCGTTGCGCATGGCGCGCGACGTGTACACGCGTCGTCAGGAAGGCGTGAGCATCTGGGTGGTGCCCTCGGCGGCGATCACGGCATCGGACCCGGCAGACAAGGCCGAGTTGTTCGAGCCCGCGGGCGACAAGATCTATCGGCATCCGACGTTCTTCGTGCTGCCCGACGAAATCAATCACATGTAAGGGCGCGCGACATGAGCCAGAAAGAACATCTCGCCTACGTGCTGCGTCTTGCCGACAACGCGCTGATTCTCGGACAGCGCAACGCGGAGTGGTGCAGTCACGGCCCGGCACTGGAAGAGGATATTGCGCTGGCGAACATCAGTCTGGATCTGATCGGTCAGGCGCGTTTGCTCTACACGCATGCTGCTTCGCTCGAAGCATCGCTCAACGGCAACAAAAAGACCGAAGACGATTACGCGTACTTCCGCACCGAGCGCGAGTTCGCCAACTACACGATCGCGGAGTTGCCGCACTTCGGCCCGCTCGCGGGCACGACGCGCACGGAGCGCGATTACGCGGTGACGATCGTGCGCAACTTCCTGTACTCGGCGTTGATGATGGAAGTGTGGAGCGCATTGCAATCATCGAACGATGCGCAACTCGCGGCGATCGCGGCGAAGTCGATCAAGGAGACGAGCTATCACCTGCATCACGCGCGCGACTGGCTGGTGCGTTTCGGCGATGGCACTGCGGAGTCGCATCGGCGTGCGCAGGCTGCGCTCGATTATCTGATGCCGTACACGCGCGAGTTCTTCGCGACCGATGCAATCGAACAGGCCGTCGCCGATGCGGGCATCGCGCCGCTGGCGAGCGAGTTCGAAGCGGCGTGGCGCGAGCAGGTTGCATCGGCGCTCGATGAAGCGACGCTCAAAGTGCCCGTAGAAGTGCAGCACGTCACGACGGGCAAGCAAGGCGAGCACTCGGAGCACATGGGTTATCTGCTGGCGGAGATGCAGAGCCTGGCGCGTCAGCATCCGGGCGCGAGCTGGTAATGCTGGCCATGCAAACCACGATCGAACGCGCGTGGCACGTGCTCGAGTCGGTGCCCGATCCGGAGATTCCGGTGGTATCGATTCGCGAGCTGGGCATCTTGCGCGATGTGCGTCACGGCGACGATGGCGTGCTCGAAGTGGTGATCACGCCGACGTACTCGGGCTGTCCTGCGATGTCGCAGATTGCTGAGGACATCGCGAAAGCGATCGATGATGCGCAACTCGGCGCGCATCGCATCGAGACGGTGCTGGCGCCTGCGTGGACGACCGACTGGATCACCGATGACGCGCGCGAGAAGCTGCGCCGCTATGGCATCGCGCCGCCGACGGGCGCATGCGGCAGCACGGAAAAGCCGATCCGCTTCGTGGCGCGCAAGCCCGCGACGATCGCGTGCCCGCGCTGCGGCTCGACGCACACGGAGAAGCTGGCGCAATTCGGCTCGACGGCGTGCAAGGCGTTGTATCGATGCATCGATTGCCGCGAGCCGTTCGATTACTTCAAGCCGTACTGAACCTCACTGACAAGCGAGCCGAGAAAACATGGCGACTCCGCAATTTCATCCGCTGCGCATTCGCGACGTGCGCCCCGAAACCGCCGACGCGCTCACCGTTTCATTCGATGTGCCGCCCGCATTGCGCGATGCGTTTCGCTTTACGCAGGGCCAGTTCGTGACGCTCAAGACGCATATCGATGGCGAGGAGACGCGCCGCTCGTATTCGATCTGCGTGGGCGTGACCGACTACGATCGCGATGGCGAATTGCGCATCGGCATCAAGCGCGTGCGCGGCGGGCGCTTCTCGAACTTCGCGTTCGAGACCTTGAAGCCGGGCCATGAGATCGAGGTGATGACGCCCGACGGGCGCTTCTTCACGCATCTGAACGCGGATCACGCGAAGCATTACGTGGCGTTCTCGGGCGGCTCGGGCATCACGCCGGTGCTGGCGATCATCAAGACGACGCTGGACATGGAGCCGACGAGCCGCTTCACGCTGGTGTACGGCAATCGCAGTGTCGACGCGATCATGTTCGCCGAGGAACTCGAGGATCTGAAGAACCGGTATATGGACCGGTTCTCGCTGTATCACGTGCTGTCCGATGATTTGCAGGATGTCGAGTTGTTCAACGGCGTGCTGGATCAAGAGAAGTGCAAGGCGTTTCTTTCGACGCTGCTCTCGCCTGAAGAGATCGATGAAGCGTTCATCTGCGGCCCCGGCCCGATGATGGACGCCGCTGAAGCCGCACTGAAAGAAGCGGGCGTGCCGCCGAAGCAGATTCATGTGGAGCGCTTCGGCACGCCGTTGCCGCAGGCGGGTGCGCCGACGATCGAGATTACGGAGAGCACGCCGGCGGCGGATCTGGAACTGGTCATCGATGGCAAGAAGCGCAAGCTGCGTCTGCCTTATGAAGGCGTGAGCGTGCTCGATGTCGGTCTGAAGGCAGGGCTCGCGTTGCCGTACGCGTGCAAGGGCGGGGTGTGCTGCACGTGCCGCGCGAAAGTGCTCGAAGGCGAAGTGAAGATGGACAAGAACTACACGCTCGAACAACACGAGATCGATGAGGGTTTCGTGCTGACCTGCCAGTGCCATCCGGTGAGCGAGCGCGTGGTTGTGAG
>NZ_JALQEB010000005.1:0-136116 GCF_023630905.1 Caballeronia sp. ATUFL_F1_KS4A | reverse complement strand
CTCGAACAACACGAGATCGATGAGGGTTTCGTGCTGACCTGCCAGTGCCATCCGGTGAGCGAGCGCGTGGTTGTGAGCTTCGACGAGCGGTAAGCGACGTCCCGATTCATTAGAAAGTCGCGCATCGCAACGATGCGCGTGAAGCCGAAGCGATTCCAAATCTATTCAAGCGCCGAAGTCGTTAGCAATGCAACTATTGCGCGGCTTCGCTGCGATCGATCATTCTCCACATCGAGACTTGTCATGACTGAAGCCTTCATTTGCGACGCGATTCGTACTCCATTCGGCCGCTACGGCGGCGTTTTCAAGGACGTCCGCGCCGACGATCTCGGCGCCGTGCCCATCACCGCGCTCATGAAGCGCAACGCGTCGGTGGACTGGACGCAGATCGACGATGTGATCTACGGCTGCGCGAATCAGGCTGGCGAAGATAACCGCAACGTCGCGCGCATGTCGAGCTTGCTCGCGGGTTTGCCTATCGACGTGCCGGGCTCGACGATCAACCGTCTGTGCGGCTCGGGCATGGACGCGGTCGGCAGTGCCGCGCGCGCGATCAAGGCCGGCGACGGTTCGCTGTATCTTGCGGGTGGCGTCGAGAGCATGACGCGTGCGCCTTTCGTGATGGGTAAAGCATCGAGCGCATTCTCGCGTTCGGCTGATATCTTCGATACGACCATCGGCTGGCGTTTCATCAATCGCGCGATGCGTGTGCGATATGGCGTCGACTCGATGCCGGAGACCGCGGAGAACGTCGCGGTCGATTTCAACATTTCGCGCGATGCGCAAGATCGCTTCGCGCTGCGCAGCCAGCAGCGTGCGGCACGCGCACAGGCCGATGGCACGCTCGCACAGGAAATCGTCGCGGTGAATGTGCCGCAAAAGAAGGGCGAAGCGATCGCGATCGATCGCGACGAGCATCCGCGCGAGACCTCGCTCGAATCGCTCGCGAAGCTGAAGGGCGTCGTGCGTCCCGACGGCAGCGTGACCGCGGGCAACGCATCGGGCGTGAACGATGGCGCATGCGCGCTCATCATCGCGAACGAGGATGCTGCGAGGCGTCATGGACTCACGCCGCGAGCGCGCATCATCGGCATGGCGACGGCGGGTGTCGAGCCGCGCATCATGGGCATCGGTCCCGCGCCCGCGACGAAGAAGCTGCTTGCACGTACAGGCCTCACGCTCGATCAGTTCGACGTCATCGAACTCAACGAGGCCTTCGCATCGCAAGGCATCGCGGTGCTTCGTCAACTGGGCCTTGCCGAGGACGATCCGCGCGTGAATCCGAATGGCGGCGCCATCGCGCTCGGTCATCCGCTCGGCGCATCGGGTGCGCGCCTCGTCACCACCGCAATGTACGAACTCGAGCGCCGCAACGGGCGCCATGCGCTATGCACGATGTGCATCGGCGTGGGTCAGGGCATCGCGATCGCAATCGAGCGCATCTGAGGGACCTGGGGACATGACACAGGCCATTCAGACATCGGCGATCGTCGGCGTGATCGGCGCCGGCGCGATGGGCGCAGGCATTGCCCAGGTCGCAGCGCTCGCGGGGCACACCGTGCTGCTTTACGATCTCGATGCGAAAGCGCTCGACAAGGCGCGCAATGCAATCGCGGCGAACGTGCAGCGCCTGATCGACAAGAAGAACCTCGAAGAGTCCGCAGGACAGCAAGCAATCGATCGCGTGCGCGTCGTTACGAGTCTCGCTGACTTGCGCACGGCATCGCTTGTCATCGAAGCCATTGCGGAACGTCTCGAGCTCAAGCGCGCGCTGTTCATCGAGCTCGAAAGCATCGTGACGCACGAGTGCATGCTCGCGACGAACACGTCATCCATTTCGATCACCGCGATCGCGGCGCCCTTGAAGCATCCGTCGCGCGTGGTCGGGATGCACTTCTTCAATCCGGCACCGCTCATGGCCCTCGTCGAAGTCGTGCACGGACTCGCAACATCCGATGCGGTCGCACAAACCGTGTATGCCACAGCCGCGGCATGGGGCAAGACGCCGGTACATGCAAAATCGACGCCGGGATTCATCGTCAATCGCGTGGCTCGGCCGTTCTATGCGGAAGGCTTGCGCGTGCTCAACGAGCAGGGCGCTGACGCCGCTTCCATCGATGCCGTCATGCGCGATTCGGGCGGCTTCAGAATGGGTCCATTCGAGTTGATGGACTTGATCGGCCACGACGTGAATTTCGCCGTGACGCAATCGGTGTTCAACGCGTACTTCAACGATCCGCGCTTCACGCCTTCGCTGATTCAGCAGGAATTGGTGAACGCGGGCTTTCTTGGTCGCAAGACCGGCCGTGGCTTTTATGACTATGGCGCTGATGCCGCGAAGCCTGTCGCGCGCATCGAAACGAATGCTCATACGCCTTCGAAGATCGTGCTCGGAGAAAGCGTGCCTTTATACGAACGCCTGCAAGCGCGCATCGCGCCGGCGAGCGTCGCTAGAAACGACATGCCCGGGCTGATCGCACAAATCGATGATGCGTATCTTTTCCTTACCGATGGACGCTCGGCGACGGAACGCGCGCATGCGCTCGGCATCGACAACATCGTGCTGGTCGATCTCGCGCTCGACTATGCGAACGCGCAAAGCGTGGCGCTCACGCACGCGCGTCAATGCTCCGGCGAAGCCTACGCTGCGGCAGCCGGCGCATTGGCGCAAGCCGGTTATGCAGTCGTGCCATTGAACGATGTCGCCGGCATGACCGTGATGCGAACCGTCGCGATGCTCGTCAACGAAGCGGCCGACGCCGTGAATCAAGGCGTTTGCACGAGCGCCGATCTCGACCTCGCGATGGAGAAGGGCGTGAACTATCCGCTCGGACCGCTCGCGTGGGGCGAACGCATCGGCATCGGCCGCGTTCACGACGTGCTGCTTCATCTCGCTGCGCATTACGGCGAAGACCGTTATCGCGCATCGCCGCTCATCGCGGCATTGCGTTATTCGGGCCAGCGCTTTCACTGAAGCGAAGACGCATCATTCATTCATCGAGCATTCATGCAGGAGACAACCGTGGTTCAATCCATTGCACAGCAAAGCGAACTGGAACCGATCGAGCGCGCGAGCCGGGACGAGCTTCAGGCACTGCAACTCGAACGCCTGAAGTGGACGTTGCGTCACGCCTATGAAAACGTCGCACACTATCGCCGTGCTTTCGACGCTGCGGGCGTGCATCCAGACGACCTGCGCGAGCTATCCGATCTCGCGCGTTTCCCGACCACGACGAAAACCGACCTACGCGACAACTATCCCTTCGGGCTCTTCGCCGTGCCGCGCGATCAGGTCGTGCGCGTGCATGCATCGAGTGGCACGACGGGCAAGCCGACGGTGGTCGGCTATACCGCGAAAGACATCGACACGTGGGCCAACGTCACGGCGCGTTCAATCAGAGCTGCTGGTGGGCGCAGAGGCGACACGCTGCACAATGCGTTCGGCTATGGTCTCTTCACCGGCGGTCTCGGCATTCACTACGGCGCCGAACGTCTGGGCTGCATGGTGGTGCCGATGTCAGGCGGTCAGACCGAAAAGCAGGTTCAACTGATCCGCGATTTCGCGCCGAAGATCATTCTCGTCACGCCGTCGTACATGCTGAATCTGCTCGATGAAATGACACGGCAGGGCATGGACCCGGCGAACACGTCGCTCAAGATCGGCATCTTCGGCGCCGAGCCATGGAGCCAGGGATTGCGCAGCGAGATCGAAACGCGTGCGGGCATACAGGCACTCGACATCTACGGCCTCTCGGAAATCATGGGTCCGGGCGTTGCGTGTGAATGCATCGAGACGAAGGATGGCCCGACGATCTGGGAAGATCATTTCTATCCCGAGATTATCGATTCCGTGACGGGCGAAGTGCTTCCGGAAGGCAGCACGGGCGAACTGGTCTTCACTTCGCTCACGAAGGAAGCGATGCCGATGATCCGTTACCGCACGCGCGATCTCACTTCGTTGCTGCCGCCGAGCGCGCGCTCGATGCGTCGCCTCGCGAAGATCACGGGCCGCTCGGATGACATGCTCATCATTCGCGGCGTCAATGTGTTCCCGAGCCAGATCGAAGAGTTGATCCTTGCGATTCCGCGCCTGAGCGGCCAGTATCAGTTGTGCGTGTCGCGCGACGGCCACATGGATTCGCTGTCCGTCTCAGTCGAAGCACGCCCGGAAGTCTGCGCAACGCTGAACGAGAGCGACCGCGCCGGTCTCTCGCGCGAACTTCAGCATCGCGTCAAGACGATGGTCGGCGTATCGACGCAAGTGCGCGTGCTCGATTCCGGCGAACTGCCGACGACGGCAACCGGCAAGGCCAAGCGCGTACTCGATCTTCGTCCCGTAGCGGCATAACTTTCCGCATCGCCAAGCGCCTCGCGCTCTGCGAGGCGCAATTCATTTCCAACAATTGGAACGCGCGTTCCGTTTTCGGTGCGGCCCCGCATTCTTCTGCAGAAATCATTCCGCAAAAACCCTCGCAACCGTTTGCGAAAATTGTTTTGTAAGCTTCAGTTGTGTCATCGTATCGAGTGCATTTGCGTCTGCGGGCGCAGTGTCGTCGCATAGCATTCGAATAACGAACAACGAACGGGGCAGGCGAAACCTAGATGTGGATTGTCAGACTCGCGCTGAAGCGCCCGTACACATTCATCGTCCTGTCGTTGCTCTTGCTGATCATCGGTCCGCTCGTCATCGTGCGGACGCCGACCGATATCTTTCCGAATATCGATATTCCCGTTGTCAGCGTCATCTGGTCTTATACGGGCCTGCCGCCCGATCAAATGGAGCGCCGCATCACGCTCAATTACGAGCGCGGGTTGTCGGTGGCGGTCAACGACATCGAGCACATCGAGTCGGAATCGCTGCCGGGCATTGCGGTCATTCGCATCTACTTTCAGCCTAATGCGAATGTCGATGAAGCTATCGCCGAGATTACCGCGCTCTCGCAAACGCAATTGCGCTCGCTGCCGCCCGGCATCACGCCGCCGAATATCTTGCGCTTCAATGCATCGACGGTGCCGATTCTGCGGCTCGCGTTGTCGTCGTCGGAACTCAGCGAACAGCAGCTCTACGACTTCGGCAATAGCTTTCTGAAGACGCAGCTCGCGACCGTGCAAGGCGCTTCGGTGCCATTGCCTTATGGCGGCAAGCAGCGGCAGATCATGGTCGATATCGATTCGCGCAAGCTGCAGGCGAAGAACCTCGCGCCGACCGACGTGGTCAATGCAATCAGCGCGCAGAATCTGATTCTGCCGACGGGCACGACGAAGATCGGCGCAACGGAATACTCGGTCGGCCTGAACGCGAGTCCGGGCTCGATCGAAGGACTCAACGACATACCGATCCGCACCGGTCCTGGCGGCACGATCTATATCAAGGACGTCGCGCATGTGCGCGACGGCTTCCAGCCGCAAACCAATATCGTGCGGGTGGACGGCACCCGCGCTTCCTTACTCACGATCAACAAGAGCGGCAATGCATCGACGCTCGATATCGTCGCGCGCGTGAAGAACCTGTTGCCGACCTTGCGCGGCATGGTGCCCGAGTCGCTGAAGATCGAGCCCGTTGCGGATCAATCGCTCTTCGTGCGCGCGTCGGTGTCGGGCGTGCTGCGTGAAGCGGTGATCGCAGCGGGCCTGACTGCGCTGATGGTGCTGCTGTTTCTGGGAAGCTGGCGTGCGACGCTCATCATCGCGATCTCGATACCGCTTTCGATGCTGACGTCGATCGTCGCGCTCTCCGCGATCGGGCAGACGATCAACATCATGACGCTCGGCGGCCTCGCGCTCGCGGTCGGTATCCTCGTCGACGACGCGACAGTTGCAATCGAAAACATCAGCCAGAATCTGGAGCAGGGCAAGGAACTGGAGCATGCGATTCTCGATGGCGCGCAGCAGATCGCCGTGCCGACGCTCGTGTCGACGCTCTCTATCTGCATCGTGTTCATTCCGATGTTCCTGCTGACGGGCGTCGCGCATTACCTGTTCGTGCCGATGGCCGAAGCCGTCGTGTTCGCGATGCTCGCGTCGTACTTCTTCTCGCGCACGCTGATCCCGACGCTTGCGAAGTATCTGTTGCGTCATCACGAGCACATGGGCGGCGATGTCGAATCGATGAAAGGCTCGCGCAATCCGTTCGTGCGGATTCATCTCGCATTCGAGCGTCATTTCGAGTCCGTGCGCCATCGCTATCGACGCTTTCTCGAAGCGCAGCTCGCGCAACCGGGCCGCTTCGCTTCGTTGTTTTTGCTGTGCTGCCTGCTGTCGCTCGGGCTTGCGCCGTTCCTCGGGCGCGACTTCTTTCCGTCGATCGATTCAGGCGTGATCGCGCTGCATATGCGCGCGAAGACGGGCACGCGCATCGAGGAAACCGCGGCGCTGACGGATCGCGTCGATGCACGCATCAGGCAACTGATTCCGCGCGGCGAGATTCGCTCGATCATCGACAACATGGGCTTGCCGGTATCGGGTATCAATCTCTCGTACAACAACACGGGCACGGTCAGTTCCGCCGATGCCGACGTGCTCATCAGCCTCAACGAAGATCACGCGCCGACAGAAGGCTATATCCACGAGTTGCGAAAGCGCCTGCCGCAGGAGTTTCCCGGCGTGACGTTTTCATTCCTGCCCGCCGATATCGTGAGTCAGATTCTCAACTTCGGCGTGCCCGCGCCGATCGATATAGCGATCACCGGACGCGATGTGCGCGGCAATCGCGCGCTGGCGAATCGCATGCTGGAAAAGATTCGCCGCGTGCCGGGTCTCGTCGATGCGCGCATCCAGCAGCCATCCGATCTGCCTGCGATCAACGTCGAGGTCGATCGCACGAAGGCGTTGCAAGCGGGCTTCACGCAGCGCGATGTCGCGAACAACCTGCTCATCACGCTGTCGGGCAGTCAGCAGACGACGCCCACGTTCTGGCTCAATCCGGTGAATGGCGTGAGCTATAACGTCATCACGACGGCGCCGCAATACGACATGAACTCGCTGCAATCGGTGGCGAACATTCCGGTGACATCGTCGAGCGGCAAGACCAATATTCTCGGCGCGCTCGCAACGCTTTCGCGCAGCGCGCGCGATGCGGTCGTCTATCACTACAACGCGCAGACCACCATCAATCTCTATGCGACCACCGAGCGGCGCGATCTCGGCGCAGTGGCGGACGACGTGCAACGCATCATCGACGAAGCGCGCGGCGAATTGCCCAAAGGCTCGACGATCGAAATGCGCGGCCAGGTCGAGACGATGAACGGATCGTTTTCGGGTCTCGCATTCGGCCTCATTCTCGCGGTCGTGCTGGTGTACTTGCTGATCGTCGTGAACTTCCAGTCGTGGCTCGATCCGTTCATCATCATCACCGCATTGCCGGGCGCGCTCGCGGGCATCGTGTGGATGTTGTTCCTGACGCATACGACGTTGTCGATTCCCGCATTGACCGGCGCGATCATGTGCATAGGCATCGCGACGGCAAACAGCATTCTCGTGGTGAGCTTCGCGCGCGCCGCGCTCGCCGAACATGGCGACGCAGTGCGCTCCGCGCTGGAAGCGGGCTATACGCGTTTCAGGCCGGTGCTGATGACCGCGCTCGCGATGATGATCGGCATGGTGCCGATGGCGATCGGGCTCGGTGAAGGCGGGGAGCAGAATGCGCCGCTCGGGCGGGCGGTGATCGGCGGCCTGATGGTCGGCACCATCGCAACGCTGTTCTTCGTGCCGGTCGTGTTTTCGATCGTCTATCGGCGCATGGAAGCACGCGGCAAGGGACCGGGCGCGGCGGCACGGAAAGCGGCGCGATAAAACAATCGAACAGCAGGCGGAGCAAGAATGGAAGAGCAGTTGTCGCAACGATCGGGCAACAGGCGGCGAGGGCGCTTATGGCTCGTGATCGCGCTCGTGGTCGTGGTCGCGCTCATCGCGCAGGGAATCCTGTCGCGCCGCGCCGCGCACGCGGAACTCGAACGCGATGCGAACGAGCACGGCTTGCAGACGGTCGAGGTCATCAAGCCGACGCGCATGAAGGCCTCGCAGGATCTCGTGCTCGCAGGCGATATCCGCGCGTTCTCCGATGCGCCGATCTTCGCGCGCACCAATGGGTATCTGAAGCGCTGGACCGTCGATATCGGCACGAAGGTGAAGAAGGGCCAGTTGCTCGCGGAGATCGATGCGCCCGAAATCAACGATCAGCTTCGTCAGGCGCGCGCCGATGCGCAAACGGCGCGCGCGAACTATCTGCTTGCGAAGACGACTGCGGAGCGCTGGGCGCAGATGCTGAAGAACAACTCGGTGTCGCGCCAGGAGACCGATGAAAAGAACGGCGACATGCTCGCGAAGGAAGCGGCGCTGAACGCGGCGCAGGCGAACGTGTCGCGGCTCGAACAACTCGTGTCGTTCCAGAAGATCTATGCACCCTTCGATGGCGTCGTCACCGCGCGCAACACCGATGTGGGTCAGTTGATCGACGCCGGCAGCGGCGCCGCCGGCCGCGAGCTCTTCCACATTCAGGATGCGTCGACGTTGCGTGTGTTCGTCGATGTGCCGCAAGCGTATGCGCGGATGATCACGGTTGGTTTGCCCGCGGAGTTGCTGCTCAACGAAGAGCGCAATCGCAAGTTCGACGGCGTCACGGTGCGTACCGCGGGCGCGGTCGATCCCGTCGCGCGCACGATGCGCGTCGAAGTCGATGTGAAGAATCCGGCGGGCGAATTGCTTGCGGGCGCGTATGCGCAAGTGCGCTTTCGTCTCACGAGCGCGAGTCCTTCATACACGCTGCCCGGCAATGCGCTGTTGTTCCGTCCGGATGGCGTGCATGCCGCGAGCGTCGATGCGAACAACCGCGTGAAGCTTCTGCCGATCACGCTCGGCACCGACTACGGCACGCGTGTGTCGATCGTCTCCGGATTGAATGGCGATGAGCGCGTGATCGTCAATCCGCCCGATTCGATCATCGATGGCGCGGCGGTGCGTATCGGCCGCGCGGGTTCGAGCGACGCCGCGAGCGGTGGTGCAGCGAAGCCTGAAGGAAGCGAATCGTGACGGGGCGCGCATCGCTCGAATTAGTTGCATACCTAACTATCGCGGCATTGGGCGGCTGCGCCGTCGGGCCGGATTACGTGCGGCCCGAAACTTCTACGCCTGCTGCGTACAAGTCGCAGATGCCGCTCGATGCGCCTGCGTCGGCATCGCAAGACTGGAAGCCTGCGCAGCCCGCCGATGCGAAGCCGCGCGCGCCGTGGTGGGAAGTCTATGGCGATCCGCAATTGAACGCGCTCGAAGAACGTGTCGCGACAGCGAATCAGACCGTGGCCGCGGCCGCCGCGCGTTTTCGTGGAGCGCGTGCGGCGGCCGCGCAGGCGCGTTCGGCGTACTTTCCGACCATCACGGCGAATGCCGCATTCAATCAGTCGCGGGTATCGTCGAACGTCCTGTACAAATCGAGCGCGGGCGTGACCGTGCCCGACTATCTGATCGACGCACAGATCTCGTGGGAGCCGGATCTCTGGGGCCGCATCTCGCGTGCTGTCGAAGGTGGCCGGGCAGAAGCGCAGGCGAGCGCCGCGGATCTGCACAGCGCGATTCTGTCGATGCAGGCCGAACTCGCGACCGACTACTTCGATTTGCGCGGCATCGTCGAAGAAGAACGGCTGTTGCAGGCGACGCTGCAAGCCTATGAGAAGGCGCTCGCGCTCACACGCGATCGTTTTGCGGGCGGCGTCGCGGCGGAATCGGATGTCGCGCAGGCCGAAGAGCAACTGCGCGCGACGCAGGCGCAATTCATCGATCTGGAGACCACGCGAACGAGCCTCGTCAATGCGATCGCGATTCTCGTCGGCGAGAGTCCGTCGAGTTTTACGCTCGATGTCGCGCCGCTCAACGAAGCGCATTCGCCGCATCCGTCGGCGGCGCTCGCGGTGCTGCCGCCCGGCGTGCCGTCCGCGTTGCTCGAGCGCAGGCCGGATATCGCGGCGGCGGAGCGGCGCGTGGCCGAGGCGAATGCGCGCGTCGGCGTGGCGACGGCGGCGTTCTTTCCGAACCTTCTGCTCGCCGCGACGGGCGGTCTCGAGGCGACGCGCTTCAGCTCATGGCTCGAAGCGCCGAGCCGATTCTGGTCGCTCGGGCCACAGCTCGCATTCACGGTGCTGGACTTCGGCGGTCGCGCGGCGGCTCGCGATGCGGCGCGCGCTGACTACGACGAGAAGGTCGCCGATTATCGGCAAACCGTGCTGACCGCGTTCGGGCAAGTGGAAGACAACCTGAATGCGCTGGAAGTGCTGCGCCGCGAAAGCGAAGCACAACGCGATGCCGTCGATGCCGCCCAGCGCGCGCTCGGCAAGGTCAGCAATCGCTACGAGAACGGCGCGATCACGTATCTGAGCGTGGTGGTGACGCAGGCAATCGTGCTGTCGGATCAACGCACGGCGGTGCGTATCGAGCGGCGCCGCATGGCGGCGAGCGTCGCTCTCGTGAAGGCGCTGGGCGGAGGGTGGACCACCGCCGAATTGCCGAGTCCGGAGGAAGTGTCGCGCCGCGATTGAATTCTGTGCTATGCGCGATGCATGCAAAATGCCATCGCGCATAACGTATGCAAAATGCAATTCGGCGCGCAGCACTCCGCGTCAGACGAACAGAAATAAGCCGCACGCGATCAATGCCGCGCTCCAGATCCAGTCGACGTTGATCCATCCGCTGCGTAGAAAGCCGAGTCCGCCGCGTTCCTGAAGGGACATCGCGAACATGGAGATCGTCGCGATGACGGCGAGCATCGCGCCGGTATGCACGGTCAACGCGAGTGCGCTGGCTTCGAAAGCCGTCTTTGGCATCGCGCCCGTGCACAACGGCAAGAGCGCCGGCACCAGCATCAAACCTGCGCCGTGCGCGCTCGACATCATGAAGGACCATAACGCGAGACCGGCCAGCCCGGTACGCATGCCGACGGTCGGGCGTCCGCGATGCCCGCGCCACGCGCTCCACACGCCCCAGCCGATCAGCAGCGCCCCGCAGCCGCGTGCGAGCAGGTCATGGCCGACCGCCGCGCCGAGCGTGAGCGCGCCCGCGAGCACGAGCGCGACCGACGCCGCGTGGCCGAGCGCGATCGGCACGAGCGATACGAGCGCGACGCGGCGGCTTCGCGCATACAGGCCGAGCGCGACGGCGAAGAGCCATCCCATCGCGGGATTGAGACCGTGAAACGCGCCCAGGCCCGCGGCGGTGAGGAGGAGCGCGGGCGATGCGGCGTCCATGCGAAGTGTCTCGCGGCGGATCAGGGATAGCAGTACGAATCCGACGAGCAATCGCCCCCTTGCAGCCGGATCTGATGCGGCCGATGTCCCTTGGGCCAGTCGATGAAAAACTTGTCGTCGACGGCGAGGCCGCCGTTGGGATCGGCATCGAGCTTCACCATCCAGCCGTCGATGCCTTCGGGATAGAACTGCGCATCGACCGCGCCGTACAGCGAATTCGTGAAGTAGACGCGGCGGCCGTCGCGGCTCACTTCGACCATCTGCGGGCCGCCATTCAGCGCGCCGTTCTTCGCGCCCGGATGCGTCGCGCGCGCGACCACGCCGCCGATACGCACCTTGCCCGTCAGTTTCGGCGCGAAGGGATCGGAGACGTCGTATTGCAGCATGTCGCCGGTGCCCCAGCACGACACGTACAGAAAGCGGTCGTCCATCGACAGATCGATATCGGAGACGAGCGGCGGCACCGCATTGAAGCCCTTCAATAACGGCGGCAGCTTGTCGGCATCGGCGGGTTCGGCGGGAATGTCGATGATCTTTTTCACCGCCCACTTGTCCTTGTCGCGATACCAGGTCCAGATCGACGACGACAGATCCTTCAGACTGATCACGCAGTTCACGAAACCATATGCCTTGGTCGGATCGTGCGCGGGACGCAGTTCGAAGACGAGCTGATATTCGTCGCCGAAATCGATCTCCTGAATGTGCTTGCGCTTCGTGAAGTCCCAGAAATGCAGCTTGCGCCCGTACTTCGCGCCGAGCAGCAGATCGGGCACGAGGCCTTCCTCGAAGGTGTCGGGCGTGCCCCATTCGCTCGTGACCATCGTGTCGTAGCCGAGATGCCACCAGCCGTCGTACGCGAGCTGTTGCGGTCCGCGATCGACTTCCCATCGGCCGAGCGGATCGAAGCTCTGCTGATCGAGCATCAGCACGCCGCCGGGCGCCTTGCCTTCGGCGTTGCCGAGCGCGGTGATATAGATGCCACCCGGCCCGCAATGCACGGTATGCGGCCGCGTATAGCCGGTCTTTTCCGCGAGTTCCGCGGGCTCGATCGTCTTCACGATCACCGGCTTCTTCGGATCGGGCTTCGTGTCGATGATATGCACGCGCGACGAACGCAGCCCCGGCACGACGAGATAGCGCCGCTCCATGTGCGGATGCGGCGCATTCGGGCACAGGCACGACGAGCATGCGTTCCAACCGAAGTGATGCAACTCGTCGCCGACATCGGGCATCGCGATTTCGCCGACGATCTTCGTATAGTCCGGCGAATCCGGATCGACATCGACGACGGCGATCTTGTCCGGCGACTTGCGCTCGGGATCGAACGTCGCGACATAAGCCAGCGTTTCGCGCGGCGCTTTCGCTGCGAGCCGCGGGGAAGGATAGAAGCTCGGATCGGGTTTCCACGTCGCCATCTGCGTCTCCCGGTTGATTTCGTGGATCTTCAAACCAAACGTGCTAAAGCACTATAGGACATGGGAACACGTCATGCTTTCGATGACTTAGCTGCTTTCATGCGAAGCATGTGCGCGCGGGGCGTGATTCGTCGCGCGAAACAGCGCCTAAAATACAGGCATCGCCTGTCGAAGAAAGGAGGTAGCGATGGCCGAGCCAATGATCAGCCTGATGGCGGGACTCGTCCTGGTGCTATGCGTCGCGGTGGTAATCGTGATGCATCACCGGCATCCGCATATCCATACTCCGAAAGCGCGTTGGCTGGATACGCATCCGCCGCGCGACTGGCGGCACAGGCATTGAACGTGCAGTGAGATGCGAAGTGTGAAGCGCGAAGTGTGAAGCGCGAAGTGGAGGGATGAAGCGCCGGCATCGACCGGCGCTTTCTTTTTTGCGCGGCGCGAGAAACGCCTTAGCGTCGTGGCCCTTTCATCGCTTCGGCCTCCATCGCGGCGTGCCATTCCTCGCTGTTCTCGATCGGGTCCATGCCTTCGTCGATGAACGCGGACGCGCGCTCTGCCGCCGAACGCGTTTCCTCGTCGGTTTCGTCGTCGGCGGGGCCGTCTTCGTCGCCTGGCGGCTCCAGCATGTCCTGCAGCATCGCCTCGAGTTCCGGCGTGTCCCACGGCTCGTCGCGCTGCTTTTTCTTCTTGATGTAATGCCGCACTTCGGCATCTTGCTCGGGTGTCAGCGGAAGTCCGCGGAAGGTGCGGTTGGCGTCGAAGTCACTCATGTTCGCTCCTCGCGCGCATAGCTGTGATGCGGTTTCAGGCGACTCAAGTGTAACCCCGTTCTTCTGCAGGTAAAAACGCGCAGCGATCAGCCGAGCGGCGGCAGGCGTCTTGCGATCGGCGTTGCCTTGATGATGGCCGTGCTCGTCGCGGCGCGCTCGGTGACGCGCGAAAGGATGTCGTCGAGATGCTCGATCGAGCGCAGATAGAGGCGGCATACGAAGCAATCGTCGCCCGTCACCTTGTCGCATTCGACGAACTCGGGAATGCGCCTTATCGCTTCTTCGACGAGATGCAATTGCCCCGGCAGCGGCTGCACGCGCACGATCGCCTGCAGCGTGTAGCCGAGCGCGCGCGGATCGATATCGACGGTGAAGCCGCGAATCACGCCTTGCGTCTCGAGCCGCCGCATGCGCTCGGCGGTGCTCGGCGCCGACAGGCCGACGCGCTTCGCAAGCTCGCTCACGGCGATGCGTCCATCGCTCGCAAGCACGGCGATGAGTTCGCGATCGATTGCGTCGATGCCCGCTTGCGGCGGGTTGCTCAGGTGTTTTCCCATGATGGCCTTCGATTCAAAGGTCGAAAGATGCGTGAGCCTAATTTTAGGCATGGTTTCGAGCGATGCGCATCGATAGACTTGAAGCCATCGAAACTTGCATGACGGGCGCGAAATGAATAGCGAAAGAATCGATGCGCGGCTTGGCGGCGCATCGCGTGCGAATGAACTGCGTCGCGGCGCGATCGAGATGTCGCTCGCGATGCTGATGTCGGGCACGATCGGCTGGCTCGTGGTGTCGTCGGGGCAAACGCCCTGGAACGTGGTGTTCTTCCGCTGCGTGTTCGGAGGCGCGACGCTCATCGCCGCGTGCGCGGCGCTCGGCTTCTTGAAGAGGCGCTATTTCTCGTGGCGCATGATCGGCCTCGTCGCGCTCGGCAGCGTGGCGATCGTCGGCAACTGGCTGTTGCTTTTCGCCGCGTATTCGCGCGCGTCGATCTCGATGGCGACGACCGTCTACAACACGCAGCCCTTCATGCTGGTCGCGTTGGGCGCGCTCGTGTTGCACGAGCGCGTGTCGGTATCGACGATCGCATGGCTCGGCGTCGCGTTCATCGGCCTCGTGATGGTGGTGCGGGTCGAGCCGTCCGTGCTCGCGATGCCGGGGCAGTATCTCGAAGGCATTGCGTATGCGCTCGGCGCGGCTTTTCTGTACGCGATATCGTCGATCGTCACGAAGCGCCTCGCGGGCACGCCGCCGCATCTGATCGCGATGCTGCATGTGTTGTTCGGCATCGCGATGCTCGCGCCGTTCGCGCGCTTCGATGCGATGCCCGCGACGATCGGCGGCTGGACCGATCTCGTCGTGCTCGGCGTCGTCAACACGGGACTGATGTACGTGTTGCTGTACGGCGCGATCCAGAAGCTGCCGACCGCGACGACGGGCGCGCTGTCGTTCATCTATCCGGTGGTGGCGATCGTCGTCGACTGGCTCGCGTTCGGGCAACGGCTCGCGTGGCTGCAAGTGGCCGGCGCGGCGCTGATCCTGCTCGCCGCGGCGGGCGTGAATCTGCAATGGCGGATCGTGCCGCAAAAATGGCGCGCGAACGACTGACGCGCACTCGTATAGAATGGCGCCCCTTTCCGACTACATCGAAATCCCGCGCCATGTGGTTCAAGAATCTTCAGCTTCACCGTCTTCCCGCACACTGGTCCGTCACGCCGCAGCAGATGCAGCAATGGCTCGCGCCGCTCGCGTTCACCGCGGCGTCGAGCATCGAGAACGAGCGGCGCGGCTGGGTCTCGCCGCGCGGCGACGATGATCTCGTCTACACGGCGAACCGTCAGATGCTCATCGTCTATCGCGCGGAAAAGAAGCTGCTGCCCGCATCCGTCGTCACGCAGTTCGTGAAGGAACGCGCCGCCGAGCTCGAAGAGCAGCAGGGCTTCAAACCCGGCCGCAAGCAGATGAAAGAGCTCAAGGAACAGATCACCGACGAACTCCTGCCGCGCGCCTTCAGCATCCGCCGCGATACGCGCGTGTGGATCGATCCGGTGAACGGCTGGCTCGCGATCGATTCGTCGTCGGCGACGCTGTGCGACGACATCATCGGCTTGCTGGTGAAGTCCGTCACCGATCTGCCGCTCGCGAGCGTCCGCACGGCGCGCTCGCCCGTTTCGGCGATGACCGAATGGCTGCTTTCCGGCGACGCGCCCGCGGGCTTCACGCTCGATCGCGATACGGAACTGCGCTCGACCGGCGAAGGCAACGCGACCGTCCGCTACGTCGGTCACGCGCTCGAAACGGAAGACATGCGCCGCCATATCGAAGCGGGCAAGCAGTGCATGCGTCTTGCGATGACGTGGGACGACCGCGTGTCGTACGTGCTGACGCCATCGCTCACATTGAAGCGCGTGAGCGCGCTCGACGTCATCAAGGAAGCCGCCGATCCGACCGCGTCGAACGACGACGAGCGCTTCGAATCCGACTTCATCCTGATGACAGGCGAACTCGCGCGCATGCTGTCGGCGCTGACCGAGGCGCTGGGCGGCGAAGAAGACCTGCGCGCCGCCGCGTAGGAACGAGCGTCAGGCGGACGGCGCCGACGCGAACGCGTAGCCGTTCTTGCCGTTGCGCTTGACGGTGTACATCGTGTCGTCGGCAGCGGCGACGAGCCGCCAGTAATCGTCGACACGATCCGGAAAACTCGCGATGCCGACGCTCGCGCGCACGATCGACAAGCCCATCTGCGCGTCGGTTTCCGCGACGCACGCGATGATTCTCTGCGCGATCACCGCGAGCTCGCCATCGCTCGAAAACTCGCGCACGAGCAACGCGAATTCGTCGCCGCCGATACGCGCGACCAGATCGCCGCCGCGCACCGCCTGACGAAAACGCCGCGACACCGCAATCAGAAACTCATCGCCGATGCGGTGGCCGTGCGTGTCGTTGACGCGCTTGAAGCCATCGAGATCGATATACAGCACCGCGATGCGCGACGCCCCGCGCGCGCCGCTCGCGAGCGCATTCGCCGCTTCTTCCAGCGCCGCGAAGAGCTTGCGCCGGTTGGGCAGGCCCGTCATCGGATCGTGCAGCGACGCCTGCTCGAATTCGTTCGAAATCCCGAGAAGCTGCCGATTGCGTTTTGCATACATGCCGAGCGCGGTGATGAGCACGCCGAATACGATCGCCGACAACGCGATCAGCGTATGCGACACGCTCAGGATGCGCTCGCGCACGTCCGCGCTCGTGCGATCGCGCTCCGCGCGCCACCAGGCGTAGGCCGAATCGAGCGCGGAGCTGGCCTCGCCGAGCGCGGCGGAAGGCGAGAGCACGGCGGAAGGCAGCGACGGCGCCGACATCGGACTCGACGACACCAGCGCATGCAGCGCCGCGAGCCGCCCGGCCAATTCGATGCGCGCCTCGCGATACGCGGCCTGGCGCTGCGTATCGCTCGCGGGCGTGTTCTGCAGGGAAAGCGCGGTCGCGCGGGCGGTATCGGCGCGCTCGACCGCTTCGAGCACGAGCCCGACGTACTCCTGCTGCAGTTGCGCCGAAAAGATCGCGCGCACCTGCAACGCCAGGAACAGCAGCCCGATCAGCAGACACAGCAAGGCCGCGCCAGCGAGCGGCGCGGGGCCGGGCACGCGCAGGCGCATGATCGCGTGCCGCGCACGGCTCGCCAGCGTCTCCTCAGGGACGTGAATACTCCTCTCGCTGACGGGTCGGAACATTGTGTCGATAGCTCACTCGATGGAAGAACGCGCCCACGCGCGCGAACAGTCCGCCTTCGGACTGCTGCCTTGCGTTCGCGCGCGCCTGATGCCTGCGTGCCTGCGCGTACTGATCGGCGCGATTGCTCCGATCGACGGCCGCACGCTGCGTCGCGGACGGCGTGCCGCGGCGTTGCGCCTGTTGCGCCAAAGGTTGCGCGGAAGCCGTCGCGAGCGCCGCGGCGGCGGCCGCGCCCGAGCCGTCAGCGCCAGCGTTGGCGACGGTGGTTTCGTCGGCGGGATCGTCGGCGGGATCGGCGGTGGGTGCGTTGTCCGCGAGCGATGCCGTGTCGATGGGCGCGGCCGTCGGACCGTCGTTCGACGAGTACGGAATCGCGCTGCCGGGCGCGGCGGTCAAGGGCGTTTCGACGGCGCCGCCCGATTGCGTCTGCGCGGTGATCACCGGCTGATCGATGCCGAGCGTGCGGCGCGCGCTCGCCATCGCCTCGGCATAGACGCGCTGATCGTGGTTGAACCACATGCCGTACGCGACCGTGCCGAGCACGCCGATGCCAAGCGCGCTCGCCGACGCCATCCACAGCGCGAGACGCCCGAAGCGCAGCGGCGCGCGCATGGGGCCGGGTTCGTCGTCGTAATCGATTGCAGTCTCGGGCAAGTGAGTGACAGTGGGATCATTCGCAGGACTTGCGCGTTCCGCGATGCTCTCTTCGGGTAGCTTTGCGTGCTGAGGCATGACAGCGCTCTCCAGAACCTATTCGTCAGACAGCGGACCAACGCGGACTTACAGCGCGCGTCCGGCCCGATGCTTCACCTCGCGCGTCCCATCATATGAACAATCAAACGCGATGCGGCTTCGTCGGACGTAACAGCCGGTTGCCGGTTCAGCATCTGCCGCCGGCCCTTTTTTGCCAAACAATGTAACTCGCGCCACATATCGCCACAATCAGGGGCGGCGAGGAGGCGTTGGAACGACGCTGCGGATCATTGCGCCCGATGCGCGGCGCGCCTGCCGTGGCACGGTCCGGCGCACCGTTGCACGGCGATTTCACCTCATTGCGCGTCGCGACGGCGAAGCAACTTCGGCCAGTACGTCAGCATTTCCCGTTCCTGCCCCGATTTGAAGTGCGGTGCATGCATCATTCTTCAGAGGAAGTTCCCGCGCGTATGTGAGGTGCCGCACATACGCGCATGGCAGCCGTTTGCGTGTGGAACGCGCGCCACAGTTCGTCATCGGGGCTTCGACGACACGACGAGCGCGATGCCGCCGAGAATCGCGACCGCGCTGGCCGCGAGCCGCATCGTCAGCGTTTCGCCGAGCAGCAGCACGCCGCCCGCCGCCGTGATGAGCGGCACGCTCAGTTGCACCGTGGCCGCCGTCGCGGGCTTCAATCCTTTCAACGCCGCGTACCAGACGACATAGCCGAGCCCCGAGGTCAACGCACCCGAGGTCATCGCGTAGGCCAGGCCTGAGACATCCGCGTTCGTACCCGCAAACGCGAGCGCGAGCGCCGACACCGCGATCGCGAACGGCAGCGCGCGCAGGAAATTGCCGGCCGTCGCGGCGACGGGATCGGACTGGCCCCGTCCGCGCAATGAATAGACGCCCCAACCGATGCCCGCAGCGATCATCAGTGCGGACGACGCCGGATCGGGCGCGGCGAGTCCTGGCAGCACGAGCCACACGAGACCGGCGAGCGCGAGCAGCAGGCCGAGCCATTGCGCCGCGGCGAGACGCTCGCCGGTCGCGATGCCGTAGCCGATCATCGTCGCCTGCACCGCGCCGAAGAGCAGCAGCGCGCCGGTGCCCGCCGCGAGCCGAACGTACGCGAAGGAGAACGCCGCCGCATACACGATCAGCGCGAATGCCGATACCCAGCTTCCGGCGCGTCGCGTGTCGTCGCCGGGCGCGCCGCGCGCGAGCAGGATGATCCACAGCACGAGCGCCGCCGACGCGACGCGTACGAGCGTGAAACTCGCCGCGTCGATGCGCGCGCCCCTGAGCGCGAGGCGGCACAGCAGCGAGTTGCCGGCGAACGCGATCATCGCGACGACGGTGAAGAGCGCGATGCGCGTGCCGTGCGAGCGTGTGGGTGTCGACATCGGCGGCGCTGGAATGAGGGCGCATCACTGTAGCGCACGCGCGTCGCGAAGACATGCTGCGGCGCGTTCAACCGGTGGTGAAGGGCTGCGGCGGCGCATCGGCCTCGGAGCCGAAGCGCTCGAATTCGGAGATTACTTGCGCGCCGAATAGAAGCAGCGTCGCGAGCGCTTCGAGGCTGAAGAGCACGACGATCGACGTCGTCAGCGATCCGTAAACGACGCTCACTTGCGAGAGCGTCGCGAAGTACCAGACGAGCACATGCCGCGTGATTTCCCAGAGCACGGCGGCCGTCACGCTGCCGAGCAGCGCGAGCCGCAGCGAAGGCCGGCCGACAGGCATCACGAGATAGATCGACGTCAGCACGAAGATCTCGCCCGCGACGCCGAGCAGATACAGCAAAAGCCGCGACACGCCCCTGAGCGACACCTCGACGCCGAGCAGGTCGACGCTGTTGCTGCCCATCGCCTGAAGGCCGTTCGACACGAGCGTGACGATCAGCATGCCGACGCCGAGAAACAGGATGTAGCAGTAAGGCAGGAGCGCCGAGAGCAGAAAATGCCGCCGCCTGACCGCGACGCGATGCACGAAGATCACCGACATCGCGTTCTCGAGCACCGTGAAGGCAAGCGAACTGAAGAAGATCATCGTGACGAGCAGCAGCCAGCCGAGCACCGCGCGATGCGCAAGAAAATTCGCGAGCTCGCCCACGACGGCGTGCGCCTGGCCCGGCACGAGCCATTCGAGCAGATGCGCGAGCGTGTCGAGCAATCGCTGTTGCCCGACGAATTTCGACAGCACGATCACGATCAGGATCAGCAGCGGGACGATGGAAAGCAGCGCGTAATACGCGACCGCGCCCGCGAGCAGCAGGCCCTGATTGGCGCGAAAAGCCTTGAACGTGCGCATCGCAAAGCCGAACGGATGACGCGCGACGCTTCTCACCTGCGGGCCCAGCACAGGGCCGAGAATCTTCGACATGGAACCTCCGCGGCGCGATCGCTGGCCATCCTTTGTGGACGAGCAAGATCCGCACCCGTAGCGAAGGTCCGCACGCTTCAGCCTGTCCGGCGCGCCTCGATGCGTGCGGCTGCTTGCTGCGCGGCTTCCTCGAATGCGAGATTGAGGAAGACATCGACTTCGCACGCGCTCAGGTCGGCGGCATCGACGTTACGCAGCCGGCAGAAGAGCGCGAGCGCCTCGGCTGCGGCGGCGAAGGCGTTGTTCATATCTCGGGAGTGAAGGCGTTTTTTTCTCATGGCCAGCATAACGGCAGGCGCACGGACGGACTTTAATGCGTCGCAAGGCAACGCGCACGCCGTTTCATTTTCGCTTTTTGATGCATTAATCTAGGTTCATAACTCGAGCCCGCCGAAGGCACTGGAGGACATGATGGCCGCATCCCACGCAACCTCCGCCGCCGACGCCGCCGCGCTCGGTGCCGATGCCGAAATCGTCAACGCCGACGAGCGCCTCTACAACCACGACCTCGCGCCCGTGCCGCGCGCGAAGCGCACCTGGAACGGCTACAGCATTTTCGCGATGTGGATGTCGGACGTGCACAGCGTCGGCGGCTACACCTTCGCCGCGAGTCTCTTTCTGCTCGGCATCTCGGGCTGGCAGGTGCTGCTCGCGCTGACCATCGGCATTCTCATCGTGTATGTGCTGATGAACTGGGTCGGCAAGCCGAGCTTGAGACACGGCATTCCTTTCCCGGTGATGGCGCGCGTCTCGATGGGCGTGATGGGCGCGAATCTCGCCGCGCTGATTCGCGGCGTGGTCGGCATCGTGTGGTACGGCGTGCAGACGTATTTCGCGTCGAAGGCCGTCGCGACCTTGCTGCTGCTCTTCGTGCCGTCTGTCGCCGCGTGGCGCGATACGAGCTTTCTCAGGCTCGACATGCTCGGCTGGGTCAGCTTCCTCTTCATGTGGCTGCTGCAGCTCGTCATCTTTCAGCGCGGCATGGAGATCATCCGCAAGTTCATCGATTTTTGCGGGCCGGCCGTGTATGTCGTGATGTTCGTGCTGATGGGATGGATTCTCTATCGCGCGGGTCTCGGCAGCCTGAATCTCACGCTCTCGGGCAAGGTGCTGACCGGCGACGAGCAACTTCACGCGATGATCAACGCGATCCTGCTCGTCGTGAGCTATTTCGCCGCGCTGCTGCTGAATTTCGGCGACTTCTCGCGCTTCGCGAAAAGCGAGCGGCAGATGAAGATCGGCAACTTCCTCGGGCTGCCGTTCAACTTCGTTGCGTTTGCAATCATCACGGTGATCGTCACGGCGGGCAGCGAGAAAGTGTTCGGCACGATGATCATGGACCCGGTCGAAATCGTCTCGCGCATCGAAAACAAGGTGTGGGTGGCGATCGGCAGCGTCACGTTCGTCATCGCGACGATGGGCATCAATATCGTCGCGAACTTCGTGTCGCCCGCGTACGACATCGCCAATCTGTTTCCGAAGCATGTGGACTTCAAGAAGGGCGGCCTGATCGCGTCGATACTCGCGGTGCTCGTGTGTCCGTGGA
The DNA here is from genome assembly GCF_023630905.1 of Caballeronia sp. ATUFL_F1_KS4A. Lineage (NCBI taxonomy): Bacteria > Pseudomonadati > Pseudomonadota > Betaproteobacteria > Burkholderiales > Burkholderiaceae > Caballeronia > Caballeronia sp. ATUFL_F1_KS4A. The sequence goes on along the minus strand of NZ_JALQEB010000005.1, from coordinate 114,344 downwards.
TCTTCGTCGACAGCCCGAAGGCGATCACGATCTTCGTGTCCGTGTTCGGCGCCGTGCTCGCGCCGATGTACGGCGTGATGATGTCCGACTATTACCTCGTGAAGCGCCAGCAGGTGAGGACCGCCGAACTGTATTCGATGCAGCCCGGCGGACGCTTCTATTACGACGGCGGATGGAACAAGGTCGGGCTCGCGGCGCTGATCGTATCGGGCGTGATCTCGGTCGGCTGGGAACTGTCGACGCAGTTCTTCAAGCTCCTGCCGCCGAACAATCTCGGCTGGCTGATCGGCGCGGTGGCGGGCGCGCTCCTGTACGTGCTCTTCATGCGCATGGCGAACCGCAAATAGCGCTTTATTCGAGCCACTTTCGTACGTCCTGTTCCCAATCGGGCTGGCCGCAGTTCGGCGGATTCTCCGGCCCGAGCACGGTGATGTAGCCCTTGTCCTTCATGCACGCCTCGTAGGCGCGCACCTGCGTGCAACGGCCCGCGCCGGCTCTTTTCGCGGCGCCCTTGCATGCGGACATCGCGTTGTCCATGCCGCTGAAATCGGCATCGCCGTCGTTATTCCATGAAGGCGGATTCGCGCTCGCCGAAAACTCGACAGGCGTGCTGCACGCGACGAGCGCGAATGCAGCGGCGGGAAGAAGGCACAAGCGGAAGAATCGATTCATCTGCTTTAACTCCTTGTTCTTAAGCTCTTGTTGAACGCGCGCAATTCGCCGCCTATTATTCCCCGCTGCCGTTGGCGCGTCGCGTTTTCTTTTCTCGCGGGCGCGAACGACGATGTGCTTGCCGATACCAACGCGCGCCGTCTCGAACAGATGATTCCGCGCGCGACGCTCGATGTGGTCAGCGACGCGGGACACGCGCTGATGTTCCGGTATCCGATCGAGCTCGCGCGGCATGTCGATGCGTTCGTCGCGAGGTGAGCGACGCCGAACACGTCTATCGCTTCATAGCGCACAGAACGCACGCGTTTTAGCTTGTCGGCGCATTTCCCGGCCCTTCATACTGTCGCGCAACCGCGATGCGAAAGCGCGCGCCGATAACAAGAAGAGCCGGGGAAACCACCATGAAGTCACGCTTCACTGCCGTTCACCTGCGTCCCGTCGAACTTGCCGATCCGCATCTCGCGCATCTCTACATGGAATGCGCCGATGCCGAGGCGCGTCTGTCGGGCGCGAGCAGAGTCGCGGCGGTCGCCGTGTACGAAGCCCGTGAGAAGACGCTCGATCGTCTGTGGTCGCGTCTCGATGCGCTCGATCCGAGACTGTGCCGCGAGCTGAAACACGCGGTAGAGGACTGGCACGAAATCGCGGTGAAGCTGCGCGGCGGCGACTGATTGAGACGCGCGCGCAGCGCAATGAGACGCTGCGGCATACGCGCGGAAGGCCGTCGCCACTAACCTTTCTCCAACGACGCAAATCAAGGAGAAGGGCAATGAACAGCAACAATGGTACGAACAATCGCGCGCCGATGCCGGCTGCGTTCTTCGGCATCGCGGTCGGCGGGCTCGCGCTCGCGGGCGCATGGCGCGCGGCGGCTCGCGTGTGGGCGATTCCCGATGCGGTGCCCGCATGGCTGACGGCGGGCGCGCTCGTCGTCTGGATCGCGGTGCTCGTCGCATACGGGCGCAAGTGGCTCGTCCAGCGCGATGCGGCCATCGCGGAAATGCGTCATCCGGTGCAGTCTTCGTTCGCGGCGCTCGTGCCGGTATCGGCGATGCTCGTCGCACAAGCCGTGCAGCCTTATTCGCGGCCGCTCGCGATCGCGCTCTTCGCGATCGGCGTCGCGAGTTCGCTCGCGCTCGGCGCGTATCTGCATGGCCGGTTCTGGCAGGGCGGCCGCAAGCCCGAGCTGACGACGCCCGCCATCTACCTTCCGACGGTCGCGCCCAGCTTCGTCGCGGCGACGGCGGCGGCCGGGCTCGGTTTCACGCAAATCGGCATGTTGCTGTTCGGCGCGGGCGTGTTCTCGTGGCTCGCGATCGAATCGATCGTGTTGCATCGCGCCGCCGTGCATGAACCGCTGCCCGAAGCATTGCGCCCTACGCTCGGCATCCAGCTTGCGCCGCCGGTCGTCGGAGGCGTGTCGTATCTCGCGATCACGCACGGCGTACCCGATACGTTCGCATACATGCTGCTCGGCTACGGTCTCTATCAGGCGCTGATGCTCGCGCGCCTCGTGCCCTGGATTCGCCAACGCGCGTTCACGCCTTCGTACTGGGCCTTCAGCTTCGGTGCCGCAGCATTGCCGACGATGGCTATTCGCATGCTCGAACGCGGCGCCGCCGGCCCGATGACGTGGATCGCACCGGCTGCGTTCGTCGTGGCCAACGTGGTGATCGGTCTCATGATCGCGGGAACGGTGCGGGCGATCGTGCGAGGCGAGTTGCTGCCGGCCGCGGTTACGTCGGCGCCGGCGAACGTCACGCCGATCAGCATCGAGCGTCGTGCGGCAGCGGGTTCGCGTTGAACATCACAACGTCAGCACTTCGCCCGCGCGCAACGCACGCAGCGACACATCGGGCAACGCGGCGCGCAGTTCTTCCAGAATCTGCGCGCCGTGCGGCGGTTTCAGATGCGAAATCAGCAATTCGGCTTTCATCGCGCGGCCACGCAGATCATCGGCGATGAGCTTCGGGCAATAGTGATGCGCCGCACGCGCCAACGCGATCTGCGCATCCGGATACGCGGTCTCGACGATCACATGGCGCAGTCCCGGCAACGCGCACACGGCGGCCCAGAACTCGGGATTGCTCGTCGTATCGCCGCTGAATGCGATGCACGCCGTTGCGTTCGACACCGCCAGCCCCATCGACGGCACCGTATGCCGCGCGGGCAATGCCGTCACGGTGCGCCCGTTCAGCATGAAGCATTCGCCGACCTCCAGCGCTTCGAAGCGCACGCCCGGCGCATCGGGCGAAGGAATGCGCGTGAAGTCCGGCCAGATCAGATTGTTGAAGATGTGCGCCTGAAGTATGTCGAGCGTCGCGCGGCTCGCGTGAACGACGAGCGGCCTATCGCGCGCGTCGCTCGTGGCATCGATCATGAGCGGCAGATACGCAATGTGATCCAGATGCGAGTGCGTGAGAAACACATGATCGATACGCGCGAGTTCGTCGTCGGTGAGCACGGCGACGCCCGTGCCGGCATCGATCATGATGTCGCCGTCGACGAGCAGCGCCGTCGTGCCGCCGCGATCGCCCGCATCGTCGCCGCCGCTCCTGATCGCGCCGCTACAGCCGAGTACCCGAACGTTCATGATGATTCATTTCGTGTCGAATTCGCTTACGCAATCCCAGTCCTCGGGCAACGCAATGCCGCGCAGCGCATCGATGCGCCTGCGATACATCGCGTACACCTGTCGCTCAGGATACTGCGCCGCGAGCGTCGCGAGTAGCGTTTGCGCTTCGTCCCACTCGCGCGCGCGATAGTGCGCGAGCGCCGCGTGCCAGCGCGTGAGCGCATCGCCGTGTTCGTGCGGGGGCTGCGGCTCGAACACCGCAATCGGCGCGACGCGTCCTTTCACGCGCACGCGATCGATCTCGCGGAACGCGATATCCGTCACCCGTTCGCGCGTCGCTTCCCCCACGATGATGTCGATATCGAAGCGCCGCGTGAGGCCTTCGAGCCGCGCCGCGACATTCACGGCATCGCCCATCACGGTGTAGGCGCGGCGCACGTGCGAGCCCATGTCGCCGACGGTCATCGGCCCCGTATTGATGCCGATGCCGATCCACAGCGTCGGCCAGCCGCGCGCCGTGAGCGTGCGGTTCAGCTCGACGAGCGCCGCGCGCATGCCGAGCGCCGCCGCGACGGCGTTGCGCGCGTGATCCGGATCGTCGACGGGCGCACCCCAGAAACCCATGATCGCATCGCCGATGTACTTGTCGAGCGTGCCGCGATGCGCGCGGATCACTTCGGTCATCGTGCCGAGATACTCGTTCATCAGACGCGCGAGCGCTTCCGGCTCCAGCGTCTCCGCGATGGCCGTGAAGCCGAGCACGTCGCAGAACAGCACGGTCAACTCGGCGCGCCGCCCGGCCATGCTGTAGTCCTCCGGATGACGGCTCATTTCCTCGACGAGCTCGGGCGGCACGTATTGCCCGAACAGCGCGGTGAAATGGCGTTTCGCGCGCGCCTCGACGAAGTAGCCGTACGACATGTTGAGCACGTAGAGCGCGAGCGCGGCGAGCAGCGGCGACGCCACAGGAATCGACCAGCGAAGCCGCGCGAACGCGAAGAGATCCGCCGCGACGACGAGCGCGAGCAACATCGCGGTGAAGATCGTCGCGCGCGCGGGCATGTGCCACGGCCAGAGGAAGATCATCGCGAGTCCGATGAGCGCGAGCATCGACGCCTGCAACGCCGACGCGAACGGGGGTTCGAAGCGGATCGTATCGTCGAGCATGCCGCCGATCAGATTCGCGTTCACCTCGACGCCCGGATAGACCTCGCCGACGGGCGTCGTGCGCTGATCCATCAGGCCCGGCGCCGTCGTGCCGACGAGCGCGATCTTGCCCGCGAGCGCGTTGGCGGGAATGCGCTCTCCGAGCACGTCGGCGATGGAGTAATACGGGAAGCTGCCGGTCGGGCCGCGATAGGGCACGAGCGCCGCGCCGTTTTCATCGACAGGAATCGTGCGCGTGCCGCGCGGCGTCGTGAGCGCGAGTCCCGCGAGCGGCGCGGCGGGATCGGTTGCGTCGTCGAAGACCGGCGTCACCGCGGCGTCGCCGAACAGCGCGCGGATCACTTCGAGCGACAGCGCGCCGTACACGCCGTCGCGATAGGCCGCGATGAGCGGCACGCGGCGCACGGAGCCGTCGAAATCGATCACGGGATTGAAGTATCCGGCGCGCTTCGCCGCCTGTTGCAGCGCGGGCAGATTGCCGCCGTAGCTCGTCCAGTCGAAGAGCATGAGCGGATGCGTGCCGAACGCGCGCGCGCTCATCAAGGGCGATGGAATCGCGCCGCTCGATGCATCGCGATTCGAAAAGTAAAAGCCGAGCACGACGGGATGACCGGCAAGGGCATCGGCGAAACGGCGGTCGTAATCGAGGCGCGGAGCAAGCGCATCGAGCGTCTTGCGGTACGCGGCGTCCTCGGCGAGCGGGCCGCGCGCGAGTTCGTCGAGCACGGCAAGGCCCGAACTCGCGTCGGCTTCCGCGAACACCATGTCGAAGCCGAGCACCGCGATGCGCTCGCGCGAAAACAGCGTATCGACGAGCGCCGCCATGCGCGCGCGATCCCACGGCCAGCGGCCCAGTTCGGCGAGGCTTTTCTCGTCGATATCGAGAATCGCGATGCGCGCGTCCGTCGTGCGCGGCATGAAGAGACGCACTTTCGCGTCGTAGATCATCGCGTCGAGCGAATCGATGAAGCGGATGTCATAGCGCGACAGCGCATGTCCCGCGAGCGCGACGACGATCGCGAGCCCGAGCGCCCAGCGCGCGCCCGAGCGTTTGAACGTGAACGCGAGCGGTTCTCGCACCCTCATTGCGCGGCCCGGATCTGCTCGTTCGCGACGACGAGCCGCGCCGCCAGCACGCGCGCGTGCGCATCGACGCCGAAAGACATGAGCGCCGCGTGCAACTGCGCTGCGCGCATGACGTCCGTATCGCGGCTCGTGTTTTCGCTCATCGTGGGCTCGCTAACGGCACGCCGCCGACGGCACCACCGGCGTCACGCGCGATGCCGGCAGCACGCCGAACGGCAGCCGCGGACTCACGACGATCGCGCCTTCGCCCGCGCGCACGATCTGCCTGTCGACCTGATTGATGACGACGATCTGACCATCGTAGACGACGATCTGATCGCCCTTGCAATCCGCGTTCGCGCCCGGTTCGAGATTCGCGCAATCGGTGACGGAATATTCGGTGCCGCGTATGCCGATGGTCGACGTCGGCGTCTTCACGCGATAGTTCTCCGGCTTGCCTTCCTTCGCGACGAGCCCGTCGAGCGCGCGCAATCCGCCTTTCACGAGCGACAGAAAGCTGCGGTCTTCCTGCGGCGCGTTCACCGCGTAATGAAAATCGTCGACGCGAAACACCGAGCCGGGCTTCAGATACACGCGCTGCTTGTCGGTGAAGATCATCACGATTTCCGAGCCGACGCCGGTCTGCACGGTGTCGCCGTTGTCGATGTCGCCGCCGACCGCCGCCACGCGTTGCGCGCCGCCCGCCGATTGAATCGCGACATTGCCGACGAGCGCGGTGATCGTCGCGACCGCTTCGGCGCACGCCGCGCGCGCGGTCATCGCCAGGAAGAGGAAGAGAAGAAGGTGTCGGGCGCGCGTCATGTTCGGTCTCAGAAGGACTTCGTGAGCGCGATCCAGAAGCGGTTCGCGTGTCCGGTGCCGAGCGTCGAAGGCACGTAGCCGAGCGTGTGCGCGTACGACATCGACAGCAGAAAGTCGTGCGGCGCGGCGAACGTCGCGCCGACGCCCAGCCCGGAAAGCCGGACGTGATCGCTGCCCGGCGCGACCGGATGCGCGACGATCTTCCCGTCGGCGGTATCGATGAAGCCCGATAGCGTCACGAGCACCGGCACGAGCGATTGCCTGATCGTCTGCCGTAGTTCGATGGTCGCGATATACGCTTCGTCGACGGGCGCGTCGCCGGTCGCATAGGCGCGCACGGCATACGGGCCGCCGAGCGAGATCTGCTCGGACGAATCGAGATTGCGCGAAGTCGCCTGGCCGTTGAGCGAAAGGTAGAGCTGCGTGCCGTTGGCCTGATCGCCGATCACCTGCGTGTGCGTCACGGCGAACACGAACTTCGTGAACGCACCGGCGATCTGCGCGGCGATCTGTTCCGGCTGCGGCGTCTTATAGCGCAGGTTGCCTTGCTGGATAGCCGTGTCGAACGTCGTGATGCTCTTTTCGAGCGTCAGATTGCCCGAGAGCCCGAGCCGGCCGACATCGCTCGTCTTGTCGCTGACGGAATCGAACGCGCCGAGGTGATCCGACAGCAGCTTGTGGTCGTAGCCGAGCGTCGCGAATACGTTCGCCGACGGCGAGCGCAGCAGCGCGTAGCTCAGGAACGTCGAGAAGACATTGGCGCTGCCGTAGGCGTCGAGTTCGTCGAACTGACCGCCGACCGAATACGTCGAGCGCGTGTAGCCGACGCCCCACGCGAACCCGCTGCCGCCGACCGGCACCGTGTAGCCGATGTTGCCGTAGAACTGCCCGGTGATCGAGCCGAGCAGCCGCGCGCCCAACTGATCGCCGATGCCGAGCGGATTGTTCCATTGCAGCGCGCCGATGAGACGCGCGGTGCCGGTCGTCGTCTGGCCGTAGTTGTCGGCCTGCACGCTGCCGGAGACGGGCCGCGCGGTCGGCACGGCGAGCGTCATGTCGGAGGTGCCGGGAAGAAGGCCCGGCGAGATCGTCGCGTTCGCGCCCGTCGTGCCGGCCGCGTCCTGCGCGAGCAACGTGGCGCGGGTGAGGGCGCGCTCGTCGATCACGTCGCCCGGTTTGAGCGCGCCGAAAAATCGCGCGATGACGGGGTCGCGCGTGCGCGACTGGTTGTCGATGTCGATGCGACCGTAACGTCCCTCGCTCACCGCGATACGCACGATGCCGTCATCGATCTGCTGCGGCGGCACATAGGCGCGCGCGACCAGATAGCCGTGCCGCCGATAGAACGCGCTCACGCGATCGGCGGCGCTTTCGAGATCGTCGAGCGAACGCCCCGCACCGATGAACGGCCGCACGGCGTCGAGCAGTTCCGCCGTCGGGAAAAGCGTGTTGCCGGTGAACGCGAAACCTTTCACTTCGAAGCGGATGCCTCCTGTTTCGCCGGAGACGGGCGGCGGTTCGGGCGCGGGCGTCACGTTCAGACGCAGATCGGAAGGCGGGACGGGCGCGGGCGCTTGCTGCTGCTGTTCGCGCAGGATGCTGCCCGCGTTCGGCAGCGTCTGGGCGTGCGTTTCGCGCATGTCGCGCGCCGTCGCCGCGACGAGCGTCGCGATGAGCACGGCGAGCCGGCGAGACGCGACGCTGTGGCGTCGTTCGCGGGGCCCGAAGCGTCGCACGCGCCTGGGCCTCACATGCGGCATACGTGACCGGGCCATGCGTCGTCCGGCAGACGGCTGCCGTCGCTCGTCGAATCGGTGCGCTGCTGCACGAGCGGCGCGGACTCCGGCTGAAGGCCCGGCGTCGCGTTGTAGAGCGGCGCGGGATTGGCCGCGTCGGTACGCACGGAATCGAGAATGCCGGGCAGCGCCGCGACGGTCGTGACGGGCGTTTCCGGTTCTTGCGGCATCACCGGCTGTACGGGGACGGACGGCGGCGCAGGCGGCGGCGTGCCCGCGATGCGCAGCGTGCCGCCTTGCGTCGTGATCGTGTAGCCGGTCGGGCCGCCCGTCGCCGTGACCGTGATCGCGTACGTGCCGATCGCCGCGCCCGGCGTCGCGCCGGTGCTCGTCACCGTAAAGACGAACGGCTCGTGGTTCGCCGGGCTGTCGGCGAATGCGTTGCCGTAGTTCGCGCCGTTGTAGCGCAGCGCGATCGTCACGTCGTTCGGACCGAGCGTGCGCGGCGTCTCGAACGGCACGTCGATGTTGATCGCCGTCAACGTGACCTGCTGCCGCGCATTGAACGCGAACCGGTTGCCCGATGCCGATGCCGCGCGCGCATCGGCGCCGCCGGTGTAGGCATCGCCCCAGAGCGCGAGATTGCCGCTTTGCAGTCCGCCGAAGGCGTCGGCCTCGGGCGCGTCGGAGTAGACGAGCCAGCGGCCGTTCGGCGCGGAAAGCGCGTTCGCTCCCGCGCGGTTCACGAAGGTCGCCGGGGCGAGCGTGATCGCCGTGCCGCTCGCGCGGCTCGCAATGGGCGCGGCGAGCGTGAGCGCGGGCGCCGTGAGCGTGACCGCGCCGCTCGCCGAAACGCCCGACAAACCCGCGACGCGGCCGATCGTGAGCGGCGCGCTATCGGCGATGTCGACGGAACCGGCGTTCGCCGCCAGCGTGCCGATGCGATTGCCCGCGTTCGTCAGCCGGTACGCGCCCGCGCCGCCTTGCAGGGCGACATTGGCCGCCTGGATGGGCGCCTGTTGTGTCGCGGTGCCGGCGGTCGTCATCGCGAGCGTGCCGCGCGGCGCGCTGATCGACGCGTCGACGCGGATAGCGCTCTGCGCCGCGAGCGAAAGCGTGTTGACGCCGCTCCACGCGACCGGGCCGTCGATCAGCACGAGGCCGAACGCCGCAAAGCCCGCCGGCGACGCGGCGCTGATCGACACATTGGTCGATTCGAGCACGCGCGAAAGCGTCGCGCCCTGAATCGTGCCGAAGCGCTGTCCGAATGCATCGCCGCCGCCGACGAGCGCGGCGAAGTCGCTTGCAATGCGCCACGTTCCGGTTTGTCCCGATGCCGCCGCCGTCGTGACCTGCGCGTCCGGCGCGACGCGCACCTGCGTGCCCGCCGTTTCGATGGCGCCGCCGTTGCCGCCATCCGGCGCGGATGCGTCGAGCGTGCCGCCGGCCTGCACGACGCCTTTGTCCGCGACGAGGCGGATCACGCCGTTCTGGTTCACGGCGCTTCTCGCGCGGATGACGCCCGTGTTGTTCACGACATTGGCGAGGAGCGCGTCCTCGGCGCTCGCGACGAGCCAGGCCTGACCGCCATCGGCCTGAATCAGACCGTGATTGGCGGCGAGCGCACGCAACGCGCCGCGCTCCACCGACAAGCCGATCATGCTGTGATCGCCGAGCGTGACCGCGATGCGCTCGCCCGCCGCGAGCGCCGCGAAACCGCCGGGCGAGTCGATCGTGCCGGCGTTGATCGCGCGCGCGCCGATCAGCGCGACATAACCGCCGGGCGCGCTCGTGAGCGTGCCGAGATTGACGACCGCCGCGCCGTCCTCGTGATGATGATGATGCCGATGCCAGCGCCCGTCGCCCGAAAAGGTGTAGTGGCCGCTCATGAAATCGCTTGTCGACAGATTGAGCGTCGATGCCAGCAATCCACCGACGTTCACCTGCGCGCCCGGCCCGAAGATCACGCCGTTCGGATTGACGATGAACACTTGGCCGTTCGCGTCGAGCTTGCCGAAGAAGGCCGTCGGGCGCGGTCCGACGACGCGGTTCAGCGCGATCGAATTCGCGCCCGGCTGATTGAACGTGACCGCTTCGCCAGGGCGCGTGCTGAACGAATTCCAGTCGATGGCGAGGCGGCCGCTATTCTGCTGAATGATCGTGTTGGCGCCCGCGCTCGTCACCGAGCCGGAACCCGCGACGACGCGCGCGCCGCTCGGTTCCGCGCGCGCGGACATGCACGCCATGACGATGAGCGTGGCGATGCAGAGCCATCGCGCGGGGAACGCGGTGCTCGCGCGCAGAGTCTTGTTCATGTCGGCCGACTCCTTTCTGTTGCGGCGCATCGTCGTGACGAGATGCAGGCGCACCATCAAGCAGTTTAGTGTTCCGAAGCATGCTTGCAACTACGCGTTTAGAGAACCTTCGCATACGCGCTGTTCTTCGCCATTCGTATTAGGAACGCGGCGTTTTATCCGACGATCACGCGGCCTGGCTCGCGAGCGTCTCTTCGACGAACTCGCGCAGGAACGTGACCCACGTGCGGATCTTCGCATCGAGATACTGGCGGGACGCGTACATCGCGTAGATGGTCATTGTCTGAAGTTCGCACTCGGGCAGCACGCGCACGAGCGCGCCGCTGTCGAGCCACGGCAGCGCGGCGAGCATCGGCAGCGGCGCGATGCCGAGACCGTTCGACAGCGCGACCGCGAGCGCATCGGCGGAATTGACGCGCAGGCGGCCCGGGTCGAGCTCCACTTCGACGTGGCCGCGCGGGCCTCCGAAGACCCATCGGTCGACGGGGAAAAACGTCGTCACGAGTTGCAGGCACGCGTGGTTCTTCAGATCGTCGATGCGCTGGGGCGTGCCCGCCCGTTTGAGATAGCCCGGCGACGCGCACAGCACGCTCGGCATCGAGCAGATTTTCGTGGAGACGAGCGCGGAGTCGGGCAGTGCGGACGTGGTGACTTGCAGGAAGACGTCGAAGCCTTCGTCGAGCATGTCGGGGATATGTTGCGAAAGCGTAAGCTCGACGCGCACCTGCGGATGCTGCTCGAGATAGCGCGTGAGCGCGGGCACCACGTAGTGCTGGCCGAAGGTGATCGGGGCATGCATGCGCAGCACGCCCGTCGGCGAAACCTGGGCGTTGCTCGCCTCGGCCTCGGAGAGATCGACGAGTTCGAGCACTTCCTTGCAGCGCGTGAGATAACGGTTGCCGGCATCGGTGAGGGCGACGCGGCGCGTCGTGCGATTCAGAAGCCGCGTGCGCAGATGCGTTTCGAGTTCGGTGACCGCGCGCGAGGCCTGCGCCGTCGTGATGTCCATCTGCTGCGCCGCGACGGTGAAGCTGGCCGCTTCAGCCACGCGCGCAAAGATTCTCATGCTCCGCAACAAGTCCATCGTCCAGGCATCCGTTTGACGAAGCCGGAACTATCCCACGTCGGCGCAACAGCGCGCAACCTGCGCGGGCGAAGCGGCGTCGCATCGGCTTTTCGCACATTCGTTTCAGGATTCACATCTGTTACAGGCGTTGTAACGCAGCCCGCACGCGGCGCGGCTACGATGGATTCATGGCTGCATATGAATCCAGGATCGCATCGCGGTCTGCTTGTCGGCCTTCTCAGACGAGGACGAAATGAACATCAAGGGCTTGGTCGGGATCGGTATCGCGTTGTCGGCGGGACTCGCTTGCGAAGCCGCCGTGGCGGGCGTGAGCCTGGGCATCAATCTCGGGGTTCCGGTTGCGCCGGTTTATGCGGCGCCGGTGTACGTCGCGCCCGCTCCCGTCTATGCGCCGCCTCCGCCGCCCATGTACGCGCCGCCGCCTCCGCCCGTCGCCTATCAGCCCGCGCCGGTCATGGTTGCGCCCGCGCCGGCGATCGTCGTGGGTTGGCACGGCGACCGCTACTGGGATGGCTATCGCTACTGGGGACGCCGCGACTGGTACGCGCATCACGGCGGCTATTACGGCTATCGGCACTGGTAAGCCGGAAGCCGGCGGCAACGGGGCATCATCATGAAAAATTCAACTCGAACTCGAACCCGGTCGCGCCTCGCGCGCTCGCTGATCGTGCCCGTCGCGCTCGTGGCGGCGGCGGGGCTCGGCGGCTGCGTTTATGCGCCGCCTTATGGCTATGCGCCCGCGCCCGCTTATGGCTACGCGCCTGCCTATGGCTATGCGTATGGACCGGGCTACTACGCGGCGCCGTCGGTGTCGCTCGGCATCGGCTTCTCGAGCGGCGGCGGCGGTCACTGGCACGGCCGCTGACGCGCGGTCCATTCCGACTGGAACGTGCGTTGCTGCGATTTCTCTGACTCTTTCGGAGAAAGCGCAACATGACCGAGCAAACTGCAAGCTTGCTGTCGCAACACGCCCGCTGCGAGCATTTCATGCTGCCGCCGAACGGCTGGGTGCCAAATAACACGCGGCTGCCCGTCCTGGTGTGGCGCGGCGCGATCGACCCCAAAGCCACCGATTGCGCCGAGCGCTTCGAAGCGCTTTTCGCGCAGAACGGCTGGCCGCCGCAGTGGCGCGACAGTGTCTTCGACTATCATCACTTCCATTCGACCGCGCATGAGGCGCTCGGTGTCGCATCGGGCGACGCCGAACTGATTCTCGGCGGCCCGCATGGCCGCGTGATCGCGGTCAGCGCCGGCGACGCGCTCGTCCTGCCTGCCGGCACCGGCCATTGCCTGCTGACGGCCGGACGGCGCTTTCAGGTCGTCGGGGCTTATCCGCCGGGGCAGCAATGGGATATCCGCCGCGAAGCGATCAGCGAGCAGGAACGCATCGCGATGGAAGAACTGCCGTTCCCGCGAAGCGATCCCGTCGCCGGAGAGGACGGGCCGCTCGCGCGTCACTGGCATTAGCCGATCACGCTTTGCTTTCCTTCACGCATTGAGACCGGCGCGCGCCGACGAGCGGCACGCGCTTGATCACGCCCGTCGCGAGCGCCGTGCCGACCAGCACGATCGCGCAGGCGGCCGCCATGCCCATCGACACGCGCTCGGCGAGAAAGAGCGCGCCCCACAGAATCCCGAAGATCGGAATCAGGAACGTGACGGTGATCGCGCGTGCCGGCCCGGCGACCGCGATCAGATGGAAGAACATCATGTAGGCGAGGCCCGTGCACGCGACGCCCAGCCCGAGCACCGCGCCCCACGCGTGCAACGATACGGCGCCGGCCGGCCAGAAAAAGAGCGCGAAGGGCAGAAGCACGATCGTCGCCGCGCTCATCGTGCCGGCGGCGACCGTCAGCGAATCGACGCCCATCAGATGCTTTTTCGTGTAACTCGCGGCGACGCCGTACGAAGCCGATGCGGCGAGCGCGGCGAGTGCGGCCAGCGCGGTCGCCATCGGGGCGGCGGCGGCGCTCGCGTCGTGCGCGAACATCTGATCCCAGACGAGCGCGAGCACGCCCGCGAAGCCGATCGCAAGTCCCGCCACGCGCATGCGCGTCAGCCGGTCGCTCAACCACAGATACGCCACGATCGCGCCCCAGAGCGGCGTCGTCGCGTTGATGACCGACGTGACGCCCGCCGACAGCGTCAGCTCGGCATACGCGAAGAGACAAAACGGCGCGGCGGAATTGAGGACGCCGACGACGAGGAGCGGCCACGCGCGTTCGCGCATCGTCGAGAAGGCTGGCCGCGCCTTGCCGCGCAGCGCGAGCATCAGAAGCAGAAACAGCGCGCCGATGCCCACGCGCAACGCCATCAGCGGCGCGACGCCGAGATCGGTCACGCCGACGCGGATGAACAGGAACGAGCCGCCCCAGAGCGCGGCGAGAACGAACAGTTGAGCGAGATTGACGGGATTCATGGCGGCTTGGCGATAGAAGTCGGGAGCGAAACCATCGTATCGGCGTGCGTCGTGCCGACGTTTCGGCGCGGCGTGAAACGAAAGATGCGGCGCGATGCACCCGCTCGCCCAGCTCCCGGAATCCCGCATCGTAGGCGCGCGCCGATGCCGCCGCAAACGAGCATTTCTCACCGTTATGTGAGAAAAATTGCCAAGCGCCGCGCGGCTCGACCGGCCGCGGACGCCGAGGTTGCTGGCAGGCCCGATCGGTGCGACTCTTGCATGATCGAAAGATGGACGATGGTTTTTGCAGCGCGATGGACGCAGTCAACGGGAGAGAAGCCATGGACAATGCAAACGGCAACGCATCCACGATTCAGTCGATGCAAAACGGCGACCGGGGCGATCCGGCCGATCCGCCGCTCTCGCGCCGCACGGTCGCGAGCGCGATGGACGCGGCGCTCGCGCCCGGCATGGCGCACGGACAGGCCGCGAGCGTGACGCCGCTCACGCCGGGCGAGGCGCACAAGCCCGCAAGGTATTCGCCGTATCACGTGCACGGCGATGTGCTCGAAGGCGGCGACAGTCCGACGGTGCTCGCGCAGCCCGCCGCGACGCACGCCGCGGGACAGGGCAGTCAGTACCATCCGTCGCGACCGATGCCGCGGCGCGCGCGCGACGTGCTGGCGGGCGCGCAGGACGTCATCGCGACGCAGTACAGGCAGGCTAAGGAGGGCACGGACGATTACGTGCACGACAATCCCTGGAAATCGATTGCGCTGGCGGCGGTCGGCGGGCTCATCGTCGGTCTGCTGGCCGCACGCTGAAGCGCAGCGGGCCTCAACCTTGCTGGGTTGCTGATATCGGCAGAGGCTTATCGCCGTGCCGGACCGACATGGAAGAACGATCGTACGACCTCCGCACCGACCGGTGCGAAATCTGGAATCCGCTGACGATGGCGCTCGCCAGTCCGCGGCGCGTCTTGATCGTGCATTCGGAATCGAACGTCGGCGATTCGTTCGCGCTGCTCCTCGCGATGCGCGGTTTCGAGGCCGTGCAGATCGGCGATGCGGCGGCCGCGTCGCAATTCATCCGCAACTGGCGGCCGCAGGTGTTGTTCGTGGATACGCTCATCGGCGACGCGCACGACCACGCGCCGGCGCGCACGCTGCGCGAAGCGCTGACCGTCGATCGGACGGAGGGCGAAGTGGAGTTGCTGATTGCGCTCGCCGCCGATGCCAAGCAGGATCCGCGCGATGCATTGCACGCCGCGGGCTACGACGGCTTTTGCAGAACGCCGTGCCCGGTCTGGTGGATGTTCGACGTATTGAAGTGTTTCTACGTCCACTGATGCGGGCGGTGCACTGCGCCGCCGCCCGCCGCTTGAGGCCTAAACCGCTCGCGATGCCTTGAAATCGTTGGTTTCCAGTTCGACCGACTGGCCGCCGTTGCGCTCGAGCGCGCGCCGGGCGGCGTCTTCGATTTGCACGCGTCCGCCTTCGAACGCGGAGAGGAGATCGTGCGACGACGTCCCGCTATTGCCGAAGTGATCGTTGAGTGCATCGAGGGAAATGCTGCACCACACCTCGCGGCCGTCCACCTTCGCCTCGAACGCGACACGCGCTGCCGCCACGACATGACGGCGCCCGCTGAACTCTATCGTCATCCTTATCACCTCCTGTTTTTCGTTCGGAACACGGTTGAGCGCGAACATCGCGAGACTTGCAACGACGCGCTCGCGATGTCGATGCCTACGACTGCGTGCGGCCTTGCGCGCCGCGCACGTCGTCTTGCATGATACGCCCGCGCTGCGCGGGGCGTACGGGAGGTGACTTTGCAATGACCGTGCCCGCGCGCGGTACAAAGCGCGCTATCCGCAGCAGAGGCAGCCGCCGCGATGCCTCATGCCGTAACTGCCGGCTTCTTCGGCGGCGCCGACGGATGCGCTCGAACCGCCCACGCTCGGCGCGCCGATCGTCACGCGCGCAGCGGTCGCGCCGCATTGTGGACAGGCCGCGGGATCGTCGCGCTCGGCGATGCGGCGGACGGCTTCGAACGCGCCGCAATCCGCGCATTCGTAATCGTAGACAGGCATGACGTTTTCACTCGGAGAAAGAGGGCATCGATCACGGTAGCAAGCGCTATGCAACGGCTCGCCGCGAAGCCGGGCGTGCCGATGTCAACGCCCGTCCTTGCGCAACAGGCGCAGACGCGCTTCTTCGAGCGACTCGAACTTGCTGTCGGCCTCGTCGTAGATCGACACCTTGCCGCGCCCGATGTCGTACACCCAGCCCTGCACCTGCAGCTTGCCGAGCGCGAGCCGGCCCGCGACCGCCGGATGCGTGCGCAGATGCGTCAGTTGCAGGCGGATGTTCTCCTCGACCATCGCCTGGACGATGCGTTCTTCTTCCAGCTTGCGCGCCATCACGACGCTGCGCGCGGCTTCGGCGTTGCGCAGCCATGCGTGAACCGTCGGCATTTCATCGGCGATGGCCGCGCCTGACGCGAGACCTTTCATCGCGCCGCAATCCGAGTGGCCGCAAATCACGATCTGCCGGACGTTGAGCGCGAGCACCGCGAATTCCACCACCGCCGACACGCCGCCGAGCATCTCGCCATAAGCCGGCACGATGTTGCCGATGTTGCGGCACACGAAAAGCTCGCCGGGGCGCGTCTGCGTGATCATTTCCGGCGATACGCGCGAATCCGCGCAGGTAATGAAGAGCGTATGCGGCGCCTGCTGGCGCGCGAGGCTCTTGAACAGCGCTTCGCTGTCGGGGAACACGAAACGGCTGAAGTCGTCGGCGCCTTGCAGCAGGTACAGCAGGTCGCCGGTTTCGGCGCCGTGGCGTTCTTCGCTCATCGATTTGTCGGACATGGTGTCGCCTTTGTTGTGCGGTTCCGACGCGCGTGCGTGCGCGTCACGTCAAGGCGAAAGCTTGCGGGGTTTTGAGATGGATCGCAAGTCGCTCCGATTCAAGACCTTCACGGGCGCACCAATTCGGTGCGAGGGCATCATCCGGTTCGGTTTTCCTGAAGTGACGCGCTCAAAATCTCCTATTTTTCGACGCGTACCATTCCGCTAGATTGTTTTCATTGAAAGCAATCAGAAAGGAACCGACATGAAATGCCCGGTATGTCCCGCGACCGAACTACTGATGACCGTGCGCGAGGGCATCGAAATCGACTATTGCCCGCACTGTCGCGGCGTGTGGCTCGACCGCGGCGAGCTCGATCAGATCATCCGGCGCGCGGCGCAGGCGTCGCTCGCGGAGGCGCAAGCGTCCGGGCGCGATGAATGGGACGAGCGCGGACACGATCGCGAGCGCCGCACGCATCGGCAGGACGGTTACCACTACGGCGATTCGCGCGGCAAGCGCGAACATGCGCGGCGCAAAAAATCCTTTCTCGGCGATCTGTTCGACTTCGACTGATCGGCGAGCGTCACGCGCATCGGCAGTAATTCGGCGGCAAAACAGCAAGGAGAACGGCAAATGTCAACGGTGAAGCAAGTCCTGAAGGCAAAGCGCGACACGACGGTTCACACCATCGACGCGGAGGCGAGCGTGTACGAAGCGATCGCGCTGATGTCGCGGGCGGAAGTGGGCGCGCTCGTCGTCGTGGTGGGCGACGCGGTGTGCGGCATCGTCACCGAACGCGACTATGCGCGCAAGGTGATCCTGCAGGACAAAGTCTCGCGGACGACCACCGTATGCGAGATCATGACCGCGCCGGTGATGTCGGTCAGCCTCAGAACGAGCGCCGACGAATGCATGACGCTAATGACGCGGCAGCGGATTCGCCATCTGCCGGTGATCGAGGGCGGCCGGCTCGTCGGGATGATTTCGATCGGCGATATGGTGCGGCATCTGATCGAAGAGCAGCAGTTCGCCATCGACCAGCTCGAAAGCTATGTGCGCGGCCCGCGCCACGATGCACCGACGTGCGCGCTCACGCGGCGTAGCGAGATTCCGCAGACACTCGCGCTGCGTATTGTGTAGCGCGTCAGCGCGCTTGCGCCGTCAGAAGCGCCTGCAGGTTGCGCACGACATCGTTCCAGTCGCCGAGGCCGCGGGCGCGAACCAGGCGCATCGAGGCATACCAGGGCGTGACATGCGGATCGCGCTCGTAACGCCATTCCGCGACCTGATTGAGAAACAAGTAGCACGGCTTGCCGAGCGCCCCCGCGATGTGCGACAGCGCGCCATCATTGCCGACGAACGCATCGAGCCTGTCGATGATGCTCACGCTTTGCGTCAGCGTGACGTCGGAGGCGAGGGTGGTGAAGCGGTCGAGGTCATTCGAACGCGGGGCGTTCAGCCAGCGCGTGCGCTCGAAGCCGCGCTGCATGACGACCCAGTGGATGTCGGGCGTGCTGTCGAAAAGCGGGACGAGATCGGGCAGGGCGAGGCTGCGGCTGGCGAAATTGTTCGCCGATTCGCACGACGACCAGAAAATGCCGACGCAGCGCCGGCCCTGCGCGCGCTGGCGGATCTCATCGACGATTGCATCGGCGGCGCAAGGATCGGCGGGCTCGATATAGCGTGCCGACGACGCATAACCGAGCACCGGGAAAAGCGCGGTAAAGAGCGCGAAAGGATCGGTCCACAGCGCGCCGTCCGTTGCGACGGCGAAGCCGGCCGCGCGCATGGCTTCGGCGTCTCGGGCGGATTCGGCATCGGGCATCGCGAAGCGATAGTTCCGGTCCGAGCCGTCGGCGTAGGCGATCTGCACGCCCAGCGCCTGAAGCGCGCCGGCGTAGCGCACCCAGTTGACTTGATCGCCGTGGCCCGACGCGATCGACGTCATCGTCAGATGCGCCGGCAGGACCCGCTGTCCGCACCAGTAATGCTCGATATCGACATCGGGAAACAGCACGCGGCGCGCTTCGTGCGATGACCAATAGCGATGCAACAGTTCGACGCCGCTCGCGATGCCGTTCAGGCGCATCGCGCTGCGTCCCTGATGATGTCCGAGCACATAGGCGGAATGTTCGTCGACGTCTTGCGCGCTCAGTTCCAGAACCCGGTCGTCGCAGCCGAGATAATGCCAGCCGTAGACGCGCCACAGGAATGCGAAGATCGGTGCGACATCGGGCTTGCATCCCACGTACTCGATCATGCTGAGCGCGACTTCCTTCAATCCGAGATGCGCGCACGCGTCGCACAGGCTGTGAAGCTGGAAGCCGAAGGTGTTCGATCGGCGCGTGAGCTCGCAGCCGATATCGACGGCGCGCAGAAATTCGCCCCCTCGCAGATGCGCGAGCGCGCGCGCGTGCAAGTACTCCGAGGTGTGTCCGTCGGCGGCGAAGCGACCATCGAGAAAACGGAAACATGCCTCGATTTCGCCTGCATACAGGCTGGAATGGAACTGCTGGTAACTGTCGATCATGGGAGCTTGCCGAGTCAGGTGGCGGCATTATTGCGTGCGCCGAAGCGTCGGGCGCGCAGGCGGCAAGCCTTTTCACAAAAATTTCGGATTCTTGATTAATGCGTTGATAATCCGACAATTTTTGAAAAATAGCGGCGCGTCTCGTTCGATTATAGGTGGCGTGCCGGCGGGTAAACTCGCTCGAGTCGGTCCCGGCGCGATGACCAAAACACGACATTCCAATTCGGCGTAACATCAAAAACGCCGATAATTTGTCTTATGTTAAATCAATGACGCGATCGGACGAAGCCCATCTCTCACGGTCTCATCCCATCTCGCCAGCCCGCTCCAGCAGAAACGCGCGTTCCCGCCCGTTCTTCGTCAGCGAAGCCGCGCGCTCGAATTCCGCGCGCGCCTCGTTCTTGCGCCCGAGCTTCGCCAGCAGATCCGCCCGCACGCTCGGCAGCCAGTGATAGCTCTTGAGCGCGGGTGCGTCGGCGAGCGTGTCGACGATCGGCAGCGCGGCTTCCGGCCCGTACGCGATGCTCACGGCGACCGCGCGATTCAGTTCGACGACAGGCGTCGGCGCAGTCTGCATCAGCGCGTCGTAGAGCGCGACGATCATCGGCCAGTCGGTGTCGGCGGCGCTCGGCGCGCGCGCATGGCACGCCGCGAGGGCCGCCTGCAACGCATACACGCCGCGCGCACCGCCCAGCGCTTCGGATCGCTCCAGCGCGGCAAGCCCGCGCCGGATCAGAAGCGGATCCCAGCGGCTGCGGTCCTGATCCGGCAACAGCACCGGACGGCCTTCCCGGTCGACGCGCGCCTTGGTCCGCGACGCCTGAATCTCCATCAGCGCGACGAGCCCGTGAACCTCGCTCTCATCCGGCGTCAGCTCCGCGAGGATGCGCCCGAGCCTGAGCGCGTCTTCGCACAACGCCGGTCGCATCCAGTCGTCGCCGGCGGTCGCCGAATAGCCTTCGTTGAAAATCAGATAGATGACTTCGAGCACCGATCCGAGCCGCGCGGCGCGCGCATCGGCTTTCGGTACCTCGAACGGCACGCGGGCCGCCGACAGCGTGCGCTTCGCGCGCACGATACGTTGCGCGATCGTCGGCTCCGGCACGAGAAACGCACGCGCGATTTCATCCGTCGTGAGTCCGCCGATCAGGCGCAGCGTCAGCGCGGCGCGGGCATCGACGGACAGCACCGGATGACACGCCGTGAAGATGAGCCGCAGCAGATCGTCGCCGATGTCGTCCTCGCGCGCGGCATCGAGCGCATCGACGAAATCGGGCGTGATATGCGCTTCCCGCGCGTCGAGATCGCGTCCGTATTCTTCGTGCTTGCGCGCGTGTAGCGCGTGTTGCCGCAGACGGTCGAGCGCCTTGTTCTTCGCTGTCGTCATGAGCCACGCTCCCGGCTTCTCGGGCACGCCCACGCCCGGTTGGCTCCAGTGTTCCAGCGCGGCGACGAACGCGTCCTGCGCCAGTTCCTCGGCAAGCGCGACGTCGCGCACGACGCGCGCCACGCTCGCGATCACCTTCGCGGACTCGATGCGCCACACCGCGTCGATGGCGCGCCGGGCGGCATCGTCCGGCGTGCTGTCCCGTTTCGCGCGCCCGCTCACGCCGCTTCCGGATCCATGTGCACGAGCTCCCAGATATGGCCGTCGAGATCTTCGAATCCGTGGCCGTACATGAAGCCGTGATCCTGCGGCGCGCGCGGCGCACGTCCGCCCGCGGCGATGGCTTTCGCAACCAGATCGTCGACTTCCGCCCTGCTCTCGCACGACAGGCACACGAGCGCTTCGGTGCTCGCGTGGGCATCGACGATCGGTTTTTTGGTGAAAGTCTGGAAGAACGTTTCGACGAGCAGCATCGCGTAAATGTTTTCGCCGATGACGAGACACGCGGCGTCGTCATTCGTGAACGCCGGATCGAAGCTCAGGCCCAGTGCCTTGAAAAACGTCATCGAACGCTTGAGATCGCGAACGGGAAGGTTCACGAAAATTTGTTTGTGCATGGCGGCGGTCTCCGGGTTGATCGCTGTTTTCAATACCACGACGAACGGCGCGCAGGAAAATCGACACGAAGCGCGTGTCAGGTATAGCAAGGGCCGACTTTTCGGACTTCGACGGTGCACCATTTCGCTGCCGGACATTCGGCCGCGATCGCGACCGCTTCGGCGCGCGTTTCGCAATCGATCAGAAAAAAGCCGCCAATCATCTCCTTAGCTTCGGCGAACGGTCCGTCGATGACGCGCGCATCGCCGTTCGTTGCGCTGACGCGCGCCGCATCCCTGAGCGATGTCAGCGATTCGACCGCGCGCAGCACGCCGCGCGCCTTCAGTCCTTCCGCGAATTCGCCCATCTGGCGATACGCCTCGCGCCCCTCCTCCTCCGTGCGCTGGCCACGCTGTTCGACCGGTTCCACGACGAGTAGCAGATAAGCCACGACGAGCCTCCGAATGTTTTTTGATGCGTTCAAGTCTATCTCGATATTGACAAACACGAACATGCCCATCGATACTGCGACACATGCACGCAGCCATCCTTTTCTCCATCGCCGCGATTAAAAACCGCATGAACGCCATCCGTGGCGGGTCATCGGGACAGCGTGTGCGCTAGCAGAAAAGCAAGCAGACAGATTCCGAAGGCCCCGCCGCAAGACGGGGCCTTCTTGTTTTTGCGTGCAAGGTTCCGTCTTCGGCTCACATCATGGAGAGCAGAGATGGAAAAGGTATCGCAAGTTTTCGCGCGTCATGGCGTCGGCCACGGCGTCGCTTCCGGGCGCCTTGCTGCATCGGGCGCGCGCGTCGTGGTCTTTGTCGAAGTGCATCCGCATCAGATGGTGTCGTGGCGGCTCACGCGCGACGCCGAACTGCGCATCGGCGATGCGGCGGCGCCGTCGATCTGGCTGACGCGTCATCGCGATCCGTACGATTACTGGATGAAGCCCGGCGATGTCGTGCGTCTCGCGCGCGGCGAGCGTGTGTGGCTCACGTCCGAGAGCGATCAGCCGATCGAGGTGTCGCTCACGTCGTATCGCGTCGCGAAGCGCGGACTCGTGTCGCGCTGGCTGGCGAGATACTGGCCGCGCATATCGGACCGGCACGCCAACGCATTCTGACGATGCCGATGCCGATGCTCACGGCTCGACGCAACGGAAGCTCGCCGCGACGTTGATGCTGCCCTTGCCCATATAGCGCGGATAGTTCGGATAACGGCACATCGGCCGCGTGCGTCCGTTGGTGGCGGGCGCGATGTCGCTGCCAATGAGCGTCTCCGGCGCGATGCCGTTGCTCACCCAGTCGTCGAGCGCGCCGAGCTCGTCCCACGCGGGGATGAACACGCCGTTGCCGTGCTGGAATCCCGGCACCATGTACAGCCGCATGAACGCGTCGACGCTGTCCTTTCCGTAACGATCGACGAGCCCGCGATAAAACGCGATCGTCTGATTCGGGCTGATGACTTCGTCGGCGAGGCCGTGCATCGCGATGAGCTTGCCGCCATGCGCGATGAACGCGGTGAAATCCGGGTTCATCGCGCCGACGGTGTACGCGAGCGTGACGAGGCGCTGCTTGAAGCGCCCGGGCGTGTCGACGTCGAACGTGAGCGAGCTGAACGCGAGATCGCGCGTGACGAAGTGGCGGATATAGGCATCGCCTTGGGCGAACAGATAGCCGTTCGCGCCGAACGTCGGCGGATTGAGCAGCGTCGGCGAATCGCCGAGGCCGAGCGCGCCGGAGAAGTCCACGCCCTGAAACACGTTGTAGCCCGGATAGGCGCTGACGTCATACGCGAGCGGATACGGCAAGGTGACGCCGTCGCGCAGGGTCTCGAGCGTGTCGATCTGCGCGTCCGACAGACAACTGTCGCGCAAGGAAGGCCGCTGTCCGTTCTCGCAACGCAGCGACGCGATGATCTGCGGCTCCAGTTTCCTGCACGCCTCGACATTGCTGACGATCCCGTCCGCCGCGCCGTCGAGCCGGTCGCAATCGTGCACGACGGTCTCGAAGACGCGCCGCTGCTGCGCAAGGCCGACGAAGCCGCCCGGCTTCGCATACGACGCCTGGCCGACCTTCACGCCCATCAGCCGCACGCCGGAAAAGTTGATGGCGGGCGCGTTGGCGATGACGCCGTCGTAGTCGTTCGGAAACCGCTCGATCACCGTGAAGCCCTCGCGGCCGCCGGTCGAGCCGCCCGCGAAATAGGTCTTTTCGGGCGCCCGCCCGTAGCCCATCTGGATCAGCGCGAGCGCGACGTCGCGGGTTTTCTTCAGATGGCCGAAGCCGAAGTTCACGATGGCTTCGTCGTTGCCGGCGAAGTCCGCGCGCCCCGAATTGCCGACGTGGCCCGAATCGGAGCCGAAGGTCGCGTAGCCGCGCGCGAGCGGCGTCGAATCGGGGGCGAAGGACATCGGCTCGGTGCCGGAAACGATGGTGCCGTTGTAGCCGCCGCCGCCCATCTGCAGGGCGCGGCCGTTCCAGCGGCTCGGCAGATTCACTTCGAAGCGGATATCGGGCGTCGTGTCCTGCAGCGCCCTGATGAAGCCGGTAATGCGGCAGTATTCGCCGTTGCGGTTGCCGAGCGCCGCCGCCTTGACGACCGATGCCGAAACGATCGTCGCGCCGCGCGTCGGCAAGCCGATGATCGACGCGGGCACGGTTTTCCCTTCGAGATCGGCGCAGTGTTTCGTCAGATAGGTCGCCGCGTGGGCGTTCGAGCACGCGGCGAACGCGATCGCCGCGAGAAGCGCACGGATGCCGGGCAAACCGGAAGTGAAGAAAAGGAAGAACCGAAGCACGTCTTTTAAGGTGGCTACTTCAAACGCCGCACAATATATAAGAACAGTTTGCAGATAGCCATTCGGGTCTGCCGGTCGTTGCAGGGCCGCGTCCGGTGCGCTGCCCGCGCATGTCATTCGCCGTCCCATTCGCCGCGCAGATCGCTATTTTCCAGAAGCTGTAGCAAGGTTTCGGCCGGACGGCTCAGATGTTTGGCGCCGAACGCGATGAATTCCACTTCGGGCAATTCGGGCAAGTCGGCGCGATTCACCGGCGGCGCGAGTCCGCGCGCCGCCAGGAAATGCGAGCGCACCGTCAGCCCGAGACCGCCGCGCGCCGCGGCGATGCAGCCCGCGTGGCTGCTGCTCGTGCAGACCATCTGCCAGCTTGCGCCGGACATCGCGAGCGAATCGAGCACGACGCCGCGCGTGACGCTCGGCTCCGAGACCAGAATGAGCGGCAGCGGCTCTTTCGTATCGACGACCGTTCCCGGCTTCGCGAGCCATTCGAGCCGGCCGGAAAAAAGCCGCATGCCGCGCGCATCGCCCAGACGCCGCTTGCCGACCGCGAGATCGAGCTCGCCCGCATCGACCATCTGATAGAGCCGTCCCGTCATGCCGATCGTAATCTCCAGCTCGACATCGGGATGCGTGTCGCGAAAGGCCGCGAGCACGCTCGGCAGCGGCCCGAGCGCGATATCGTCCGATGAGCCGAGCCGCACGCGTCCGCGCAGCCGCGGCGAGCTGAACTGCGACTGCGCGTGCGCCATCGCTTCCAGAATCACGCGGGCGTGGACCAGCATCGCTTCGCCGTCGGCGGTGAGCGCGAGCGAATGCGTATCGCGCACGAAAAGCCGCCGCCCGACGCTCTCCTCCAGGCGACGAATATGCTCGGACACGCTCGACTGCCGCAGCCCGAGCTGGCGCCCGGCGTCGGTGAAGCTATGCGACGCGGCCACCGTCGCGAATGTCGTCAGCCAGACTGGATTGAGCATGCGATATTGTCATCGCATATTCCGATAACAGTCAATGCGGCTAGCGGTCTTCCCGATGACGTGCGGAGTCATTAAGATTTCACATATCGCGCAAACGACCTTGTTTTCAAAAGGCTTTCGTGGGCGCGCGGCCCTCCGCAACTCCGCTTCCACATGACCAAAGGTTCCTCCCACACGGCACTGCTCTGGATCGTCGCCGTGGGCTTTTTCATGCAGGCGCTCGACACGACGATCGTCAACACGGCGCTGCCTTCCATCGCGCGCAGTCTGAACGCCGCGCCGCTCGCGATGCAGTCGATCGTCGTCGCCTACACGCTCACGATGGCGCTGCTCACACCCGCATCGGGCTGGCTCGCCGACCGCTTCGGCACGCGCCGCGTCTATCAGGTGTCCATTTCGCTGTTCGTGATCGGCTCGCTCGCCTGCGCGAACGCGCACTCGGTGAACCAACTGGTGCTCGCGCGCGTGCTGCAGGGCGTCGGCGGCTCGATGCTGCTGCCGATCGGGCGTCTCGCCATATTGCGCGCCGTGTCGGGCGAAGCCTACGTTTCCGCGCTCGCGATGATCTCCGTCGCCGGCCAGGTCGGCCCGATTCTCGGCCCGACGCTTGGCGGCTGGTTCGTCGAGTCGTTCTCGTGGCACTGGATCTTCCTGATCAACGTGCCGATCGGCGCGGTCGGCCTGTATGCGGTGCAGCGCTTCCTGCCGAACGACACGGTGCATGACGCCCCGCCCTTCGACTTCGTCGGCTGCGGCTTGCTCTCGATGTGCATGGTGTCGTTCTCGCTCGCGCTCGATTGCCCGGTCGAGACGCATCGCGGCGCGGTATCGGCGGCGCTGTTCGCGCTCGCGGCCGTGTCGGCGTTCGCTTATGTTCCGTACGCGCGCAAGAAGCGCAATCCGCTCTTTCAGCTCGCGCTCTTTCGCGAGCCGAACTTCAGCGTCGGGCTGATCGGCAATCTGCTATGCCGGATCGGATCGAGCGCCGTGCCGTTTCTGCTGCCGCTTCTGATGCAGCTCGAACTCGGCTACAGCCCGCTGCATTCGGGTCTGATGATGCTGCCGATCGCCATCGCCGGCACGATCAGCAAGCGCTGGATCGCGCAGCTCGTGAAGCGTTACGGCTACGACATGTTCCTGCTCGTGAACACGGCGCTCGTGGGCGCGTCGATCGTCGCGTTCGCGCTGTTTTCGCCGACGCTGCCGCTCGCCGTCGAAATCGCGATTCTCGCCGTGTTCGGCGCGTGCAACTCGATGCAGTTCGCCGCGATGAACAGCGTCACGTTGAAAGGCCTGTCGAGCAAGGACGCGGGCAGCGGCAACAGCCTCTTCTCGATGGTGCAGATGCTCGCGATCGGTTTGGGCGTGTCGATCGGCGGCTCGCTCGTGCAGCTCTTCCAGGGGTCGTTCTCGACTGCGACCGGCTTCAAGCTGAGTTTCGTGTGCATGGGCGTCGTCACGTTGCTGTCGGGTGTCGTGTTCCGCTATCTCGATGACGCGCCGGGCCGCTCCGCGCCTGCCGCAGCGGGCAAGCGCGCGGCATAGCAAGTATTCTGTCCGTCCAACCGATCTTTGGAGCGCAACCGTGCAATACCGCAAATTCGGCAATACCGGTCTCACCGTTTCGCGTCTCACCCTCGGCACGATGACCTTCGGCCTGCAGACCGAGGAAGACGTGTCGCGCAGCATCATGGACCGGGCGGCGGACGCGGGCGTCAATTTCATCGACACGGCGAACGTCTATCCGCTCGGCAGCGGGCACGATCTCGCGGGCCGCACCGAGGAAATCGTCGGCCGCTGGCTGAAAGGCCGTCGCGACCATTACATTCTCGCGACCAAGGCCGTGCATGAAATGGGGCCGCTCGCGTGGCACAAGGGCGCATCGCGCAAGCATCTGCTCGACGCGATCGATGCATCGCTCAAACGGCTCGATACCGATTACGTCGATCTCTATCAGCTTCACAACGACGATCACGACACGCCGCTCGACGAGATGCTCGAAGCGCTCGATACCATCGTGCGGCAAGGCAAGGCGCGCTATATCGGCGTATCGAATTTTCTGGCGTACCGGCTGGCGCGCGCGCTCGGCCGCTCGGATGTGCTGCGCGCCGCGCGTTTCGTCTCCGTGCAGCCGCGCTACAACCTGCTCTTTCGCCAGATCGAGCGCGAATTGCTGCCGCTCGCGACCGAGGAAGGACTCGCCGTCATTCCCTACAACCCGCTCGCCGGCGGACTGCTGACGGGCAAGCACCGCTACGACGCCGCCCCGAGCGACGGACGCTTCACCGGCGCGGTCGGCAAGGCAGGCGCGATGTATACGCAGCGGTACTGGCACGAGCGCGAATTTCACACCATCGAAGCGATCAAGGGAATCGTTGCGCCGACCGGACGCTCGCTCGCGAGCACGGCGCTCGCGTGGGTGCTGGCGAATCCGGCGGTGACGTCGGCGATCATCGGCGCGAGCCGGCCCGATCAGCTGAACGAGACGCTCGCGGCCGTCGATCAGCCGATCGATCCCGACATCAAGGCGAAGCTCGATGAAGCGACGGTCGAATACCGCTTCGGCGACGCGTTGCGCTGATCGTTCAGACGCGGGCCGCGCGGGCGCGAACCACGCCTTCGAGCGAGTAGATCGCGAGCGCGGTCCAGATGGCGCCATAGCCGATCACCTGATCGTGCCCGAAGAACTCGTGATAGATCACGACGCCGATCAGCAATTGCAGCGACGGCGTGATGTACTGGATGAGCCCGAGCATCGATAGCGGAATGCGCCGCGCGCCTGCCGCGAACAGCAGCAGCGGCACCGCGGTCACGGGCCCCGCCGCCGCAAGCAGCAGTTTCACGCTGAGCGAGGCATGTTCGAAGCCGCTGCCGCCGTGCGAATTCAGAAAAAAGAGATACAGCAGCGCAACGGGACACAACAGCATCGTTTCGAGCGTGAGTCCTTCGAGCGCGCCGAGCGATGCGGTCTTGCGCAACAGCCCGTAGCCGCCGAAGGTCAGCGCGAGCGCGAGACTGATCCACGGCGGCGCGCCGTTCACCCACGTCAGCCACGCGACGCCTGCCGCGGCGATCGTTACCGCGAGCCACTGCACCGGCCGCAGCCGCTCGTGCAGGAACGCCATCCCGAACAGCACGTTGACGAGCGGGTTGATGAAGTAGCCGAGACTCGCCTCGACGATGCGCCCGTCGTTCACCGCCCAGATATAGATGCCCCAGTTCGCCGACAGCAGCACGGCGCTCGCGGCGAAACGCGCAAGCAGACGCTTGTCGCGCAGGACGGGGCCGAGCCACTTCCATTGACGCCGCACGGTCATGACGATCAGCAGGAATGCCATCGACCACGCCATGCGATGCGCGAGCATCTCGACCGCGCCGATCGAATGCAAGGCCTTGAAGTAAATCGGAAAAAGGCCCCAGATGGCAAAGGCCGCGAATGCGTAGACGACGCCTGGATTCATTGTTCGATGCGTTGAGCGGATAAACGCCGCGTACGAACGATCGGCTCGTTCGCGCGCCTGCTCGCCGTGTTCCCGGAAAGCGATCCGCAAGGATTGGAAGCCGGATTTTAGTCGACGCGAGCGGTTCGGCTCCAGCAGTGACCGAACAATCGGCCGGTTCGCGGCGAACCCTTGGACGAATTCTTGCTCGAACCCTAGCGCGAACGCCCCGCTCTTCGCCCTTTTGTTTGTTTCCTGGCCGCTAATGAATAACCACAACGTCAATCAGAATTTCTTCCATATCCTGCTGTGCGTCGTGACGCTCGCGCTCGCCTGGGTGCTGCTGCCGTTTTTTGGCGCCATCTTCTGGGGTGCGATTCTCGCGATCCTGTTTCAGCCGATGCAGCGTTACCTCGCCGCGCGCTTCGGCAAGCGTCGAAACCTCGCCGCGCTGACGACGCTGGCCGCCGCGATTCTCATCGTCATCATTCCGCTCGCGATCGTCGCGGTGACGCTCGTGCAGGAAATCGCCCTCGTCTACGCGCGGATCAAGAGCGGCGAGCTGAATTTCGGGCTTTACTTCCAGCATGTGCTGCACGCGTTGCCGGCGTCGGTGCAGCAACTGCTCGGCCGTTATGGACTCGACGACATTCCCGGCGTGCAGCGCAAGCTGATGGAAGGCGCGTCGCAGATCAGCCAGTTCGCCGCGACGCAGGCGCTGTCGATCGGGCAGAACACGTTCCAGTTCGTGGTGAGCTTCGGCGTGATGCTTTATCTGGTGTTTTTTCTACTGCGCGATGGCGGCGAAATCGGACGGCGCATCCGGCGCGCGATTCCGCTCGATCCCGAGCCGAAGCAGCATCTGATCGCGAAGTTCACGACCGTGGTGCGCGCGACGGTCAAGGGGAACATCGCGGTTGCGGCCGTGCAGGGTCTTCTCGGCGGGCTGATTTTCTGGATTCTCGGCATCGGCGGTTCGCTTTTGTGGGGCGTGCTGATGGCGTTTTTGTCGCTGCTGCCCGCGGTCGGCGCGGCAATCGTGTGGGCGCCCGCCGCGCTCTACTTTTTCATGACGGGGCAAATCGTCAAGGGGCTGATTCTGGTCGCGTTCTGCGTCGTGGTGATCGGGCTCGTCGATAACGTACTGCGACCGATTCTCGTCGGCAAGGATACGAAAATGCCGGACTGGGTCGTGCTCATTTCGACGCTCGGCGGGATGGCGCTTTTCGGCATCAACGGGTTCGTGATCGGGCCGCTCGTCGCGGCGCTGTTCATGGCGAGCTGGGATTTGTTTTCGCAGGATGGGGTGAGCGGCCGGGGCGAGTGACGCGCGTTGGTCTGCCTGGTGTCGTGGCCTGCTCGTCTGTAACGAATCATCAAGAAGATGTGTCTTGGCGTGTAGGCTGTCTGTATGGTGGCGGTTTCGAACCACCATCCGGCAGTACCGCATGACAACCGATCTCAGACTCGCAAAACTCCGAGCAACGGCAACTGGCTTTTTACTTTGCGCGGTGCTCGCCGGTTGCAACGGCAGGCACGACGACATGCCCGCCGCGGCCGACGACGTTCCGGTGCTTTCGGTTCCCCTCAAGCGTGACGGCCACTGGCTCCTCGAGGCGCGCAGCGCGGACGGCAAATCAGTGCGGGTCCTTCTGGATACAGGTGCGACCCTGAACGTACTCGATAGGCGCGGTCGGCTGGCCGCCGTCCCGATGACGCCGGCCGCCGAAGCGGTTTTCCTCAGGAACGGCCTGCTATCGGAGCCCGTTGGCGACCGCGCCGTCACGAGCGGAACGGCGAGCGACACGATGCGCATGGAGCTTGGCACGAGTCCGGCGATCCGTCTCGACGGCTGGTCGATCCCGGCGGGCGGACCGGTGCTCATCGGTGACATGGCGCGCCTTTCTTCCGTCGATGAGAGGCCTTTCGACGGCATCATCGGGATGGAGTCGATGCGCAATCTGACATGGCGAGCCGATTATGTTGCCGGGCGGCTCTCCGCGTATGCCGGCGAAGCACCTGCGCATGCATGGCAGCAGTGCGCGTTCATGACGCTGGATGCCGCGCAGCGAACGCCGCTCATCGAACTGCGTCTCAGGGACGAATCCTTGCCGTTCCTGCTCGATACGGGCGACAACGGGGATGTCGCGCTGCCACAGGAAACGTTCGATGCGATCGCGGAAGCGCAATGGTTCGAGCGCATCAATACGACCTTTTCCTACGATGCGACCGATCGATTCACGCCGAATCAGCAGGGTTTGATCGCCGGATTCGCCATCGGTCAGAAGGCGCTACCGAAACTCACGGTGCTGGCAGGCTCACCAACGCCTCGTATCGGCCAGGGCTTGCTGGAAAAGATGGACCGCTTCGAAATGGATTTCCGTCACTACCGGTTCTGCTTCGATCTTCCCGATACGCCCAAAGACAGCACGCCCTCGATCATCGGCGCTGGCCTGCAGCGCGCTGGCGATCGCTACAGGGTCGCCGCACTCGCACCGGACGGCAGATTGGCCGCAAGCGGCATCGAGATTGGCGATCGGGTCGTCATGGTTGAGCGGACGTCGGTTGCGACGCTTAAGTTCGTCCGTCTGCTCGAACTGTTGAACGCGGCCGCGACCGGCGAGGTGACTATCGAACGAGGGAAACGCGCGCTGGTTATCAAGTTGAAGGCGATCTGAATTGCGGCGCGTAGTGGTGGTCTCGCAGCATTGGCGCGCTGCCATGCCACGTACCCCGGTTACTTCGAAGGTAGGTCCGACGCTGCGCTGCGCAGTTGTTCTGCGCGTCTGCTGTTGAGTTCTGCGATGCACGCGAGTCGCCTGATCTCGTGAGAATTCCCTGCGGCCCCACCATTGAGTGACGCTGAGAATTTGCATTGAGCCTCCCGATACTGAGTGAACGACTTATTCGACGTTGAGAGACCCGCTCTGGCCGCGCGGCTGAATCTGTCGTCTTCATCCCACTGCGCGAGCGCGCTGATAGCATTCTGTTCGGCCTGTTTCAAATCGCGTTCGCTCTGATTTGCTTTTTCCTCCAGGCACGCGCGCACGTGCACCTGCGAAAAGTGGAGTGAACTGCATTGTGCGCGTAGTTCCTTTTCGCTCAACACTGAATTTGCATGACCGAAAAATGGAAAGCAGGCTATTAGACTCACGCCGACGCGCCTTAACGTACTCATGGCCTTCTCATTCTTCATCGCGCAATAATGGTCCAGACGTAGTCGAATTTTTTTGCGTACTCGCTGTCCCCACCGCCGTTATAGCGATTCGCAATCATGGCTGAGTTTATCGGTCGCCAGCCAGTGATGACTTGTCCGATCGATGCCTTTCGGCACTTTAAGATTTGACCCGAGCGCAGGATATTCGCTGCCGGATTCAGGCTTTTGAGCACATCGACCGTACTCCCCTGCGCCTTTGCGATCTTTTCGAGGCTATCGCCAGCCTTGACGGTTACATCGAACGTTCTGGAATCGCCGTCCAGCACACTTCGGTACTCGAATCTTGCCGAACGCATGAGCAGATAACCCACTCCCGCCCGAATGTTATGAAGGGGGTCTGCTCTGACCGACGCGACCGTCAGGCGGGACTTCCATGCTGGCGGCAGAATCAAGTCTCCACCTTCCTTGGCAGAGAGCAGCGCTGACAGCCCCGGATCTCCTGCTACACCTATTTGCATCGGCTTCTTTTTTCCATTCGGAACTGTTGGCGCCGGATTCGACCCATGTCATTGCCTTGATGATCCGCCAATCGAGCGGTCGATATCCCGCGTTTCCGATCAGGTGATGATTGAATTCGCTGACCGCCAGCTGAACTTCATTGTCCCAACTGTTCCATCTATCATCCCCAACCGCTGCACTTATTCCGTCGCGCCATTTATCAGAACTGGGTGCTGAATTGTCCGCCATGGTTCGATCCTCCTGCGGACAATTCTCAGTCATGTAGCGCAGATTGTTTAGACGAATCCTCTTAATTCGTGGCTGACTGCGATCCATGCGAAGCGACGTCTGAGCAAAAAAAAACGCGCCGTCCTTTCAAGACGGCGCGCGTTGTTCAGATAACTGTCGGAGGTGATGTCAGCGCGTACTCGGCGCCGTATACCGGCATTCGAACCGCTTCCTCACCGTTCCGTTTTCATCGACGCTTTCCAGATAAACGTCGAATTGCCACAAGCGCGCCATGTGCTTGAGCACTTCGTCGCTATCGTTCGCGAGATGGCGGTTATCCGTCATGAAATGCCGCAGCGTCAGGCTGCGATCCCCACGCGTGTTCACCGAATAAACCTGAATGTTCGGCTCCCGATGATGAATATCGTATTGCCGCGACAGCGCCTGACGCACGTAACGATATCCGCTATCGTCATGAATGGCCGACACTTCCAGCGCATCGCGCATATCGTCATCGAGAATCGAGAACAGACGCATTTCCCGGATCAGATGCGGCGACAGATACTGCGCGATAAAGCTCTCGTCCTTGAAGTTGCGCATCGCATAATGCAGCGATTCCAGCCAGTCGCTTCCCGCGAGTTCCGGGAACCATTCGCGATCCTCGTCCGTCGGGTTTTCGCAGATGCGGCGAATGTCGCTCATCATCGAAAAGCCGAGGGCGTACGGATTGATGCCGCTGTAATACGGCTTCGTCACCGGCGGCTGATACACCACATTCGAATGCGAATGCAGAAACTCCATCATGAAGCTGTCTTCGAGACGGCCTTCGTTATAAAGCGTGTTCAGCAATGTGTAATGCCAGAACGTGGCCCAGCCTTCGTTCATGACTTGCGTCTGCCGCTGCGGATAAAAATATTGCCCGATCTTGCGCACGATGCGGATCACTTCCCGCTCCCACGGCTCAAGCAACGGCGCATTCTTCTCCGCGAAATACAGCAGATTCTCCTGCGGCTCCGGCGGATACCGGCTCTCGGTTTCCTCGGGCGACGGCTCCTTGCCCTTGGGCAGCGTGCGCCACAGTTCGTTGACCTGCGATTGCAGATACGCTTCGCGCTCGCGGCGCATCGCCGCTTCCTTCGCCAGCGACAGTTTCTGCGGCCGCTTATAGCGATCGACGCCGTAATTCATCAGCGCGTGGCACGAATCGAGCAGTTCCTCGACGCGATCCAGCCCATAACGCTCCTCGCACTCCGCGATGTAATTCTTCGCATAGACGAGGTAATCGATGATCGCGTGCGCGTCCGTCCACAGGCGGAAAAGATAATTGCCCTTGAAAAAGGAGTTGTGCCCGTACGCGGCGTGCGCAATCACGAGTGCCTGCATCGTCATGGTGTTCTCTTCCATGAGATACGCGATGCAGGGATTCGAGTTGATAACGATCTCATACGCGAGGCCCATCTGCCCGCGCCGATAGCCTTTCTCGGTCGCAAGAAAGTGCTTGCCGAACGACCAGTGGCGATAATTCACCGGCATGCCGACGGACGCATACGCATCCATCATCTGCTCGGAGCTGATGATTTCCAGTTGGATCGGATAGGTGTCGAGACCATAACGGTTCGCGACGCGCGATATCTCGGCGTCGTACTCCTCGATCAGTTCGACGCTCCAGTCCGACGGGCACGGCAGCGGTCGCCGCTTCTCCGATACATTCATTCTGCCTTCCTCGTGCGCGCCGTCTGCTTTCGCGGACGCCTTGCGTTGCCTGGCCTCTGATTCGAGCTGGGAATCCACACGATCGTCCGTGCCTTCCAGCTGATACCCACGCGTCTCGTTGTGCAAATGCCGCGTCGTCATGCGGCCGCCTGCTGCTTTTCGAACAGCTCGCGGAACACCGGATAGATGTCCGCCGCCGAATCGACCTTCTTCATGGCGAGTTCAGGCGCGCCCATCGCAAGCTGAGCATACTCCAACCAGAGATTCTGCTCCTCCGGCGCAACTTGAATATAGGCAAAATACCGGACCTTCGGCAGGATGTCTTCCGCGAGCAGCTTGCGGCACTTGGGCGAGTCGTCCGTCCAGTTGTCGCCGTCCGATGCCTGCGCGCCGTAAATGTTCCATTCAGTCGGCGAATAACGCTCGTCCATGATCTTCTTCATGAGTTCGAGCGCGCTCGACACAACCGTGCCGCCGCTTTCCGTCGAATGGAAGAACGTGTCTTCGTCCACTTCTTCCGCGCGCGTATGGTGCCGGATGAACACGACTTCGATCTTCTCGTAGTTCCGCTGCAGGAACAGATACAAAAGGATGAAGAAGCGCTTGGACAAATCCTTGCGTTGCTCGTCCATCGAACCGGAGACGTCCATCAGGCAGAACATCACGGCCTTGCTCGACGGCGTCGGCTGCTTCACGCGATTGATGTAGCGCAGGTCGAACGGATCGATGAACGGAATGCGCGTGATCCGGCCCTGCATGATGACAATATCCGCTTCGAGCCGGGCGATGTCTTCGGGATCGCCGTTCTCTTCCTTCAGCTGTTCGAGCTGGCGCTCCATCTCACGCAGTTGCGATGCAAGCGGCCAGCCGAGCGCGATGCGCCGTCCGAGCGCGGAGCGCAGCGATCTCACCACGTCGATATTGTTGGGCGTGCCTTCCGCCGCCCAGCCCGCGCGCACGTTCTTCCACGTCGGCACGGCGAGCAGTTGCGTCTTGACGAGGCGCGGCAGTTCGAGATCGTCGAAGAAGTACTGCATGAACTCTTCGCGCGACAGCTCGAAAACGAAGTCGTCCTGCCCTTCGCCTTCGTTGCTCGCGCTCTTGCCGCCGCCGCCCGCGCCGCCCGGCGGGCGCGGAATCTTGTCACCGCGAATGTAATCCGCATTGCCCGGATGAACGTACTCGCGCTTGCCGCCCGGTCCGTGACGGAACGAGGGCTCGGAGATGTCCTTCTTGGGAATGGTGATGCTCTGAGTGCTTTGAATGTCTTTGATGCTGCGATCGCGCACCGCGTCGGAAACGGCGCGGCGAATGTAACTCTTGACGCGTCGCAGGAAGCGCTCGCGATTGGCGATGCTCTTGTTCTTGCCGGCTAACCTGCGGTCGATGATTTGGTGCAGCACATCCAGTCTCCCGCGTTATTGGCGAGGTTGTGAGGCGCTGCGCGAAGCTTCGACTGATCGCAGCGTCTTTCGTCTCGCAAACTGTCCACTGTGCGGTCCGGTTGCAATCCACGCGCCCGGACCGCCGGGACTTCCTGACTATCGCTTTGCGCGGGACCGGAGCCAGGCGCTTCGAGCGCCGGCTCCCGTCTTGCCTTGCTTACATCACGACGACTTGCGCACGCGCAGATACCAGTCGCACAGGAGCCGGACCTGCTTCGGCGTATAACCCTTGGCGACCATGCGATTGACGAAGTCTTCGTGCTTGCGTTGCTCTTCGGCCGACCCTTTCGCGTTGAACGAAATCACCGGCAGAAGTTCTTCGGTGTTGGAGAACATCTTCTTCTCGATCACCACACGCAGCTTCTCGTAGCTGATCCACGCGGGGTTCTTGCCGCCGTTGGCCGCACGAGCGCGCAACACGAAGTTCACGATCTCGTTGCGGAAGTCCTTCGGGTTGCTGATGCCCGCGGGCTTCTCGATCTTCTCCAGCTCGGCGTTCAATGCCGCGCGGTCGAAGCTCTCGCCGGTGTCGTGATCGCGGAACTCCTGATCCTGAATCCAGAAGTCCGCATACGTCACATAGCGGTCGAAGATGTTTTGTCCATACTCCGAATACGACTCCAGATAAGCGGTCTGAATCTCCTTGCCGATGAACTCGGCATAGCGCGACGCGAGCACGTCCTTGATGAACGACAGATACTTCTGCTCCGTTTCCGGCGGGAACTGCTCGCGCTCGATCTGCTGTTCGAGCACGTACATGAGATGCACCGGATTCGCCGCGACCTCGCTCGAATCGAAGTTGAAGACACGCGACAGGATCTTGAACGCGAAACGCGTGGACACGCCCGTCATGCCTTCATCGACACCCGCGTAATCGCGATACTCCTGATACGACTTCGCTTTCGGGTCCGTGTCCTTCAGGTTCTCACCGTCGTAGACCTGCATCTTCGAGAAGAGGCTCGAGTTCTCCGGTTCGTGCAGACGCGTGAGCACGGCCATCTGCGCCATCATCTTGAGCGTGCCCGGTGCGCAGACCGCCTCGGCGAGGGACGAATTGCGCAGCAGCTTCTCGTAGATCTTGATCTCTTCGCCGTAGCGCAGGCAGTACGGCACCTTCACGACGAAGATACGATCGAGCAGTGCTTCGTTGTTCTTGTTGTTGCGGAACGCCTTCCACTCCGACTCGTTCGAGTGCGCGAGGATGACGCCGTCGAACGGAATCGCGCCGAAGCCTTCCGTGCCCTTGAAGTTGCCTTCCTGGGTCGCGGTCAGCAGCGGGTGCAGCACCTTGATTGGCGCCTTGAACATCTCGACGAATTCCAGCAAGCCCTGATTGGCGAGGCACAGGCCGCCGGAATAGCTGTAGGCATCGGCGTCGTCCTGCGAATACGTTTCGAGCTTGCGGATGTCCACCTTGCCGACGAGCGACGAGATGTCCTGATTGTTCTCATCACCAGGCTCGGTCTTCGCAATGCCGATCTGACGAAGAATCGACGGATAGCGGCGCACGACGCGGAATTTGCGGATGTCGCCGTTGTACTCGTGCAGGCGCTTCACCGCCCACGGCGAGAGAATGCTCTTGAGATAGCGGCGCGGAATGCCGTATTGCTCTTCGAGCACCGGACCGTCTTCGTCGTAATCGAAAAGGCCGAGTGGCGATTCGTTGACGGGCGAGCCCTTCAGCGAATAGAACGGCACACGCTCCATGAGCTGCTTGAGTCGTTCGGCGATCGACGACTTGCCGCCGCCCACCGGACCCAGCAGATAAAGGATCTGCTTCTTCTCTTCGAGACCCTGCGCCGCGTGCCGGAAGTAGGACACGACGTTCTCGATCACTTCCTCCATTCCGTAGAACTCGCGGAATGCCGGATACACCTTGATGACCTTGTTTGCAAACACACGCGATAAACGCGGGTCGAGCCGAGTGTCGACCATCTCCGGTTCCCCGATGGCCGTCAACATGCGTTCGCCCGCTGTTGCATATGTGGCAGGATCTTCTTTGCAGAGCGCGAGATACTCTTCGAGCGAGAATTCCTCCTCGCGAGTTTTTTCGAAGCGCGTCGCGAAACTGCTGTAGATATCCATGCTACCTCCTCGCCGAAGTCAGAAAGCTATGCCGTGCGCAACGCGCGTAATCGAAACGACATCGCTTGAAATCATCCTAAACCCTTTCGAATTTTTTTTCACGCACTTGCGTTGTTCATTTGCTTCGAAGAATTCCTAGCTTGGTGCGCTATTTTCGTTCACCTACAATGTTCATCCCAATGTCGCTATCCTCTTGCGCGACATGGTCCCTGCCTGTTCGCTTCCCCGCGCTCTTCGCTACTTATCTACTGCTTCCGTCCGCCAATGCGACGCGCGCCTCACATCCTTGGTTACGTGGACAAGCGCTCAAGAGATGCACGCATCCGATAAAGACGATGCGCGTGCGACATCATCAATAATCGTTCCCGGTGCGGCGCATCCGAACATCAAGCGAGCACCAATTCCAGTTCGCCGATGCGATCGATCGCACCATGCAGCATGCCCGGTCCATCGACGCGATACGCGCCCGTATAGGAACCTGTTGTAATGGTCCAGAACGGCTCGACCGTCAAACCCATGCGAGAACAATGGTTGACGAGCCACGGCAGCAATTCGCGCGGATCGCCCGCGGGATTGCCGAGCGCGGCCGGTGCGATCGACACGCCGTCGAGGGTGAATTCCAGTCGCGGCGTCAGAAAGTCGAAGCCCGGCGCGACGACGTCGTAAGGTTCCATGCCCGATACGACGAGCGCGCCGTTGTTCTGCGAATCCGCGAGCTGGGCCAGCGGATCGAGATTGGGCCATTGAGCGAAACGGCTGTCGACGACTTCGAGCGCGACCGCGATGCCGCCGATCGCGTCGAATACTTCCTCGCGTGTGTAAGGGTCGGGTCGCGCGGGCAGCGCATAGGAAAAGCGGAACGCGACTTCGAGTTCCACGAGCACGCGGAAAAACGATTGAAAAGGTAGGCGCGCGGGCGAAACATGGACGAGCGCGGCGTCGATGGGCGCGCCCGTGGCGAGCGCGTCGGGTGCGCGCGCGCCGATCTTCCAGGCGCCGATGCGCGCATCCGACTCTCTCAGCATCTCGTGCTGGATCGCGTAGGCGGTGGGCGCATCCGCAGGTATGTCGGCCGGCGCCAGCGTGTCGATCAGCTGATGCCGGCGGCGGGCGTCCGCGAGCTTCGCGGCGAGTGTCGATCCGGTCATGTCGATATCCTCGTGTGAGCGGTGAGGCACCCACCAGTGTACGGGTTACCGGATCGACGTTGGTCGCGCGCGTGTGCACTCGCGCGCATTCGGGCCTTAAGCGCCGTCTGTCGCGCTCAGAACGTCTCCCAGTCGCCGCTTGCCTCCGTCGTGGCGGACGCCTTCGGCGCGGGCGACGGCGCGGCGGGTGCGCGCTTCGCCGACTTCAAGGCAACGCGCGCAGGCATCGTTGCGCGCGGTGCAATTTTCGCCGCCATCGTGGATGCTGCCGGAACAGCAGCAAGCGCCGCGCCGTCCGCGACCTGGAACACCGCCACCGCCTGCCGCAGCCGCCCGGCCTGATCTTCGAGCGACTGCGCGGCGGCCGCCGCTTCCTCGACGAGCGCCGCGTTCTGCTGCGTGACTTCGTCCATCTGCGTGACGGCGCGCGACACCTGCTCGATGCCGCTCGACTGTTCCTCCGACGCCGCCGCGATCTCGCCCATGATGTCGGTCACGCGCTGCACCGCGCCGATGATCTCGCTCATCGTGCGGCCGGCTGCGTCGACGAGCGTCGTGCCCGTCTGCACGCGCGCGACGGACGTGTCGATGAGTTCCTTGATTTCCTTCGCCGCCGCCGACGAGCGTTGCGCCAGACTGCGCACTTCGCCCGCGACGACCGCGAAGCCGCGCCCTTCTTCGCCCGCGCGCGCCGCTTCGACGGCCGCGTTGAGCGCCAGAATGTTGGTCTGGAACGCAATGCCCTCGATGATCGTGATGATGTCCGCGATCTTCGACGAACTGCCGTTGATCTCGCGCATCGTGTCGACGACCTGCGTGACGACCGCGCTGCCCTTGCCGGCGATTTCCGACGCGTTCGCCGCGAGTGCGCTCGCCTGCCGTGCGTTGTCGGCGTTCTGGCGGACGGTGCCGGTCAGCTCTTCCATGCTCGACGCGGTTTCCTGCAGCGCCGATGCCTGTTCTTCCGTGCGCGACGACAGATCGGTATTGCCCGCGGCGATCTGCTGCGTCGCCGACGCGATCGATTCGCTGCCCGAGCGCACCGTGCGGACGGTCGTCAGCAGGCTCGTGCGCATCTTGGCGAGACCTTCGAGCAACTGGCCCATTTCGTCGCGCGACGTGATGGCGACCTCGCGGCGCAGATCGCCCGCGGCGATGGATTCGAAATGACCGAGCGCCGCTTCGAGCGGCCGCGCGATGGCGCGCCTGAGCGACAGCCACGCGAACGCGGCCGCGGCGATGCCGAGCGCGATCGCGCCGAAGCTCAGCGCGCGGAACCATCCGAAGCGGTCCTGCGTCTCCTCATAGCTTCTCGCGGATGCTTCGGTCAGATGCTTGCGCAGCGCGTCGTTGGCGTTGGCGAGTTCGTTGTACGTGGCCTGCATCGCCTTGGCGTTCGCGATGATGGCGTCGTGATCGTTCGCCAAGACCGCCGCGACGCCCTTGTCGACGATGCCCTGCAGCGCGAGGCGCCGGTCCTGAGCAGCGTCGGCGAGGCGCTTTTCTTCCGGCGCTTGCGGCAGCGCCAGGTATTGCTTCCAGTAGCCGTCCGCGCGTTCGCGCATCATGCGCGCGCGCTCGACCGTGGCCGCCACCTCCGGCGTGCCGGCGAGCAGCGCCGCGCGATCGAACACGAGACGCTCGCGCGCCGCATACATTTCCGCGTTGCCGACGGCGATCGCCGCGGGCATCTGCACCGAATAGGTGTCTTGAAACGCGCGATTCGAATGGCTCATGCCGGTGAGCCCCAACGCGCCGATCGCGATGAGCAGTGCCCCCAGAAACGCCATCGAGATGCCGAGGCGCGCCTTGATCGTCAAAGCTGTTTTCATTGAATTTTTTCCCTGATGTCGCTCGCGAGCGGAGTCGTCGTTGCGTGGCAGCGTGCGCGCGGGACATCGCGCGACCGCTATCGATGTAAACGGCGCGAATGTGTCGGCACTTGAGGAATTTGTTTCGTATGAAAAGAAAACGGCGCGTCAGACGCGCCGTGTTTTCAATGAATATTGAAAAGTTATGCTGAAATTTCGCTGCGGTGCGGAATCGATGGTTGCGCGCCCTCCCGCGTCACCGCGATTGCCGCCGCGCGCTGGCCGAACGCGATTGCGTGCATTGCCGCCGCGCCGCGTGCGAGTTCCGCCGCGAAGCCGCCGATGAACGTGTCGCCGGCGGCGGTCGTATCGACCGCTTCGACGCGCGGCGACGGCAGATGAACGCCTTCGTCGTCCGCGCCGTCGAGCAAAGCCAGCACCCCTTGCGCGCCGAGCGTCACGATGACGTTGCGCGCGCCTTTCGCCTTGAGCGCCTGCGCGGCGCGGCGCGCGTCGTCGGGCGTTTCGATGGCGACCCCGGAGAGCGTCGCGGCTTCGAGTTCGTTCGGAATCAGATAGTCGATCAGCGGGAACCAGTCCGGCGGCAATTTGCGCGCGGCGGGCGCGGGATTCAGGATCGTCGTGCGCTTCAGGCGACGGCCGGCGGCAAGCGCGGCGCGCACGGCGTCCGGCGGCGTTTCGAGCTGGCACACGATGACGTCGGCGCGCGCGATGAGCGCCTCCTGCGCTTCGATGCGCGCGGGCGTGACTTCGGCATTGCTGCCCGCGACGATGACGATCGCGTTCTGGCTCGCATCGTCGACGACGATGAGCGCGACGCCCGTCGGCGCGCTGGCGCTGGTCGCGAGCGCCGTGCAGTCGATGCCTTCCGCTTCGAGGCTGCCTCTGAGCGTGGCGCCGTTCGTATCGTCGCCGACGCAGCCGATCATCGCGACATGCGCGCCCAGGCGCGCCGCGGCGACCGCCTGATTGCTGCCCTTGCCGCCCGGCATCTGCGCGAACGCGTGTCCGGCGAGCGTTTCCCCCGGTCGCGGCAGGCGCGGCGCGCGCGCGACGAGATCCATGTTGAGGCTGCCGACCACGGTCACGCGGCCGGTTTTGGCACTGTCGCCCATCTCGTTTCCTTTGGTTCCTTCACTGCACCGCGGTCGTT
This sequence comes from Caballeronia sp. ATUFL_F1_KS4A, assembly GCF_023630905.1. Lineage (NCBI taxonomy): Bacteria > Pseudomonadati > Pseudomonadota > Betaproteobacteria > Burkholderiales > Burkholderiaceae > Caballeronia > Caballeronia sp. ATUFL_F1_KS4A. The sequence continues at coordinate 72,656 of NZ_JALQEB010000005.1, read as the reverse complement.
ACGCCTTCGCGCCGCGCGACTCGGGCACTACCGCGGTCGATTCGCGGCGCACGAGGCGCGGCGGCACCACGCGGCGGCGCGTCGTGCCCGTCAGCTTGCCGGTGATGCGCTCGATCAGCGTCTGCGCGGCCATTTCGCCGAGCGCGCGCACCGATTGCCCCACCGTCGACAAGGCCGGATAGGTGTAGCGCGACAGCTCGACATCGTCGAAACCGATGATCGAGCAGTCCGTCGGCACGTTGATGTGACGCTCCGCCGCCGCACGCAGCGCGCCGATGCCCATCATGTCGTTGCACGCGAAGATCGCCGTCGGCTTCATGTTGTCGAGCAGGAGCGAGGCCGCCGCGTAACCGCCCGTCGCGGAAAAATCGCTCTGCTGGATCGCGTTCGGCGCGATTTCCATGCCGCGCTCGGCCATCGCGCGGATGAAGCCGTGCAGGCGCATCGCGGAAACGGCGGTCGCGACGGGGCCGGTGATGCAGCCGATCTTCGAATGCCCGAGCTGCAGCAGATGCCGCGTCGCGAGATACGCGCCCTTTTCGTGGTCGATCTGCACGAGGTCCGATTGCAGCCCCTCGATATTGCGGTCGACGATCACGAGCGGCTCGCGCGCGCCCGCGAGGCATTGCGCGAGCACCGAGTCCTCGCCCGCCGATGCAATCACGAGCCCGTCGATGCGCTTTTCCTGCAGCACGCGCAGATAGTTGCGCTGCTTCGCGGGATCGTCGTCGGAGTTGCAGAAGAACACGCAATAGCCGTTCTTCGCGCAGCCGTCCTCGACGCCGCGCGCGAGCTCGGCGAAATACGGATTCGTCGCGTTCGGCACGAGCAGGCCGATGGTCGCCGTCGAGCGCGCCTTCAGCGAGCGCGCGACCGCCGACGGCACGTAGTCGAGCTCACGGATCGCCCGCTCGACTTTCGCCCGCACGTCGGCCGAAACCGGCCGCGAATTGTTCACTACGTGGGATACCGTCGTAAACGACACCCCGGCAATGGCTGCCACGTCTTTGATCGTCGCCATACATCGTCCTTCGCTATGCTTTGGTCCAACTGCTCTTATTGGTCGTAAGGCGTCCGGCGCGACCACTTTTCATGCGCCGCTCTGCTTTCCCCGCGCCCTGCCTGCTTCATTGTGTGCGGCGGCGATGAATCCCCGTTCGCCGCTGCCGCCCGCTGCCTTCTCTCGTCGCCGGCCGTTGCTCCACCCCGTTCCGGAGCGCCCGCCTGCGCCGCCCTTCGATCAAACCCGCTTTCTCCTGCTGCGGTATGTATCCAGCACCACCGCCACCACGATCACCGCGCCGGTAATGATGCGCTTGGTCGGCTCGTTCGCGCCGATCTGCGCCAGTCCCGCCGCCAGCACGGAGATGATCAACACGCCGAAAAACGTGCTGATGACCGAGCCGCGCCCGCCCATCAGGCTCGTTCCGCCGATCACGACCGCCGCGATCACCTGCAGTTCCAACCCCGCGCCGGCGTTCGGATCGGCGGCTTCGAGCCGCGAGATCTGAAAGAGCGCCGCGAGTCCGGACAAGGCGCCCATCAGCGCGAAAACGATCACCTTGTACGGCCGCGGATTCACGCCCGCGAGACGCACGGCTTCCTCGTTCGTGCCGATCCCTACGAGATATCGGCCGAAAACCGTCCGGGTCAAGACCAGATGGGCAATTATCATCACCGCGACCGCGATCAGGAACGCGGGCGAGATGCCGAACGCGATCGGATTCGACAGAAAATCGAACGCATCGCCGATGTACGCCGTGCGCGAATTCGTCATCTGATACGCAAGCCCGCGCGCGCCTTCCAGCACGCCGAGCGAGACGATGAACGACGGAATCCGCCATGCCACCGTCACGAGGCCGGTCACGGCGCCCGTCAGTGCGGCGGCCGCGAGCCCGATCAGCGCCGCCGGAAACGCCGGCCAGTGCCATTTCAGCGCGGCCACGCTCACCACCGACGCGCCCAGCGCCAGCACCGAGCCGACCGACAGATCGATGCTCGCAATGATGAGCACGAACGTCATGCCGACCGACATCACGACGAGATCCGGAATCTGGTTCGCGATCGTGCTGAACGTGTCGTACGTCAGAAAGTGCGTGCTCAGCACCGAAAACAGCGCGATCATCGCGGCGAGCGCGCCCGCGAGACCCAGGTAATTCGAAATGCCCAGACGCGTGCCGACGCCTTTCGTGCTCTTCGGCGCATCGGCGGGCAGATTCGCTTCGCTCATTCAATGCTCCACGTTGTCTTCGGGCGCTTTCGCGTCCGGGGCGATGGGCTCGTGCAGGATCGCCTCGCGCTTCGCGTAACCCGAGAACGCCGCCGCGAGCAGCGCGTCCTGCGTCCAGTTCGCGCGCTCGAACACGCCCGTCATGCGCCCCGCCGACATCACGCCGATACGGTCGCAGATCAGCATCAGCTCGCGCAGGTCGCTCGACACGACGACGAGCGCGCGTCCTTCGCGAGCGAGCGCGCCCATCAGCCCGTAGATGTCGAACTTCGCGCCGACGTCGATGCCGCGCGTCGGCTCGTCGAACAGCAGCACCGAGCAGTCGCGCGCGAGCCACCGGCCGATCACGACCTTCTGCTGGTTGCCGCCCGACAGTTCCGACACGGCCTGCGCCGGCCCCGACGTGCGAATCCGCATCGCGTCGATCTGCCGTTGCGCGAGCGCCGCTTCCCGGCGCGCGTCGACCACGCCGTGCCGAGCCACCGCGCCGACGTTGCCCAGTGAAACGTTCGCGGCGATCGGCAGGCTGAGCAGCAGGCCCTCGCCCTTGCGATCCTCCGTGATGAGCGCGATGCCTTCTTCGACCGCATCCGACGGCGATTGCACCGTCACGCGCCGCAGCGCCTGCCCTTTGCGCGCGACGGACACCGTGCCCGCGTCCGCGCGATCCGCGCCGTAGATGAGCCGCATCAGCTCGGTGCGGCCCGCGCCGATCAGCCCGCTCACGCCGAAAATCTCGCCCGCGCGCACCTCGAACGACACGTCGCGCACGGCCGGCAGCCGCGTCATGCCTTCCACTTTCAGCGCGACATCGCCGATCCGCCGTTCGCCCAGATCGATGCGCTCGCCGATCTCGCGTCCGACCATCAGCGTGACGAGCCGGTCGCTCGTGAGCGCGTCCATCGGACCGATATGCACGAGGCGTCCGTCGCGCAGCACTGCCGCGCGCTCGGCGATGCGCCGCAATTCCTCCAGCCGGTGCGAGATGTACACGAGCGCGACGCCGCGCGCCTTCAGCCTTTCGACCTGCTCGAACAGCAGATCGACTTCCCGCGCGGTGAGCATCGCGGTCGGCTCGTCGAGAATCAGCACGCGGCAATCGCCGATCAGATTGCGCGCGATTTCGACCATCTGCTGATGCCCGATGCCGAGACCGCCGACGAGCGTATCCGGATCGATCGCGTCGAGCCCGACTTGCGCCATCGCGTGACGCGCGTCTTCTGCGAGGCGCTTGCGGTCGATCCAGCCGAAGCCCTTGCGCGGCAAGCGGTTTAGAAAGAGATTCTCCGCCACCGATAACGTCGGCAGCAGGTTCAGCTCCTGCATCACCATGCGCACGCCGAGCGATTCGGCCTCCGAGCGGCTCTTCGGCGCGTAGGGCTGGCCCGCGAGCGTCATCGCGCCGGTCGACGGATCGGTCAGCCCGCCGATGATCTTCGACAGCGTGCTCTTGCCCGCGCCGTTCTCGCCGGTCAGCGCGAGCACCTCGCCCGCGACGAGATCGAGCGATACGTCCGTCAGCACCGGCTCGACATAGGTCTTGCCGATGCCCGTCACCGTCAGCACGTTCGCATCGTTCGGTCCGGTCATGGGGCGCTTCAAGGCTCGGTTGTGCATCCTCGGAATGATCCAGCACGGCTGGGCGAAGCCCGCGCGAAAGGCCGCGGAGCGTGCCCGCGCCGTCTGCCTTTCGCGCTCGTCAGTGTGTTATCGGCACGCCCGCCGCGAACTTGAGGCTTCGCGCCGGCTCACTTCGTCACGAGATCGACCGGCGTTTCCACGACCTGCGAAAGCTCCGACTGCTTCTTGTGGCCGGCAATCGCCTTCAACGCCACGTCGATGCCGAACACCGCCTGCTTCGCCGCGTACTGGTCGGCCGTGGCGAGCACGCGGCCGTCCTTGAGCATCGGCTTGATCGCGCCGATGTTGTCGAAGCCGACGACCTGCACCTTGCCCGCCTTGCCCGCCGCGCGAATCGCCGACACGGCGCCGATCGCCATGTTGTCGTTGTCGCACAGGAGCGCCTTCACGTTCGGATTGGCGTTCAGGATCTGCGACGCGACCGCGTTGCCCTTGTCGATTTCCCATTCGCCCGACTGCAGCGCGACCACCTTCATGCCGGCGGCGTCCATCGCTTCCTTGAAGCCCGCGCTGCGCGCCTGCGAATTCGTCGTGGTCGTCACGCCTTCGATGATCGCGACTTCATCGCCCTTCTTCAGTTTCGGCGCGAGATAGTCGCCGACCTTACGCGCGCCCTTCTTGTTGTCCGGTCCGACGAACGGCACGTTCAGATCCTTCGACTTGAGCACGTCCGGATCGAGCCGGTTGTCGATGTTCACGACGATGATCCCCGCGTCCGCCGCCTTCTTGATGACCGGCACGAGCGCCTTCGAATCAGCCGGCGCGATCACGAGCGCATCGACCTTCGAGACGATCATCTGTTCGACGATGCGGATTTGCGCCGCCGTGTCGGTCTCGTCCTTGATGCCGTTGGTGATCAGGTCGAACTGGCTGGCGTTGTGCGCCTGATAGTCTTTCGCGCCGGTTTCCATCGTCAGGAAGAACTCGTTGGCGAGCGATTTCATGACGAGCGCCACCTTGGGCTTGCCCGCCGGCTGCGCGAACGCCGATGACGACGCGAACGGCAATGCGGTGCAGGCGGCGAGCGCGACGGCAGCCGTGAGGACGCGTCGGCGGATGATTCGGTTCATGCGGATCTCCAATGCTTATTCTGGTTTGTTGGTCTTGCGAGATGCAGCGAACGCGAGCAACGCCAATCGAAACGCGCCGGACGCTCGCGCGCCAATGCCTTCGACGCCCTTTCGCGCACGTTTGAACGTTTGCTCGCCGTCGATTCTCGTTGGACAGGCGCCGGAGGTCAATCGGGCTAACGTGTAGTGCAGCACATACGACAACGCCGTCGAACGGCTGCTCGACGGCGTTTTTAGTTGCCTGCGGACAAGACTCAGAGATCTTCGACCGACTGCCCTTCGACCTTGTTGTCGATGATGTCGCGCGCGTAGTCGATGCCCGCGCGCGTCGCGTCGATCGGACTGTCGAACGGTTCCTGATCGGGCACGCCGAACATCACCGAGCGGCCGCTTTCGCCGTGCGCGCTCTTCGCGATCGTCACGACTATGTCGAAGTGTCGCGGGCTGTCGTCCGGCTCGTCGCGATCCTTCGCGCGCCTCAATGCCTGAACCCTGATCTCGAAGCCTTTGTAATGATCCGACAGCGGCGTGGACATGGACGATCTCCTTTCGCATTGACATGCATCGCACGATCATACGTCGGCTGCATCGGTCGTGCGGATCGCCGGCGACGAAAGGCGTTTGCAAGCCTCGTTCCCGCGACTCCCGATTTCACCCTATCCCGCACACCGTTCATATTGTGTTTGCCATAATGCGCGGGCGACATGCCGATACAGACACGCGCCGTCGAACAACAACCGTCACTCAAATCAGGGAGCGTCACATGACCATTCGAGCCACCGCCCTCATCGCCGTGCTGAGCCTGACGCTCGGCGCGAACGTCGCCTTCGCCGCCAACAGTCAGCAAAGCAAGATGACCGATTGCAACAAGCAGGCGGGCGACAAGAAAGGTGACGACCGCAAGGTCTTCATGAAGAGCTGTCTGTCCGCCGCGCCGGCTGCCGCATCCGCGCCGATGACGCAGCAGCAGAAGATGACGGCGTGCAACAGCCAAGCAGGCGACAAGAAAGGCGACGACCGCAAGAGTTTCATGAAAAGCTGCCTCAGCAACAAGGGCTGATCTCGCCTGCGTTCGCGTTCTGCACGCCGCGCCGTTCGCGCGCGGCGCCCCTTGCGTATTTACGCTCCCTACCGGCCGATATTGCACTGCACCCAAGCTAGTGATTCGCACCGTCGTCTTTTTCTCATAAGATGGCGCGAAGGCGGCCCCTTACGAAATACAAGAAAGACGCCATCGGCCGCCGCCGTTTCGAGCGAGGCGAAAAGCCGCGCATGGAGGCATCGGATGGCATGGAGACACAAGAACCGCTGGTTCAGGCGGTGGCTCGTGGCGATCACGTTCTGGTTCGTGCCGGTGCTGATCGTCGCGGTGAACGAAGTGCGCGAGGAGATGGCGTACAACAACGTCGATCTCCAGAAGTCGCTTGCCAGCTGGGAGTTGACCGATGCCCAACGCGCGGCCGGCGCCGCGGCGCGCTGCCACGGCACGTCCGAAGAAGCGCGCGCAGCCGGTTGTCCCGAAGATGCCATCGCCGCCACCGAGGTGAAGCATCAGGAAGCGCTCAACGAATACGCGCATCGCAAGGCGACGCTCGCCGATTATCTCTGGCATGCGTTCGTCGGCTACTGGATCGTGCCCGCAGCGTTCCTGCTCGTGCTCGGCGTGCTGATCGGCGGCATCCGGCGCGCGCTGCGCCGTCCGCAACACACGCCTGCGCCGCCCTCCGCCGAAGTAAAAACGACGACCCATCCGTGACCGAGCCTCGGGTACGGTCGTTGCTACTTCCTTCAGCGGTTTTCTCGTACGACCTAAAGGCAGCGTCACGAAAATTCTGCTCGCCTTGGGCCGCACTTCGGGCGAAAACGCCGTTTCCATTTCGGTTTGGTCAAAGCTTCGTCTAACCTTGTATCAGACGATGTGTGCTTCGAAAGATTTGTGTAATTTAACGACGCGCCTGACGCTTATGGGGACGGATTCGGAGTAAGCTAGGTCCGGCTTGTTCGCCCGAATGTTGCGGAGCCTGAAGACCCAAGCCTGACAAGGCTTTCGGCGCATGGGCCGAGGCTCGCGGTTTCACCTTGCTGTGCTATAACTTGGCGTGCCTCACCCTCCCGCTCTTATGGGGTTTCCTAAATTCCACGATGGAGAACAATGATGCAAAGACGAAACTTCATGCTCAAGTCGACGGCCGTGCTGGCAATGGGTGGCCTCGCGCTTGCCGGCTGCACGGCAAACCGGAACGCCGGCAGCGAAGCGGCCGCGGGCGCCGCCGATGACCGCCGCGCCATCGACGCAGATGTCGACAGCACGATCCAGCGTCTCTATGCCACCGTCGGCGGCTCGCGCGAGCTGGTCGCGAAAGCGCGCGGCGTGCTGGTGTTCCCGTCGGTGCTTCAGGCCGGCTTCATCGTCGGCGCGCAATACGGCAAGGGTGCGCTGCGTGTGGGGGGCAGCAGCGTCGGCTACTACAGCACGACGTCCGGCTCGTTCGGCCTGCAGGCAGGCGCGCAGTCGAAGGCGCTGATCTTCCTGTTCATGACGCAGGATGCGCTCGACAAATTCCGCAACTCCGACGGCTGGTCGGCGGGCGCGGACGCATCGGTGGCGTTGGTGAAGATGGGCGCGAACGGCGTGATCGACACGACCACCGCCACGAAACCGGTCGAGGCCATCGTGCTGACCAACGCCGGCCTGATGGCCGACGTGTCGCTGCAAGGCACGAAGGTGTCGCGCATCAAGTACTGAGCGCGTCGCGCTTGACCTCGCGGCGAATGCAAAACCGCCGTGTGGTGCGACCTTCCGGGTCGCGCCACACGGCGGTTTTTTGTTTTTTCCCGCTTCGTGTCGGGTCGCGCGTCAGGTCGTCGTCGCGCGATCGATCACTTTGAAGCGCGCACGCTTCTGCGCGCGCACGACCGACTGATACGCCTCCAGATATTGCCGAGCCATGCGATGCGACGTGAAGCGCTCCTCGAAGCGATTGCGCACGCGCTCGCGCGACAGCGTATGCAGACGATTCACCGCGGCCACCGCACCGATTTCATCCTCGACGATGAAGCCAGACACGCCCTCGTCCACCACTTCCGGCACCGAGCCGCGATTGAACGCGATGACCGGCGTGCCGCACGCCATCGCCTCGATCATCACGAGGCCGAACGGCTCGGGCCAGTCGATCGGAAACACGAGCGCGTGCGCGCCCGACAGGAATTCGGCTTTCTGACTGTCGTTGATCTCGCCGACGTACTCGACATACGGCAGCTCCAGCAGCGGCGCAATCTCGCGCTCGAAATACTCGTGGTCGGCGAAATCGACCTTGGCGGCAATCTTGATCGGCAAGCCGCATCGGCCCGCGATGCGAATGGCCGTATCGACGCGCTTTTCCGGCGAAATGCGTCCGAGGAACGCCAGATACTTCTGCTCCACCGGCTGCGGCACGTAGAGCTTCTCCGGCAAGCCGTGATAAACGGTGCTGACCCATTTCGCCTGCGGCAGCGGATGCCGCTGCGCGTCGGAAATGGAGATTACGGGCGCGGTGTTGAACGTATCGAATACGGGCTGCTGCTCGGGCAGATCGAGCCGGCCGTGCATTGTCGTCACGAACGGCGTGTCCTGGCGCTTGAACAGCGAGAACGAGTAATAGTCCATGTGAAAGTGCAGGACATCGAACTCTTCGGCGCGGCGGCGCACGAGTTCCATCAGCAGCATGTGCGGCGCGATGCGGTCGCGGATCGCCGGGTCGAGCCGCAACGCGCGCGGCCACACGGGTTCCAGGTTGGCGCTGGTCTGCGAATCGCCGGTGGCGAAGAGCGTCACCTCGTGACCGAGCTCGACGAGCGCCTCGGTCAGGTACGACACCACACGCTCGGTCCCGCCATAGAGCTTCGGCGGCACCGATTCGGTCAGCGGAGCAATCTGGGCAATTCTCATCGTTCTCGTCTCCATGCGGATATCGACGTGCGGCTGATCGCTTGCCAGCCGCGGCGCGCATCGAGTATGACAGCGGATCGTAAGGCCGGACAACGAGGTTTGCCCTTACGAATCGTTCCGCCATCCGCTGCGATGAAGCCCATTATCGAGTGCGGATGCGCCCGTTCCGGACGTCTCTTGCACTTTCATCGCTCTGTTACAGCACGGAAACATTCGTTTCCGGCGACGGTTACCGTTCGGCGTCGCCGCGCAGATCGGCGAGGAAGTTGTCGCGCCACACGCCCAGATCATGCTTGCGCAGCGCCGCCATGTTGGTCTCGTAGCGCTGCTTGCGCTCGGCGAGCGGCATCGCCAGCGCGCGGCCGATCGCTTCGCTCGTGCCGACGATATCGTGCGGATTGACCATCACCGCGCCGGTCATTTCATCGGCCGCGCCGGCGAACTGGGAAAGCACGAGCACGCCGGGATCGTCGGGGTTCTGCGCCGCGACGTATTCCTTCGCGACGAGATTCATGCCGTCGCGCAGCGGCGTGACGAGCCCGATCTGCGATTCGCGAAACAGCGACATCAGCTTCCAGCGGTCGTATCGCTGATTGAGATAGCGGATCGGCGTGTAATCGAGCCCGGAGTAACGTCCGTTGATGCGCCCCGCTTCGTACTCCAGGTTCTGGCGAATCTGCTGATAGGTTTCGACGTCCGAGCGCGTCGGCGGCGCGATCTGCACGAGCGTGACATTGCCGCGCCACTCGGGCGACTTTTCCAGAAAATGCTCGAACGCGCGGAAGCGCTCGACCAGTCCTTTCGAGTAATCGAGCCGATCCACGCTCATGATGAGCTTACGGCCTTCGAGGCTCTGCTTCAGGTCCATCACGTCCTGACGCGCCTCGCCGCGTTCGGCCTGCTCGGCGATTTCATCGGGAAACACGCCGATGCGATAAACGTTCGTCCGCAGCTTGCGTCCGAAAGCCTCGACGTGGCCGTCGGGGGTCGCGGTGCCGTGCGCGTGCCGGACGATGTAGTCGTGAAACGCGACGCGATCGCTTTCCGTCTGAAACCCGACGACGTCATAGCAGCACAGCGACTTCACCAGTTCCTCGTGCGGCGGAATGTTCAACAGGATCTGCGGCGACGGAAACGGAATGTGCAAAAAGAAGCCGATGCGATTCGTGATGCCCGCCGAGCGCAGCGCCTCGGCGAACGGGATCATGTGATAGTCGTGGACCCAGATGATGTCGCCGGGTTCGAGCAGCTTGATGAGCTTGTGCGCGAGCCACGCGTTCACGCGCCGGTAGCCCGCGTACTCGTCCCGGTCGTAGACGGCGAGATCGTTGCGATAGTGGAAAACCGGCCACAGCATCGCGTTCGAGAAACCGCGGTAGTACTGGTCGTAGTCCTTTTTCGGCAGGCCGACGGTCGCAAAGGTCACCGCGCCGTCCCGTTCGAGTTTCGGTCCCTGATTCGCGACGGTTTCGCTCACGACGTCGCCGCTCCAGCCGAACCAGACGCCGCCGCTGTCCTTCAGCGCGCCGAAGACACCGACGGCGAGCCCGCCCGCGGAGCCCTTGGTTTCGGTCGGCGTGGCGACCCGGTTGGATACGACGACGAGACGGCTCATAGACTTTCCTTTTCCTCTTCGAACGTGATTAACGTGACTTAACGTGACTTTCTCAGCATCAACCCAAAATTTCGACCCGGAAACGCCGCGCGGGTTTCCGTCAGGTCTTTTCTGCCGGCGCCGGCGCGGTGGACGCCGCCGGGTGCGCCCTCGGGTCCGGCCCGGTCGGTTCGCCGCGGCTCGCGACCGGATCGGCGGCCGTATTCGCCGTGCTTGCCGCGTGTGCCGTGCCCGCCCTTTCGAGCGGCGGCGCGAAATCGACGTGACTTTCCTTGTCGGTCGACAGATCCGCCCGCGCGCGCGGCAGATAGTGCGGATAAGTCGCCTGCACGAAGTTCACGAGCCCTTCGCGCACGCGGCAGCGCAAATCCCAATTCAGCGCCGAGTCGAACGAACTGACGAGCACGCGCAGTTGCATCGCGCGATCGGTGGCGTCGGTGACCTGCAGCACCTGCACACGGCCATCCCATTCCGGCGCGTGCTCGAGGATGCGCTCCAGCTCCTCGCGCAGCGGCGCGAGCGGCATCCGGTAATCGACATACAGAAACACCGTGCCGATGATCTGCGAACTGTTGCGCGTCCAGTTCGTGAACGGATTTTCGATGAACCACTGCAACGGCACGATAAGCCGCCGCTGATCCCAGATGCGGATCGACACGTACGTGCCCGTGATTTCCTCGACGCGTCCCCATTCGCCCTGAATCACGACGACATCGTCGAGGCGAATCGGCTGCGACAGCGCGATCTGCAAGCCCGCAATCAGATTGCCGAGCACCGGCCGCGCGGCGATACCGGCGACGAGCCCGGCGACGCCCGCCGACGCCAGCAGGCTCGCGCCGATCTGCCGCACGCTCGGAAACGCCATCAGCGCCGCGCCGAAACCGATGATTACGATCACCACCATCACCGAGCGCGCGAGCACGCGCGCCTGCGTGTGGATGCGGCGGGCGTTGAGATTGTCGTCGGTGTCGAGCGGATGCGCCTGCACGATCGCCTCGCCCACCGCGCCCGCCGAGCGCGCCGCGAGAAACGTGAGCGCGACGATCAGCGCGACGGTCTCGACATCGCGCAGCACGCCGATGAACGGCAGCGTATCGGGCGCCTCGAAGATCATGAAACCGAGCCCGAGGATGATGAGCAGGATGAGCGCGGGCGTGTCGATATAGCGCAGCACGACGCTCATCAGCGGATAAGGACGCGCGATGCGCACGAGAATGCGCGCGCCGATGCGATGCGCGGCAATCGCAAACGCCACCGCGATGACGGCCACGACGAGCGCGCCGGGCCAGGTGCCGAGCGGACGTTCCGCAAGATTCAGGAAATGGTCGAGTGAGAGCATGAGCGTCGCGGGATCAGCCTCGAGAAAGTGAAAGCGGCGAGGAGGATACGGCGGTCGCATCGCACGGATGCGTGGTGCTGCGCGATATTGCGCCAGGTTGCAGACAGCAGCGGCGATGGCCGTCCGGGCGCGGCCGTCGCCTCTTGGTTCAGCAAGCGTGACGCCAGTGCTCCGGCGTCACCAGATGCTCAGCGTTCCGCCTTGCAGGGAAACGCCTTGCCGAGTCCGAGCGAAACCATCGTGGTCGCGTTGAAATCGGCCTTGTCGGGATTGTTGGCGATGTACTTGCGCACCGCGTCCGTAAGCTGCTGCGGCTTCACGTCCGCCGGCAGGCAGAAGTACTGGCCGACCTGCGGCCCGGAGGTTCCGCCGATCGCCTCGATCGTGTTGTAGATGCCGTCCGCCGCGCCTTCGATATAGGCCGCGCAGGCGGTCCGTGAGTTGGGATCCGTTTTGGTGCAGAGCTTGTTCAGATCGTTGCCGGTAAACGCGAACGCACAGACGGGCGTCGCGAGAGCACAGGCGAGGACGAATTCCCGCAGCATGGTCTTCCTTTTATGTTGAGCGGCGGCTTGGTCGGAGCAACGGGTTCGGAGCGATGCGCGGCCGCGCCTGACCGCGCTCGCCCCGTGACTTGATGTCGCGCCGTTATTTTGCACCGTTTGAGCCGCTTTGCGCAGCGCCGCCGCCTTGTTGCATCGAGTCCAGACGCGCCTTCAGACCTTCGGCGACATCTTTCTCGTTGTACTTCTGCGCGAAATCCACCGCCGTCAGGCCGAGCTGATTCTTCACGCGCAGATCGGCGCCCGAGTCGAGCAGCAGCTTGACCGTCGAAAGATGACCGCCGCGCGCCGCCATCATGAGCGGCGTCGTGCCGTTGGGCGAGCCGGCGTCGATATAGGCCGAATGGTCGACCAGAATCTTCACGATGTCGTCATGGCCGTTGGTCGCGGCGTAGTGCAGCGGCGTCCAGCCTTTCTTGTTCACTTCGGCGTCCTTGGCGATCAGCAGATTCACGAAGGTCGCGTCGCCATTGAGCGCGGCAAGCATCATCGCGTTTTCGCCGGCGGGATCGAGCTTCTCGAGATCGGTCTTTGGGTTGTCGGCGAGCAACTGGCCGACCTTGTCGGACTTCTCGCGCGCGGCGATCACGAGGATCGGCGTGCCCGTGTTGTCGACGGTGTTCGGGTCCGCGCCCTGCGCGAGCTGCTTCTTGACCGCCGATACGTCGTCGAACTTGACCGCCTTGATGAGCGAGTCCACGGACGCGGCCCAGACCGGCTGAGCGATCGCGCAGGCCGCCAGCAGCGCGCCGGCGACGAGTCCGCGCACGGCCGTGCCCTTGCGCGCACCGCGCGTCGTGTTCAGAGTGGAAACCATCGGGGAAGTGTTCATAAGTGACCTTCGAATTGCCTTGAAACAGTTTTTTTGCGCGCGGGCCGGCCGCCCTCAGACTGGCCGCGCGATCTTGAAGAGCCGGAAGAAGTTGTCGGTGGTCGCCTGCGCGACGGCCTCTTCCGGCTGCTCGCGCAACTGCGCGATGAAACGTCCGACATAACTCACGTACGCAGGTTCATTCGGCTTGCCGCGATACGGCACCGGCGCGAGGTACGGCGAATCGGTTTCGATGAGCAGGCGCTCGATCGGCACGCGCCGCGCGACGTCCTGCACATCGGTTGCCTTCTTGAACGTGACGATGCCCGACAGCGAGATATGAAAATTCTGCGCGAGCGCCCGTTCGGCGATCTCCCACGGTTCGGTGAAGCAATGCATGACGCCGCCCGGCACGTCCGCGCGCTCTTCCTGCATGATGCGCAAGGTGTCGTCCGACGACGACCGCGTGTGGATGATGAGCGGCTTGCCCGTCGCGTGCGCGGCGCGGATATGCGTGCGAAAGCGTTCGCGCTGCCATTCCATGTCGGCGATGCTGCGCCCTTCCAGCCGATAGTAGTCGAGCCCGGTTTCGCCGATCGCGCAAACTTTCGGATGCTTCGCCAGCTCGACGAGTTCCGCGACGCTCGGCTCGCGCATATCCTCGTGGTCGGGATGCACTCCGACCGACGCATAGACGTTTTCGTGCTGTTCGGCGATCGCGAGCACCGAAGGCAGCGTCTCGAGATCCACCGACACGCACAGCGCATGTGTCACAGAATGCGCGCGCATCTTGTCGAGGACGTCGGGCAATCGGTCCGCGAGCCCTTCGAAGTTGATATGACAGTGTGAATCGACAAACATCGGGTGCTCCTTGGTGCATTCCTTGCGGCGCGGCTCGACGGTCTCTGCCGCTCAGGCCGCTCTGGCCGCTCAGGCCGTATAGATCCCGCGATAGCCCATGAACAGTTCCTCGAACACGAGGCGCGCGTTCAGCGGATGATTTTCCACCGCGCGCTGCCGCGTGACCGTCTTCATGTAGCGCGCGAGCGCGGCCGGATCGGCGCTTTGCGCGCAACGTGCGAGCGCCTTCGCCGCGCCGGGGAAATAGCGCGGACGGCTAGCCGTGCGTTGCGCGAGCAGATCGTAAAGCCAGCGCTGCAACCAGCCGAGCACGAGCGGCACCGGCAGCTTCTGCAGGTTTTCGCCGCACGCGAAGGCATCGCAATTCGGTCCGGCGGCAAGTTGCGCGAGCGTGAAGTCGCGCAAGGCGCGGTTCTCGTCGTTCGCCAGCGCGAGCGCAGCGAGCGGCGCGCCGCCGGCCTGCGCGAGGAGCGCCGCCGGATCGTCGACGCCTTGCGACGCGAGCCACGCACTCGCTTCGTTCGCCGGCGGCACGCTCATCGGCCACTGACGGCAGCGGCTGATGATCGTCGGCAACAGCCGGTCGACGCGGGCCGACACCAGCAGGAACACGACGCCCGACGGCGGTTCTTCGAGCGTCTTCAAGAGCGCGTTCGCCGCTGCGACGTTGAGCGCCTCGGCCGGATACAGCACGACGACGCGCAAGCCGCCCCGATGCGAGCCCACGCCACAGAAATCCAGCAGCCCGCGCACCTGCTCGATCTTGATTTCCTTGCTCGGCGTGCGGGTCTTCTTGCCTTCTTCGCCATCGGCTTTGTCGGCGGGAGCGTCGGCTGCGTCGCCGGTTGCGGCAAGGCCCGCGAGCGCTTCGGGCAGCACCGCGCGGTAATCGGGGTGATTGCCTTGCGAGAACCAGTGACACGCCGGACAAGTCCCGCACGGCTCGCCATTCGCGGCGGGCGTCTCACACAGCAAACCCTGCGCGAGATGCTGGGCGAACTGCAGCTTGCCGATGCCCGCTTCTCCGTGCAGCAGGAGCGCGTGCGGCCAGTGCGCGCGCAATTGCTGCAGACGCTGCCAGTCGTCGGTTTGCCAGGGATAGATCATCGATAGATTCTTTTGAATTCAGACGCTTGCGATAACTTCTTCGAGCTTTTTGCGAATCTCGTCGATGGAGCGCGTCGAATCGACGATGAAAAAGCGCTGCGGCGATTCATCCGCGCGGCGCAGATACTCGCTGCGCGTGCGCTCGAAAAACGCCTCGGATTCGCTTTCGAACTTGTCGGGGGCGCGCGCGGCCGAGCGGCGCTCGCTCGCGGTTTCGGTCGGCACGTCGAAAAGCACGGTCAGATCGGGCTGGAAACCGCCCTGCACCCAGCGTTCGAGCGCTTCGAGCTTGTCGCGCGGCAGACCGCGGCCGCCGCCCTGATACGCGAACGTGGCGTCGGTGAAACGGTCCGACAGCACCCAGTCGCCGCGCGACAGCGCCGGTTCGATCACCTGCGCCAGATGCTCGCGGCGCGCGGCAAACATGAGCAGCGCTTCGGTTTCGAGGTCCATCGGCTGATTCAGCAGGATGCCGCGCAGGGTTTCACCGAGCGGCGTGCCGCCCGGCTCGCGCGTCATGACGACCCGATGCCCGCCCGGTTCCACTTTGGCTTCGAGCCGTTCGCGGAACCAGTCCAGATGCGTGGTCTTGCCCGCGCCGTCGATGCCTTCGAACGTGATGAACTTGCCGCGCGCCATTCATTGACCCCGGATGTATTTGTCGACGGCCTTGTTGTGGTCGCCGAGATTGTCGGAAAAGATGCTGCTGCCGTCGCCGCGCGACACGAAATACAGCGCGTTGCTCGAGGCGGGATTGAGCGTGGCGTTCAGTGCGGCCACGCCGGGCAGCGCGATCGGCGTCGGCGGCAGGCCCATGCGCGTGTAGGTATTGTACGGAGTGTCCGTCTGCAGGTCCTTTTTCTTCAGCTTGCCGCCGTAGGCCGGGCCTAAGCCGTAGATCACGCTCGGGTCCGTCTGTAGCGGCATGCCGATGCGCAGCCGGTTCGCGAACACCGCCGCGACGAGCGGCCGGTCCGCAGCGCGCCCCGTCTCCTTCTCGACGATGGACGCCATCACGAGCGCTTCATAAGGCGTCTTGTAAGGCAGATTCGGTGCGCGCGTGTTCCACGCTTCCGTGAGGCGCGCCTGCATCAGCCGATACGCGCGTTTGTAGACGGCGAGATCGCTCGTGCCTTTGTCGAACAGATAGGTGTCGGGGAAGAACAGGCCCTCGGCGGACGCCTTGTCGACTTCGGCCGCGCCAATCGCGCGCAGCAGGTCGGTGTCGGTCATGCCGACGGTGTCGTGCTTGAGCGCGGGATTGCTGTCGAGCTCGCCGCGCATTTTCTGCAGCGTCCAGCCTTCGATGACGGTCGCGACATATTCGTTGACGTCGCCGCGCGCGATCTTCTCCAGCACCTCATAAGGCGTGATGCCGGTCTTGAATGCGTAATTGCCCGATTTCAGTTGCGCGGACAGGCCGAGCACGCGCGTCATCAGCACGAAAAGCTCGGGTTCGACGGGCACGCCCCCGCGGTTCAACTGGGCGCTCACGCTGCGCAGGCTGCTGTGGGGCTTGATGGTGACGTCGAGTTCGGGCGTCGGCAATTCCATGGGCCGGTTGGCCCACCAGTACACGCCGCCCGCGACGGCTGCCGCGAGCACGGCGGCGAGCACCGCTGCCACGACGCATTTCTTCAGAAAGGACATGCGAAACACGCTTGAGATAAGACCAATATAATAACTTGCCGCCTGCGCCAGAGCCGCATTCCCGGGCCCGCGCCCAAACGATAGGATTGACAGCCCGCCGACTCATGAATTCCCAGACCATCGCTCTCGCCGCTTCAGACTTCGATTCCGTCAAGACCGCCGGCGCATACATGCCGCTCACCCAGTTCGGCGTGATCGACGTCAAGGGCGAGGACGCCGCCTCGTTCCTGCACAGTCAGCTTACGAACGACGTCCAGCATCTCGACGCGTCGACCGCGCGTCTCGCGGGCTACTGCTCGGCCAAGGGCCGGCTCCTCGGCTCGTTCCTGATGTGGCGCACCGCCGACGCCGTGCGTCTCCTGATCGCACACGACGTGCAGGCGGCCGTGCAGAAACGCCTGTCGATGTTCGTGCTGCGCGCGAAGGCGAAGCTCACCGACGCGACGCCCGAAGTGGCCGCCGTCGGCTTCGCGGGCGACGTGCGCGCGGCGCTCTCCGGAATTTTCGATGCGCTGCCCGACGGCGTGCATGTCAAGGTCGAAGGCCCGCACGGTTCGCTGATCCGCGTGCCGGACGCGGCGCATCGGCCGCGCTTCCTGTGGGTCGGCCCGAAAGCCGATGTCGAGGCGCAACTCGCGAAACTCGATGAAAAACTCAAGCGCGTGCCCGAGCAGATGTGGGACTGGCTCGACATCCACGCGGGCGAGCCGCGCATCACGCACGCGACGGTCGAGCAGTTCGTCCCGCAAATGGTCAACTTCGACGTGCTCGGCGCGGTGAACTTCAAGAAGGGCTGCTATCCGGGGCAGGAGATCGTCGCGCGCAGCCAGTATCGCGGCACGATCAAGCGGCGCACGGCGCTCGCGCACGTCGAGAGCGCGACGCCCGGCGCGGAGCTCTTTCATTCGGACGATCCCGGCCAGCCGTGCGGACTCGTCGTCAACGTCGCGCCCGCGGAGCATGGCGGCGTCGATTGTCTCGTCGAGATCAAGCTCGCGGCGCTTGACAATGGCTCGGTGCATGTCGGTTCCGCCGATGGTCCCGCGCTTACGTTCGTGCCGCTGCCCTACGCGTTTCCGGCCGACGCCTGAGGTCGAGCGCGCATGTGTCTGATCGTCTTCGACTGGCAACCCGCGGCGTCGCAGGAAAACGGCCGCGCATTGCTGACGCTTTCCGCCAATCGCGATGAATTCTTTCGCCGCGACGCCGAACCGATGCACTGGTGGCAAGACGCGCCAGACGTGCTCGCCGGCCGCGATCTGACGGGCGGCGGGACGTGGCTCGGCGTATCGCGCGACGGGCGCTTCGCGGCGCTGACCAACTATCGCGCGCCGGGCGACATGCAGCCGAATGCGCCGACGCGCGGCACGCTCGTGAGCGCTTTTCTCGCGGGCGAGCGCATGGCGCCGCTCGACTATCTGCAGGGCGTGGCGCGCGAAGGGCATCGGTATAACGGGTTCAATCTGCTTTGCGGCGACTTCTTGCGGCGCGAACTCGGCTGGTACGGCAATCGTGCCGACGCGCCGCCCGCTTTGCTCGATGCAGGCGTGCACGGTTTGTCGAACAGCCTGTTGAATACGCCGTGGCCGAAGCTCGTCGCGCAGCGGGAGGCGCTGTGCGATCTGATTCACGCCGATGAACGCCCGTCGCTCGATGTGCTCATCGAGACGTTGCGCGACCCGCGCATCGCGAACGACGAACATCTGCCATCGACGGGGATTTCGATCGAGCGGGAGCGCGTGCTGTCGGCGGCGTTCATCGAAACGGCCGATTACGGCACGCGCAGCACGACGGCCTTGCGCGTGAATCCGGCGGCGCTCGGGTTAGCGCTGGAAATCAAGGAACGCAGCGACGATGACGGCTCGCATCGCGTCGTGAGGCCGGGGGCGTTTGAGCGGGCTTTTTCGTTTGAGATCGGTTGATCAGCGTTTCCTTCGTGTGAGATACAGGATCGCAGCGATCAGCACGACGGCAATGGCATCGACCGCAACGAGCGCGGGAAGAGGATCGGTCCACTTGTCCATGTTCGTCGTGCGCGCGTAGTACGGCGGACCGTCGCCGTATGCTTCATTGAGATTGTACACATTCAATGTGGCGACGAGAAGCAAGATGAACAGCGCGCCGAGATAGATGAAGGAGCGAGGCGTTTTCCTGGTCATGGGCCGATAATTCGGATTCTAATCATGGGTGAGCCAGCTTCTACAGCGTCCCGAACGCCTCCCGCAACGCCCTCACCGCATCCGCGTGCGCCGCCGCTACTTCCGGTACGAAACCTCCCATCTTGAAGAATTCGTGAATCATGCCTTCGTAGCGCTTGAGCGTGACCGGCACACGCGCGTCTTCGAGTTTCGCCGCGAACGCAGTGTCTTCGTCGTGTAGCGGGTCGTAGTCCGCCGCCGCGATCCACGCCGGCGCGACGCCCGCGAAATCCGGCGTACCGCGCGCCGCATCGAGCGGTGCGAAACGCCAATCGTCGCGATCGCGATCATCACGCAGATACTGCGCGAAAAACCACTGAATCGTTTCGCCTGAGAGCAGATACCCGTCCGCGAGGCGCGCATGGGAATCGCTCTTTTGCCACGCGCTCGTGCCCGGGTAGATCAGCAATTGCAGTTTCAGGTCGATGCCCGCATCGCGCGCGAGCACCGCGCACACGATCGCGAGCGTGCCGCCCGCGCTGTCGCCGCCAACCGCGAGCCGCGCCGGATCGATGCCGAGCGTCGGAGCCTCGCGCGCCAGCCATTGCAGCGCATCGAAGGCATCGGTCACGGCGACGGGAAACTTGTGCTCCGGCGCAAGCCGGTAATCGACCGATACGACCGCGCATTGCGCATCGTGCGCGAGCTTGCGGCACAGCGCGTCGTGCGTCGCCACGCTGCCGACGGTGAAGCCGCCGCCGTGAAAATAAAGAAGCCCCGGAGAAGGCTGCGCCCAGCTCGGCTCGATCGGATGATAGACGCGCACGCCGATCGTTGCGCCATCGCGCACGGGAATCCGCAGATCCTCGATGGCGTGCACCGGCAATGGCGCGATATCGAGAATCTGCGCGCTCATCGCGTAGGCTGCGCGCGCCTCTTTCGGCGTGAGCGTGTGATACGGCGGTCGATTCGCGCGCGCGACCATCTCCAGAATTTGCGCGATCTTTGGATTGAGCGGCATCGGCGGAAAGAGCGTCAAAGGGACACGATCATGCCACGAACCGTGCACATCAACGCGGACGTTTCAGGGACATCGGATCGGTCGGGTTGCGCAGTTGCGCGATATCGTCGAGCCGCAGTTGCACCGACGGCATGATGGCCGGATGCGTGATGACATAGAAGCGCCCTTCGCGCACCGCATCGAACGTCAAATCGGCGATGTCGCGCGCCGACAGCTTCCCGCCCTCTACCGCCCGCGTGAGTTGCCGCGCCGCGAGCTTTTGCGAGGCGGTGTACGGCGCGTCGTTGGCGAGCGCGTCGGGGCGCGAGCGCTCGGCATCCGCGATGCCAGTCGGCACGAACGCCGGACACAGCAGCGACACGCCGATCATCGACGCGCCCGCCAGCCGCAAATCGTGATGCAGCGTCTCGGTCAGCGCGACGACCGCGTGCTTCGATGCGTTGTAGACGCCCATCGCGGGCGCGGCGAGCAGGCCCGCCACCGACGCCGTATTGACGATATGCGCCGGCTCGTTCTGTTCGAGCATGATCGGCACGAACGCGCGCAGGCCGTTCGCGACGCCCATCACGTTCACGCCGAAGACCCATTGCCAGTCGTTCGCGCTGTTCTCCCACACGAAGCCGCCCGCGCCGACGCCCGCGTTGTTGAAGAGCATGTGCACGCCGCCGTAAGTGTCGAGCGATGCCTGCGCGAGCGCGTGCACCTGAGCGGCGTCGGATACGTCCGTCGTGATGCCGATCGCGTCGCCGCCCGCCGCGCGTAGCGCATCGACGGTCGCGGCGAGCCCGGCGGTGTCGAGATCGGCGAGCACGAGCTTCATGCCGAGCGCCGCGCCCTTCTTCGCGAACTCGCGCCCGAATCCGCTGCCCGCGCCCGTGATGACGGCGACCTTGCTTTCGAAGCGATCCATCACACGAGTTTCACCAGTTGCTTGCCGAAGTTCTTGCCGCGCAGGAGGCCGAGAAATGCCTCAGGCGCATTCTCGAGCCCTTCGGCGATGCTCTCGCGAAAATGCAGCTTCTTCGTCGCGACACGCTCGCCGAGTTCGTTCAGCGCCTGCGGCCAGACATCGAGATGTTCGGAGACGATGAAGCCCTGCAGCTTCAACCGCTGCGTGAGGATCAGCCGCGGCGCGTCCAATTGCGTCGGCTTGCCGTCGTAACCGGAGATCATCCCGCATACGGCGATGCGCCCGAACGCGTTCATGCGCGCGAGCACGGCATTGAGCACGTCGCCGCCGACGTTCTCGAAGTAGCCGTCGATGCCATCGGGCGTCGCGGCTTTCAGATCTTCGTGCAGCTTGCCGGCCTTGTAATCGACGCACGCATCGAAGCCGAGCGTCTCGACGACATAGCGGCACTTGTCCGCGCCGCCCGCGATGCCGACCACGCGGCAGCCCGCCGCCTTCGCCAGTTGCCCGACGACGCTGCCCACCGCGCCGCTCGCCGCCGACACGACGACCGTCTCGCCCGCCTTCGGCTCGATGATGCGGTTCAGTCCGTACCACGCCGTGACGCCCGGCATGCCGACCGCGCCGAGATACGCGGAAAGCGGCACGCGCGAGGCATCGACCTTGTTCAGGCCGGTGCCATCGGATGTGCCGTATTCCTGCCAGCCGAACATGCCGACGACGCTATCGCCCGCCTTGAACGCCGGATTGCGCGATTCGCTCACGACGCCCACGGTGCCGCCGATCATCACTTCATCGAGCGGTTGCGGCGCGGCGTACGACTTCGCGTCGTCCATGCGGCCGCGCATGTACGGATCGAGCGACAGATAGTGATTGCGCACGCGCACTTCGCCGTCCTTCAGCGGCGCAAGCGGCGTCTCGACGAGGCTGAAATTCGACACCGACGCCTCGCGTTGCGGACGCGACACGAGCAGAATTTGTCGGTTGATCTGTGCGTCTGCCATGCTGAACCTCCTTCGCTCGAATGGTGTTCAGGCGTCGCTCGGACCGGGCGTCGCCTTCGGATCGGACCGCATCTTCTGCCGGACGATGTCGCGCCCGACCGCGAGCCGCTTCATGTACTTGAACGTGCCGAGCGCCTTTGCGACGAAGTGGCCTTCGCTGTCGCGAATCTCGCCTTCGCAATAAGCCATCGTCGTCGAGCGATGCAACACGCGGCCGTAACCGCGCAATTCGCCGCGCCCCGGCTGCATGAAATTGACCTTCATCTCGACGGTGACGACGCCGATGCCATCGCCCGCGACGCTGCGTGCGGCGAGCGCCAGCGATGCGTCGAGCATCGTCATCGTGACGCCGCCGTGCGCGATGCCCCAGGTGTTCAGGTGTTCGTCGCGAAGCGGCAGCCGCACTTCGCTTTCGCCGTCCTGCGCCTTGACGAGCTCGACGCCGAGCGTATCGATGAACGGGCTCTCGAGCGCGACGCCGTTGCTTGCAGGTTGATCGGAAGAGGACATCGCGCTCACACTTCGTAGTCGACGCATTGACGCGCTTCGCGGATCGCCGCGACGAAGTCCTTCAGCGCCTGATGTTTCGGATGCACCTGATACGCTTCGAGCGCCGCCTTGTCGTCGAAGTCGGACACGAGCACGACGTCATAGGTGCAATCGAAACCCGGCTGCGCGGTGCCGACTTCGAAATGCCCTTGCCCTTTCACGATGCTGCGGCAGGTTTCGAGCTTCGCCTTCAGCTTCTGCGCGTTTTCGGCGCGGCTCGCGCCCTCGGCGTTTTCCTTCAGCTTCCACATGACGATGTGACGTAGCACGGCGACTCCTGTTATCGAACGAATCTCGAAGCGTAGCAAAAATCGCCGGGCCGCAAATGCTCACACGATTTCGAAAAGGCCCGCCGCGCCCTGTCCGCCGCCGATGCACATCGTGACCACGACGAACTTCGCGCCACGCCGCTTGCCTTCGATGAGCGCGTGACCCGTCAGGCGCGCGCCCGACACGCCGTACGGATGCCCGACCGCGATCGCGCCGCCGTTCACGTTCAGGCGCTCCTCGGGAATGCCGAGCCGGTCGCGGCAATAGAGCACTTGCACGGCGAACGCTTCGTTCAGCTCCCACAAGCCGATATCGTCGACGGACAGGCCCGCGCGCTTCAAAAGCTTCGGCACGGCGAACACCGGACCGATGCCCATTTCGTCCGGCTCGCAGCCCGCGACCGCGAAGCCGCGAAAAATGCCGAGCGGCGCGAGACCTTCCTTCTCGGCGAGCGTCGCGCTCATCACGACGCACGCCGACGCGCCATCCGAGAACTGGCTCGCGTTGCCCGCCGTGATGACGCCGCCAGGCAGCGCGGTGCGAATCTTCGACACGCCTTCGAGCGTCGTATCGGCGCGGATGCCTTCGTCGGCGGCGAGCGTCACTTCTTGCGTGAACATGCGCCCCGTCGCTTGATCGGCGATGCCGGCAAGCACGGTGATCGGCACGATTTCATCGTCGAACTTGCCCGCCGCCCGCGCCGCCGCCGCGCGCTGCTGCGAGCGCACGCCGTATTCGTCCTGCCGCTCTTTCGCTATCTCGTAGCGCTTCGCGACGTTCTCGGCGGTCTGCAACATCGACCAGTAGATTTCGGGCTTGTGTTGCCTGAGCCAGCCTTCGGTCAGCATGTGACGGTTCAGCTCGTTCTGCACGCACGAGATCGATTCGACGCCGCCCGCGACGAACACATCGCCCTCGCCCGTCATCACGCGCTGCGCGGCAAGCGCGATCGTCTGCAAGCCCGACGAGCAGAAGCGGTTCACCGTCATGCCGGGGACGGAAACCGGCAAGCCCGCGCGCAACGCGATCTGCCGCGCGATGTTCGCGCCCGTCGCGCCTTCCGGATTCGCGCAGCCCATGATGACGTCCTCGACGCGCGCCGGATCGATGCCCGCGCGTTCGACGACCGCCTTCGTCACATGGCCGCCGAGCGTCGCGCCGTGCGTCATGTTGAGCGCGCCGCGCCACGATTTGGCGAGCGCGGTGCGCGCCGTCGATACGATGACTGCATCGGTCATGTCGTTGCCCCCGCTTTGAGAATTTCGTCCGAGCTCACGCGTTGCACGCCCGCATCGCGCATGTCGTTCCATGCTCGGTCGAGCGAGCCGTTCAGATCGATCGCGCGGCACGCGTCCTCGATCACGATGACGTCGAAGCCCGCCGCACGCGCATCGAGCGCGGACCACGCGACGCAATAGTCCGTCGCCAGTCCGGCGAGCCACACGCGTCTTGCGCCGACGTTGCGCAGATAGCCTTCGAGACCGGTCGGTGTCGAACGGTCCGCTTCGAGAAACGCCGAATAGCTGTCGACGTGTTCGTGGTGCCCCTTGCGAATCACGAGCCGCGCGTGCGGCACATGCAGATCGCGATGCAGCGCCGCGCCTCGCGTGTCCTGCACGCAATGCACCGGCCACAGCACCTGTTCGCCGTAAGGCAAGGTCATCGTCTCGAATGGCGCGCGGCCCTCGTGATTCGCCGCGAACGACACATGCGAGCGCGGATGCCAGTCCTGCGTCAGCACGACATGCGGGAACGCGCGCGCAAGCCGATTGATGACCGGCACGACTTCATCGCCGTGTGCGACGGCAAGCGCGCCGCCCGGCATGAAGTCGTACTGCACGTCCACGGCGAGGAACACGTCTTCGACAGGTTTGATATCAGCCATTGAAGCGTCCATTCGATTGCGCGAGTTCGGTGACGCGCGCGGCGGGTTGCCACGCGTTGCCGTTGGCCTGCTTCGCGTATTTGCGCATCGCGCGTTCCACGTTGTAGAGGCCGATGGTGTCCGCATACAGCATCGGGCCGCCGCGCCAGAGCGGAAAGCCGTAGCCCGTCAGATAAACCATGTCGATGTCCGACGCCTTGCCCGCGATGCCTTCCTCGAGAATCTTCGCGCCTTCGTTCACGAGCGAAAGCACGAGACGCTCGACGATCTCTTCATCGCGAATCTTGCGCCGCTCGACGCCGCGTTCCTTCGAATACGCGACGATCATGTCATCGACCACGTTCGACGGCAGCGCGTCGCGCTTGCCCGGCTGATAGTCGTACCAGCCCGCGCCGGTCTTCTGGCCGAAGCGGCCCATCTCGCACAGACGATCCGCGACGCGCGAATAATGCAGCTCCGGCTGCTCCCGATAACGCCGCTTTCTGATCGCCCAGCCGATGTCGTTGCCCGCGAGATCGCTCATGCGAAACGGCCCCATCGCGAAGCCGAAGTTTTCGATCGCGCGATCGATCTGCGCCGGCAGCGCGCCTTCCTCCAGCATGAAGAGCGCTTGCCGGATGTACTGCTCGATCATCCGGTTGCCGATGAAGCCGTCGCATACGCCCGACACCACCGCCGTCTTCCTGATTTTCTTCGCGAGCTGCATGACCGTTGCGAGCACGTCCTTTTCGGTCTTCGCGCCGCGCACGACTTCGAGCAGCTTCATCACGTTCGCGGGGCTGAAGAAGTGCATGCCGATCACGTCGCCGGGACGCTTCGTGAACGAGGCGATGGTGTCGAGATTCAACGTCGATGTATTCGATGCGAGGATCGCGCCGGACTTTGCGATTTCGTCGAGCTGACGGAAGACCTGTTCCTTCACGCTCAAGTCTTCGAACACGGCTTCGACGATCAGATCGGCCTGGGCCAGATCGCCAAAGGCAAGCGTCGGCGCGATGAGCGCCATGCGCTCTTCGACCTTTTCCTGCGTGAGCTTGCCCTTCTTGACCTGCGCCTCGTAGTTGCGCCGGATCGTCGCGATGCCGCGATCGAGCGCGTCCTGCTTCGTTTCGAGCAGCACGACGGGCAGGCCGGCGTTGAGAAAGTTCATCGCGATGCCGCCGCCCATCGTGCCCGCGCCGATCACGCCGATGCGCTCGATCTTCCTCACGGGCGTGTTCGACGGGACATCGGCGATCTTGGCAGCCGCGCGTTCGCCGAAGAACGCATGCCGCAACGCGCGGCTTTCGGGCGTCTGCACGAGCGCGAGAAAGCATTCGCGCTCGAAGGCGAGACCGCGCTCGAAACCTTCCTTCACGCCTTTTTCGATTGCATCGATGCACTTGTGCGGCGCCGGGAAATGCTTCGCGACTCCCGCGACACTGTTGCGCGCGAACTGGATGAAACCCTCGGCGTTCGGATGCTCGATCTGGCGATCGCGGACTTTCGGATGCGGACCGCCGCGATCGGCGGCCCGGCGCGCGAACGACAACGCGCTTTCCAGCAGATCGCCGTCGGCGAGTTCATCGAAAAGCGCGGTTTGCGCGAGCTTTTCTGAGGGCACCGGCGCGCCCGAGACGATCATGTTCAGCGCCGTTTCCAGCCCGACCACGCGCGGCAGACGCTGCGTGCCGCCCGCGCCCGGCAAAAGCCCGAGCTTCACTTCCGGCAGCGCGATCTGAGCACCGGGCACGGCGACGCGGTAATGCGCGCCGAGCGCGAGTTCCAGACCGCCGCCCATCGCGACGGCGTGAATCGCCGCGACGACGGGCTTCGCGCTCGCTTCGAGCGTCGCGATGACGGTCATGAGCGTCGGTTCCTGCGTGGCTTTCGGCGTGTTGAATTCGGTGATGTCCGCGCCGCCCGAGAACGCCTTGCCCGCGCCGATGATGACGATGGCGCGCACGTCGGCATCGTCGTTCGCGCGCTCGACACCTTCGACGATGCCGAGCCGCGTCGAATGCCCGAGACCGTTGACCGGCGGATTGTCGAGCGTAATGACGGCGACGCCGTCGCGGATCGTGTAGTCCACTGCCATGAACGTGTCTCCTGTCGACCGGATATGAGATCGATTGTGGGCGATCGGGGCAGAATACACAAAAAAGCACGATCGTTCAAACGACGCGTTTCGCGCCAATCGATCGACAGAAATGCACGAAGCCCCGGCGCGCGCACCGCGAGCCGGGGCTTTCGATGACGCAAGAAAAAGCTAGACCGGATTCTCCGCGGCGTTGGGCAACACGTAATCGCGAAACTGCTCGCGCAGGCGCACTTTCTGCAGCTTGCCCGTCGCGGTGTGCGGCAGTTCCTCGGCGAACACGACATCGTCCGGAATCCACCACTTCGCGACCTTGCCCTCGAAATGCGCGAGCAGTTCCTCGCGCGTGACGGTCGCGCCCGGCTTCAGCACCGCGACGATCAGCGGCCGCTCGGTCCACTTCGGATGCGAGCACGCGATGCACGCCGCTTCCGCCACCTGCGGATGCGACACCGCGATGTTCTCCAGATCGATGGAACTGATCCATTCGCCGCCGGACTTGATCACGTCCTTGCTGCGATCGGTGATCTGCATGAACCCGTCTTCATCGATGGTCGCGACATCGCCGGTCGGGAACCAGCCGTCGACGAGCGGAGAATCGTCCCGGCGAAAATACCGGTCGATGACCCACGGCCCGCGCACATGGAGATCGCCGAACGATTTGCCGTCCCACGGCAGTTCGGTGCCGTCGTCGCCGACGACTTTCATGTCCACGCCAAAGAGCGCGTGGCCCTGCTTTTCCAGCGAGCGGCGCTGCTCGTCGAGCGAACGCTGCTTCTGCCTGAAACTGAGGCGCGACAAGGTGCCGAGCGGCGACATCTCCGTCATGCCCCACGCGTGGATCACTTGCACGCCGTACTCTTCCTCGAAGATGCGCAGCATCGCGGGCGGACACGCCGAGCCGCCGATTACCGTGCGCTTCAACGTCGAGAAACGCACGTTCTGCTGCTTTATGTACGTGAGCAGGCTCATCCACACCGTCGGCACGCCGGCGGAATACGTGACGCCTTCGGCTTCCATCAATTCGTAGAGCGACTTGCCGTCCAGATCCTTGCCGGGAAAGACGAGCTTCGCGCCGACGAGCGGCCCCGCGTGCGGAATGCCCCATGCGTTGACGTGGAACATCGGCACGACGGGAAGGATCGCATCGCTCGACGATGCGCCCATCGCGTCCGGCAACGCCGCGCCGTACGCGTGCAGCACCGTCGAGCGATGCGAATACAGCGCGCCTTTCGGATTGCCCGTCGTGCCCGACGTGTAGCAGAGAAACGATGCCTGACGCTCATCGAGCATCGGCCATGCGTAGTCGCCGTCGTGCTCGCCGATGAGGCTTTCGTAGCTCATCACCGGCACGCTCATGTTCGACAGATGTTCGGCGATGCACGCGGCATCGCCGAGCGCGATCCAGCCCTTCACGTTCGGGCACTGCGGCGCGATCAGTTCGACGAGCGGACCGAAAGTCATGTCGAAGCAGACATACGAATCGTCCGCATGATCGATGATGAACGCGATCTGATCGGGAAAGAGACGCGGGTTGATCGTGTGACACACGGCGCCCATGCCGCTGATGCCGTAATAGCATTCGAGATGTCTGTAGCCGTTCCACGCGAGCGTGCCGATGCGCTCGCCCTGCTCGACGCCGAGCGCGGTCAGCGCCTGCGCCAGTTGTTTCGCGCGCTTCTCGCAATCGCGGTAGGTGTAGCGGTGGATATCGCCTTCGATGCGCCGCGACACGATCTCGTTGTCGCCGAAGTGGCGTGAGGCATGAGACAGCAGGGACGACGCGAGCAGCGGTATGTCCATCATCTGCCCGTAGAGCGGCGACGTCATAGGCGAAGTCCTCGAATCTGGCGAATGCTGATCGGATGGCCGGGCCGCGCTCTGCAGGCCCGCGGGCGCGGAATTACAATATCGTTTAACTCAGAGGCGCTCAACATGTCGTTTTCCCCAAGCAATGCCGTGCGCGCGGCGCGCGACGAGACGCCCGCCGACGCGCGTTCCGTGAACGAAATCGCCAGCGCGATCCGGGTCGGCGAGCCGGGCTCCTTCGCCGCGCTCGGCACCGCTTTTCTCACCCGTCTTCCTGCCGCGCCCGTTCCCGATCCGTATCTCGTCGGGATGTCGCGCGAGATGGCCGAAACGCTCGGATTCGATCCGCAAGTCGCCACCGGCCCTGAGAAAGACGCGTTCGCCGCCTTCTTCGCCGGCAATCCGACGCGCGACTGGCCCGCCGATGCCCTGCCCTATGCCGCCGTCTATTCGGGGCATCAGTTCGGCGTGTGGGCGGGACAACTGGGCGATGGCCGCGCGCTCACGCTAGGCGAAGCGGAGCACGACGGCGCGCGTCTCGAAGTGCAACTGAAGGGCGCGGGCCGCACGCCCTATTCGCGCATGGGCGATGGCCGCGCGGTGCTGCGGTCGTCGATCCGCGAGTTTCTGTGCTCGGAAGCAATGCATCATCTCGGCATCCCGACGACGCGCGCGCTCACCGTCATCGGCTCGGACTTGCCGGTGCGGCGCGAGATCGTCGAAACGGCGGCGATCGTCACGCGCGTGTCGCCGAGCTTCGTGCGCTTCGGCCACTTCGAGCATTTCTATTCGAACGATCGCATCGACGAGCTGAAGACGCTCGCCGATCACGTCATCGACCGGTTCTATCCGCATTGCAGGGATGCCGACGATCCGTATCTCGCGCTGCTCGACGAAGCCG
Source organism: Caballeronia sp. ATUFL_F1_KS4A (assembly GCF_023630905.1). NCBI lineage: Bacteria > Pseudomonadati > Pseudomonadota > Betaproteobacteria > Burkholderiales > Burkholderiaceae > Caballeronia > Caballeronia sp. ATUFL_F1_KS4A. Next base: position 43,277 of record NZ_JALQEB010000005.1, on the reverse strand, counting down.
TGCGCTCCACCGCCGATCTGATAGCGGAGTGGCAAGGCGTCGGCTTCTGCCACGGCGTGATGAATACCGACAACATGTCGATCCTCGGCCTCACGATCGATTACGGTCCGTTCGGCTTCATGGATGCCTTCAACGCGCATCACGTCTGCAATCATTCGGATACGCAAGGACGCTATTCGTATGGGCGCCAGCCGCAGGTCGCGTACTGGAATCTCTTCTGTCTCGCGCAGGCGCTCGTGCCGCTCTTCGGCGCGAATCTGCCCGAGGAAGGCCGCGCCGAGCGCGTGGTCGAAGAGGCGCAAAAGGTGATGGAACGCTACAAGGATCGCTTCGGGCCCGCGCTCGTCGCGAAGATGCGCGCGAAGCTCGGCCTCGATATCGAGCGCGAAGGCGACGACAAGCTCGCCAACGGTCTCTTCGAAATCATGCATGCGAATCGCGCGGACTTCACGCTGACGTTCCGGAACCTGTCGAAGCTCTCGAAATCCGACGCGAGCCGCGACGCGCCCGTGCGCGATCTGTTCCTCGATCGCGCCGCATTCGATGCGTGGGCCGCGCAGTATCGCGAGCGCCTCGCCCACGAGCCGCGCGACGACGCCGAGCGCGCCGCGGCGATGAATCGCGTGAATCCGAAGTACGTGCTGCGCAATCATCTGGCGGAAAACGCCATTCGGCGCGCGGCGGAAAAGGATTTTTCGGAAGTGGCGCGTCTTCTGGACGTGCTGCGCCATCCATACGACGAACAGCCCGAATACGAAGCCTACGCGGGCCTGCCGCCCGACTGGGCGAGCGATCTCGAAGTCAGTTGTTCTTCGTAGGATCGCCCTCATATACCAGGCCTTCCCGGCCAGATCAAAGGAACGACAGATGAGCCACGACGCCACCCCGACGAGCTATCCGCTGCAAAAGGACGACGCCGAGTATCGCCGCGAACTCGACGACATGCAGTACCAGGTCACGCGCCACGCCGCGACCGAGCGCCCCTTCACGGGCAAATACTGGGATCACAAGGAGCGCGGCGTCTATGACTGCGTGTGCTGCGGCACGCCGCTGTTCGAATCGGACACGAAGTTCGACGCCGGCTGCGGGTGGCCGAGCTACTTCAAGCCGATCAACGGCGAAGTGATCCAGGAGAAGACCGACCGCTCGCATGGCATGCTTCGCATCGAAGTCGTGTGCAAGAACTGCGGCGCGCATCTCGGCCACGTCTTCGAGGACGGCCCCGCGCCGACCGGCCTGCGGTATTGCATCAACTCGGCTGCGCTACAATTCGAACCCAAGTAAGCGCGAGCCCGTCCATTTCGTCGTACCGGCGCCCGCCGCTTCTCGCGGGCGCTTTTTTCTCGCGCGCCTCGCATCCATCCGATGCCCATCACGTCCGCACGCCAATGAAATTTCTGTTCGATCTGTTTCCGATCATTCTCTTTTTCGTCGCATTCAAGGTCTGGGGCATCTATACCGCGACGGCGGTCGCGATCGCGGCGACGCTCGTGCAGATCGCCTGGGTCGCGTTTCGGCATCGCAAGGTCGATCCGATGCTGTGGGTCAGTCTCGGCGTGGTCGTCGTGTTCGGCGGCGCGACGCTCGTGCTGCACAACGATACCTTCATCAAATGGAAGCCGACGGCGCTCTACTGGCTCTTCGCGTTCGCGCTGATCGTCGCGCAGATCGGCTTCAGAAAGAATCTCATCGAAGCGATGATGGGCAAGCAGATCGTGCTGCCGCATCGCGTATGGGGCCAGTTGAATGTCGCCTGGGCGGTGTTTTTCGCGCTGCTCGGCATCGTCAATCTTTTCGTCGCGTATAACTTCACGACGGATCAGTGGGTGAACTTCAAGCTCTTCGGCGCGACGGGCTGTCTCGTCCTGTTCATCGTCGCGCAAAGCTTCTGGCTTGCGAAATACATGAAGGAGGACGGGCAATGAGCGCATCGTTCGATTTCACGAGCGCATCGGCGGCGGACAAGATCGCGCATCTCGAAGCGCGTTTGAATGCCACGCTGCAGCCGCAGTCGGTGCATATCGACGACGACAGCGCCGCGCACGCGGGCCATGCGGGCGCGGCCGCCGGCAGCCATTACACGGTGACGATCGTCGCGGAATGCTTCGCGGGCAAGGCACGCGTGGCGCGACATCGACTGGTGTATGATGCGCTGGCCGAGGAGATGCGGCGCGGCGTGCACGCGCTCGCGATCCGGGCCTACACGCCGCAAGAGTTCGCAGAACAATTCGAATAAACCCGCGCGCGGTTCGACCCTAAGCCTTCCCTCTTAAATCTCGCCTTTGAAGGCGTCTGTTTGTTCAGTTAGGAACCTCCGATGACTTTGAAAAAAACCCGCGTCTGGGTGTTGCTGGCTGCATTCGCGGCTGCTCCTGCGTTTGCGCAAAACATCGCCGTCGTCAACGGCACGCCGATTCCCACGTCGCGCGCCAATGCGCTCGTGAAGCAACTCGTGGCGCAAGGTCAGCAGGATTCGCCGCAGCTTCAGCAGGCGGTGCGCGAGGAACTCATCAACCGCGAAATCCTGATGCAGGAAGCCGCGCGCGAAGGCATCGCGACGCGTCCCGACGTGAAGGCGCAGGTCGCCGTCGCACAGCAGACCGTGGTGTTGCGCGCGCTGATCGAAGATTTCGTTAAGAAGAACACGCCGACCGACGCCGAGATCAAGGCGCGCTATGACGAGCTCGTCAAGCAAAACGGCGGCGGCAAGGAACTGCATCTGCATCACATTCTCGTCGAGGACGAAGCGCAGGCGAAGGATCTGATCGCGAAGATCAAGGCCGGTGCGAGCTTCGAAGATCTCGCGAAGCAATATTCGAAGGACCCGGGATCGGGCAAGAACGGCGGCGATCTGGACTGGTCCTCGCCTTCGGCTTACGTGCCTGAATTCGGCGCGGCCGCGGAGAAGCTGAAGAAGGGCGAAATGACGTCCGAGCCGGTGAAGACGCAGTTCGGCTGGCACATCATCCGTCTGGACGATGCGCGTGATGTCGCCCCGCCGCCGTTCGATCAGGTGAAGGCGCAGATCGCGCAGCAAATGCAGCAGGAAAAGCTGCAGGCGTTCGAGGAAGGCTTGCGGAACAAGGCGGTGGTGAAGTAAGCGCGCTTGCTTGTTCGTTGGTAACAAAGCCGCCCTTCGGGCGGCTTTGTCGTTTCATGGGCCGTCAACCGCCCAGCTTCGTCCTGACCACCGCGCCCGAGCGCGTCAGCTTCGCCATTTCGCGGTTCTGCACCACGCTCATGAAGCCCGCCCAGTCCGCTGCGAGCGCGGCCTTGTCGACCTTGTCGGTGTCGCCGAGCTTGTAGCGCTCGCCCTGCACGTAAGGACGTTCCCACGCGGCCCGATGCCACGCGCGTTCCGCAAGCGCAAGCAAGCGCGGATACGCCATGTACTCGAACTGCTGATCCGTACGCATCACTTCCGCCCAGGCTTGTCCCTGAATGCCTTCGATACGCGGCGCCGGTCCAGCGCTCGTCACTTCGAACGGTTTGCCGTCGCGATCGGGCATGATCTCCGCGTTCTGCGGCAGATTGTCAGGCGCGAGCGAGAACGTCTTGAAGCTGTCCGTCGCGTGCGAGCCCCAGTAATACCCGCGCTCGCGCTGATCGAAGGCATAGGGGAAGTCGAAGTACAGATAATCCGGCAGCGCGAGCACCGTCTTGTAGCCCTGACTGCCGAGCGTCTGCACGGTGTCGGACGCGCCCCAGAAGATCGTGTCCCACATCGTCACCATCACGTTCGACGTCGCGAAATCCTGCGGACCGTTCGCGTGCTTGATGCCGTCCTGCCACGCGGCCATCGTGCCGATGCCGTTCGCGCGCACGATCTGGCTGACCTGGCGCGCGAAGATCGACGGCAGTTCGTCGACGGATGCAAGCTTGCCCGACGCGATCATCGCCGCGCACTGCGGCGAGCGTCCCCACGGCTTGTCCTGCAACGCGAGGTTCACGCGGCCCTTGCCGGGATCGGTGCCGTCGAGCGGCTGGAAACCGCCGCCGAGAAGGATGTTCTTCGCCTCGTCGCCGCCGAAGTGCCACACGGAAAGCGGCGCGCCCGCTTCGCGATGCATCGACGCGACTTCGCCGATCACCTTCGATGCGAAACGCTGCGCACCGTCCGAGCACGGATTCAGGAAGCTGCGGCGGTCGTAGAACTGGACGGTCGTCGTGTTCGATGTATCGGCCGGATCGAGCAGACGGTACGCGTTCGCGGCCGCCTTGTTGCCGAGCGCCGCAAGACGCTGGTAACGCGCTTCCATCGACACGACCGCGGCGCGCGCGTGGCCCGGCATGTCGATTTCCGGAATGATCTCGACGAAGCGATCCGCCGCATAACGAAGCAGCGCGACATATTCGGCGCGGCTCAGATAGCCGCCGCCCGAGCGATTGTCGGGACCGGAGCCGAGCTGCGGCAACAGGCACTGCGTTTCCGTGAGATCGTGGCAACGCTTCGCACCGATTTCGGTCAGCTCCGGCAGACCGGGGATTTCGATGCGCCAGCCTTCATCGTCGGTGAGATGCAGGTGTAGCCGGTTGAGCTTGTATGCGCTCATCTGGTCGATCAGACGGCGCAACGTGGCGGGCTGACGGAAGTTGCGCGCGACGTCGACGTGCATGCCGCGATGCGTGTATCGCGGCGCGTCTTCGATGGTCATCGCCGGCACGCTGCCGCCGCCCGCGGGCGTAAGCGAGAGCAAGGTCTGCACGCCGTAGAACAGCCCGCCCGCATCGAAGGCGTCGATCTTCACGCCGTCTTGCGCGATCGTCAGCCGATAACCGCCCGCGCGCGCGATATCGGCCGGCAATGCGCCTCCGGCGATCTGCCCGCTCACGCGCACGGCCGCGCCGGTCAGACCGAGCGTCGCCGCGCGCGACGTGAGCGCCGCCACTTGCGACGATGTCAAACCGGACGCCGACAAATCGATTCCGCCGACCTGCGCCGCGCCCTCACCCGCCGTCGAACGCAGCACCGCCGGCACCGCGCGCGCGGCGGTCTGCTGCGCCGATGGCAACGCGGCTTCGGCGCGTGCCCGTTGCACTTGCGCGGGCGTTGCGGCGAATGCCGCTGCGTCGTCCGCGATCGGCGGAATGCGATCGACGTAGCGGGTTTCATCGTCGGTATCGTTGTGCTTGAGGATGGCAGGCGCCGCATTGCCGTCCGCCACGACATACGCGCGCGGCAACAGATCGCTGTAGCGCTGATACCAGTACTCCCCGACGAACGGCACTTCGATGCGCTCGCCCGCGCCGAGCGTGAAAGCGCCCGCGCGCGGCGTCAGCGCGTAGAGATCGCCGGTGACGTGCTTCCACGCGAACGCCGGATGTTCCACCATCAAATGCGCCGGATGCTGTGCACGTACAGCGTCCAGCCGCCTGCCGGGAGACTGCGGCTGCCGGTGTTTTCGAGAATCAGCTTGCCGCGCGCGCAACTGGCCCAGTCGGCGCCGAGATCGGCGCAGTTCGTGCCGGACTTCGCGGCATCGTTGCCGTCGATGTCCACGCGCACCATCAGGTTCTCGCCGAGCGCCGCCGCGCGCGCCGTCGGCGAGAGATTGGCCGAACCCGAATCCGAGCTGTCGCCGCACGCCGCGACGAGACACGACGACGCGATGATCGTCATCGCCAATAAATTCCGTATACCTAAATATTTTGATGGCAACTGCCTCATTTCTCCTCCGTGGTCAAACGCGCCTCGCGACGCGCCGAAGCACTATACCCGCAACTTACGCGTTGATTATTTTGGGATATTTGCCGGAAGGCAGTGTTATGGAACGGGCTCAAAAATAAAAACACCCCGAAGCGTCAGCTTCGGGGTGTTCGGTCCAGCCATGCGACGATGCGCGATTAGCCGAGGAAGCGTCGCGCGTTCTGGAACACGCGCAGCCACGGGCTGCCGTCGGTGGTCCAGTCGTCGGGCGTCCAGCTCATCTGCACGTTGCGATGCACGCGTTCCATGTGCGGCATCAGCACGGTGAAGCGGCCATCGGGCGTCGTCACGGACGTAATGCCCTGCGGCGATCCGTTCGGATTGAACGGATACTGCTCCGTCGCATTGCCGCGATGATCGACGTATCGCATCGCGACGAGCGCCTGCGCCGGATCGCCTTGCTGCGAAAAGTCAGCGAAACCTTCGCCGTGCGCGACCGCCACCGGAATGCGCGAGCCTTCCATGCCCGCGAAGAAGATCGACGGCGAATTCTGCACTTCGACGAGCGAGAAACGCGCCTCGAACTGCTCCGACTTGTTGCGCGTGAACTTCGGCCAGCTTTCCGCGCCCGGGATGATCGACGCGAGGCTCGACATCATCTGGCAGCCGTTGCAGATGCCGAGCGCGAAGGTATCCGGACGCGCGAAGAACGCCGCGAACATGTCGGCGAGCTTCGCGTTGAAGCGGATCGTCTTCGCCCAGCCCTCGCCCGCGCCGAGCACGTCGCCGTACGAGAAGCCGCCGCACGCGACCGCGCCCGCGAAATCGGCGAGCGTGGCGCGCCCTTCGAGCAGGTCGCTCATGTGGACGTCGTGTGCATCGAAGCCGGCGCGATCGAACGCGTATGCCGTCTCCAGATGCGAGTTCACGCCCTGTTCACGCAGGATCGCGACACGCGGACGCTTGCCCGTCGCGATGAACGGCGCAGCGACGTCTTCCGCCGGATCGAAGGTGAGCACCGGCGCGATGCCAGGATCGGCGGCGTCGAGCAGCGCGTCGTATTCGGCGTCGGCGCAGGCCGGGTTGTCGCGCAGACGCGCGATGCGCCAGCTCACTTCGCTCCACGCGCGATGCAACTCGACGCGCGGCGCATCGAAAATCTTCTTCGCGTCGCGATAGATTTCGACCGCGCCGCTCCGGTTCGGCTTGCCGATCACATGCGAGCACGCCGACAAACCGTGTTCGCGCAGCGCGCCGAGCACCCCGTCGCGATCCGATGCGCGCACCTGCACGACCGCGCCGAGCTCTTCCGAGAACAGCGCGCGGATCGTGCGGTCGTCGCGGCGGCCGCTCGTCTGCTTGGCCCAGTCTTTCGCGTCGCCGTAATCGGATTCGTGATCGGCGTCGAGCGTCAGCATGTCGATGTTCAGCGACACGCCCACATGCCCCGCGAACGCCATTTCGCAGACCGTCGCCCACAGGCCGCCGTCCGAGCGGTCGTGATAGGCAAGCAGCTTGCCATCGGCATTCAAAGCCTGGATCGCCGCGAAGAAGCGCTTGAGGTCTTCGGGATCGTCGACATCGGGCACTGCGTCGCCGACCTGCTGCGTGACCTGCGCGAGAATGCTGCCGCCCATGCGGTTGCGGCCACGCCCGAGATCGATCGAGATCAGCACCGTGTCGGTATCGTCGACGAGTTGCGGCGTGAGATGCCGGCGCACGTCCTCGACCGGCGCGAACGCCGAGATGATGAGCGACACCGGCGACACCACTTCGCGCGCGCCGCCGCGTGCGTCCTGCCACTTGGTGCGCATCGACAGCGAATCCTTGCCGACGGGAATGCTGATGCCGAGCGCCGGGCACAGTTCCATGCCGATCGCCTTCACGGTGTCGTAAAGCGCGGCGTCTTCGCCGGCGCTGCCGCACGCGGCCATCCAGTTCGCGGAGAGCTTCAGCTTGTTGAGCGATTCGATCGGCGCGGACGCGATGTTCGTCACCGCCTCGCCCACTGCCATGCGGCCGGACGCGGGCGCGTCGATGACGGCGAGCGGCGTGCGCTCGGCCATCGTCATCGCTTCGCCGCGAAAGCCCGCGTAATCCATCGTCGTGATCGCGCAATCGGCGACGGGCACCTGCCACGGACCGACGAACTGGTCGCGCGCGGTCGTGCCGCCGACCGAACGGTCGCCGATCGTGATAAGGAACGACTTGCTCGCGACCGTCGGATGCTTGAGCACGTCGACAGCGACTTCGGACAGCGACAGACCCGTCACGTCGACGGGCGTGAATTGCGCATTCTCACGCTTCACATCGCGATGCATCTTGGGCGGCTTGCCGAGCAGCACGTCCATCGGCATGTCGACGGGTTCCTGGCCTTCGTTGGCGTCGTCGATCAGCTTCAGCTGACGTTCGTCCGTCGCCACGCCGACGACCGCCACCGGGCAGCGTTCGCGCTCGCAAATCGCCTGGAACGCGGGCAGATCGGCGGGCGAAATCGCCAGCACGTAACGCTCTTGCGCCTCGTTCGACCAGATTTCGCGCGGCGACAGACCGCTTTCCTCGAGCTGAACCTTGCGCAACTCGAAGCGCGCGCCCTTGCCCGCGCCATCGACGAGCTCCGGGAACGCGTTCGAGATGCCGCCCGCGCCGACGTCGTGGATAGACAGGATCGGATTGCCCTCGCCCAACTGCCAGCACGTATTGATGACTTCCTGCGCGCGCCGCTGGATTTCCGGATTGCCGCGCTGGACCGAGTCGAAATCGAGTTCGGCGGTGTTCGCGCCCGTCGCCATCGACGATGCCGCGCCACCGCCCATGCCGATACGCATGCCCGGCCCGCCGATCTGGATCAAGAGCGTGCCGGCCGGCAGGTCGAGCTTGTGCGTGTGCTGATCCGAAATATTGCCGATGCCGCCCGCGATCATGATCGGCTTGTGATAGCCGCGCACGCGGCCCGCGACGTTCTGCTCGTAGGTGCGGAAATAGCCGCCGAGGTTCGGGCGGCCGAATTCGTTGTTGAACGCGGCAGCGCCGATCGGGCCGTCGATCATGATCTGCAGCGGCGACGCGATGCGGTCCGGGCGGCCATACGGCGCGTGCTCGTCGGACGGATTGCGTTGCGTGAGCGGCACGGCGGCGTCGCGGTCGTTTTCCCACTTTTCGCGCGCGTCGGGCAGATCGAGGTTCGACACGGTGAAGCCCGCGAGACCGGCCTTCGGACGCGCGCCGCGGCCCGTCGCGCCTTCATCGCGGATTTCGCCGCCCGAGCCCGTCGCCGCGCCCGCGAACGGGGAAATCGCGGTCGGGTGATTGTGCGTTTCGACCTTCATCAGCGTGTGGGTCAATTCCACGTTGCGCCGATACTGCTCGTCGGCGCCGCGCGGGAACCAGCGTTCCGCGACGCCGCCCTCCATGATCGCCGAATTGTCCGAATACGCGACGATCGTGCCCGCGTGATTCAGCTTTTCCGTGTTGCGGATCATCTGGAACAGCGACATGTCCTGCTTTTCGCCGTCGATGGTCCATTCGCCATTGAAGATCTTGTGGCGGCAATGCTCGCTGTTGGCCTGCGCGAACATCATCAGTTCGACGTCGGTCGGATTGCGCTTCAGGCTCTCGAACGCGTTCACGAGATAGTCGATCTCGTCTTCCGCGAGCGCGAGGCCGAGCTCGGCGTTCGCGGCCTCGAGCGCACGGCGGCCCGTGCCGATGATGTCGACGGTCTGCAAAGGCTTCGCGGGCAGCTCGTCGAAGAGATGCAGCGCCTGGTCGCGCGATGCCGCGACGCTTTCCGTCATGCGGTCGTGCAGCGCATCCGCGACGGCCGCGCGCGCTTCGTCCGACAGCGCCTTCTTGCCGCCGAGGAAGCCGCTTTTCATGACGACCGAGAATTCGACGCCGCGCTCGATGCGACGCACTTTCTCGAGGCCGCAGTGATGCGCGATGTCGGTCGCCTTGCTCGCCCACGGCGAGACCGTGCCGAAGCGCGGCACGACCATGAACGTCTCGACATGACCGCGCTCTTTCGAGTCCGCGAACGGCGCGCCGTAGTGCATCAGCGCGGCGATGCGGCTGTTGTCATCGTCGGTGAGCGGCTCGGACGCGTTGACGAAATGCAGGAACTGGCCGCGCACGCCGACGATGTTCGCGTCGATGCGGGCGAGCGTTTCGAGAAGGCGGGTCTGACGGAAATCGGAGAGGGCCGAAGCGCCGGGGAAACACGAGAAGTGGGCCATTGTGACGGTGCGTCGATGACGTCTGTGTGCCGCTCGCGCGACGCTCGATCGCTTTTTGCAAACCGGATATTCGCAAATTCGGACTCGAGCACGCTAAACGGCGTGAGGCGAAAGGAAGACCGCGATTATAACCCGGAAGCGTCTCGAAATCGGCCGGGGCGGTCCGTCCGCGTGGCGCGCCACGGTGCAGCGGCGACGCGAAACGGATCGTCGCGCATCCCGAAATTGTCCGCGCCGGGCCGGCCATCGGGGATCGAGCGTGCCGCGGGCCACATGAGCGCCCGGCTCGCCGTCCCCCGCAAACGATTTTGGCGCTATCATGGCGCGCTTTCTCCGGGTACGGCGCGTGCCGAATCACGCCGCCAGCCTGTCGTTTCACCGTCAACGCAGCAGCCGGGCGTCCTGCCCGAGCGTCACGCCGCACTGCAATCTCGCGCCTTCGGGCACAAAAAGTCATGGATGTCATCGTCATCGGCGGAGGAATCGCCGGCATCGCCACCGCCTGTCAATTACATGCGGCCGGTCATCGCGTGTGCGTGGTCGAGCGCCACGCGACCGTCGCGCAAGGCGCCACCTACGGCCAGGGCGGCGCGCTGCTGCCCTCGCCGCTCGATGTCTGGTTCGGGCCGACGTTCATGGCGTCGAGCCGCTCGAAGCAAAGCGGCATGGTGGTCAAGACCGGCTTCGACTCGGCCGCGCGCGATTTTCTGAAGCAGCTCGCGACGCTGCGCGATCCCGACGCGTTCGCGGCGCAGTACGCACATCTGCAGCCGCTCGTCGATGTGTCGCGGCGCGTGCTCGCGGACATCGAAAGCCGGCTGGAACTCGATTTCGAGCAGCGCCGCGGCGTGCTGCACGTCTTCAGGCAGCCGCGCGAGCTCGAAGACGCGCAGCCGGCCATCGATCTGCTCAGAAGTTGCGGCGTTGCGCATCAACTGCTGACGCCCGAAGAATGCGTCGCCATCGAGCCTTCCGTGCCGGATTTCCCGGAATTCGCGGGCGGCGTGCTGCTGCCCGACGAGCGCACCGCGAACTGTCCGCTCTTCACCAAGCAACTGAAGCAGGTGCTCGAAGACGGCGGCGTGCAGTTCCGCATGCATCGCGCGGTGGCGTCGCTGCGTCTGGACGATGGCCGCGCGGCCGTCCAGCTCGCCGGTCCCCACGAAGGCAAAAAGCGCAGCGCCGATGTCGAGCTCATCACGGCGGACGCCATCGTCGTCGCGGCGGGCACGGGCACGCCGGGGCTCATCGGCGGCTCCAAGTCGGCGTCGTCGCTCTTTCCGCTGCGCGTGCATACGCTCACCGCGCCCGTCGCGTACGAGGAGCGCGCGCCGCATCTGACGGTCGTCGATTCGATCAAGCGCATCACGATGACGCGCATCAACCAGCGGCTGCGCGTGGGCGGCGCGGGCGTGTTCCAGAGCGCGTCCAAGGCCGACAAGCCGCTCGACGCCTCGCTCTCGCGCCGCGCGCTCGATCTGCTCGGCCAAGGCACGCACGACTGGATTCCGGGCGCGGCGCGCGTCTCCGCTGCGCGCGCGTGGGAAGGGCTGCGCCTCGTGACCGCCGACGGCCTGCCGCTCGTCGGCGCGACGCGCCATCCGCGGCTTTTCGTGAACGCCGCGCACGGCCCGGCGGGCTGGGGCCTCGCGTGCGGGTCTGCTAAAGTGATCGCGGATCTCGTTTCCGGCGTTACGCCCGATGTTCCCGCCGATACCCTTGCCGCGCTGAGCCCCGAACGCTTCTAGCAGCGCGCTGCGACGGGCACGAATGCTGCGGACGCCGGGTTTCCAAAGCGCTTTCCCGCCCGCCGCCATGACCGCTGCCCGCTCGCCCTATTTCACTCCCAAAGACGATCCGCTCACGCTTCTGACGCTCGCCGAGCTGCGCACGCTCGAAGCGCGCGCAGCCGCCGCGCTGCCGCCGCATACGCTGATGGCGCGCGCGGGCGCGGCCGCCGCGCAATGCGTCATCGATGCGCTGGAGCACGATCCGGATTCGCGTGCGTTGCCGGTGTGGCTCGCGGCCGGCCCCGGCAACAACGGCGGCGACGCGCTCGTGATGGCCGAGCGCCTGCATCGCGCGGGCATTCCGGTGCGCGTGTGCATGCCCGTCGAAGTGAAGCCCGACGACGCGCGCTGGGCGCTCGACGCGGCGCGCGCGGCCGGCGTCTCGATCGACGACAAGCCGCCCGCCTCGTTCGACGGCTTCGGCTGGCTCGTCGACGGCATGTTCGGCATCGGTCTCACGCGGCCGCTCGAAGGTGTGTTCGCGGAAATCGCCGCGCGCATGACGCGCCGCGCGCGCGCGTCGGGGCGCGTGCTCGCGCTCGACGTCCCGAGCGGCCTGAACAGCGACACCGGCTCGCCCGTGAACGGCGGCGAAGCCGTGCGCGCAACGGACACGATCACCTTCATCGGCGCGAAGCCGGGGCATTTCACGTCGCTGGGCCGCGATCTGACGGGACGCCTTTTCGTTTCGACGCTGGAAGTCGATGCGAGCGCGGCGCCGTCGATCGTGCTCAACGCGCCCGCGCTATTCGGCGCATGCATGCCGCCACGCGACAACGCGACCAACAAAGGCACGTTCGGCTCGCTCGCGGTGGTCGGCGGCGATACCGGCATGTGCGGCGCGCCGGTTCTCGCCGCGCGCATGGCGCTCTACGGCGGCGCGGGCAAGGTGCACGTCGCGTTTCTTGGCGAAGGCTTTCCGCCTTACGATCCGCCGCATCCCGAGCTGATGCTGCATCACGTCGATGACCTCGCGCTCGACAGGATGGACGCGCTCGCCATCGGCTGCGGCATGGGCCCGAGCGAGCGCGCCAAAACGGTGCTGACCGACGCGCTGAAGCTCGATGTCCCGAAATTGCTCGATGCCGACGCGCTCAATCTCGTCGCGAAAGACGACGCGCTCGCCTCCGCCGTCGCGGCGCGCGGCGCGCAGGGCGATCCGTGCATCCTCACGCCGCATCCGCTGGAAGCCGCGCGTCTGTTGCAAACCGACGCGAAAGCCGTTCAGGCCGATCGCATCGCGGCCGCGCGCCAGCTCGCCGCGCGCTATGCGGCCATTGCGGTGCTCAAGGGCTCCGGCACCGTGATCGCGTCGCCCGATGGCCGCGTCGCCGTCAATCCGACCGGCAACGCGGGACTCGCCACGGGCGGCACCGGCGACGTGCTCGGCGGATTGATCGGAGCATTGCTCGCGCAGAAGCTCCCTGCATACGAAGCGGCGCTCGCGGGCGTCTGGCTGCACGGCCTCGCCGCGCAGACGCTCAGCGACGGCGGCATCGGCCCGGCCGGATTGACTGCCGGAGAACTCGCGCCCGTCGTGCGAAGTCTCATCAACCGCCGCTTTTACGCGGAGCACGCGCGCAACTGACGGTTTTCGCGCGTCCCATTGCAAGGCCGCCGTGACGCTTTGCAAGCATCCGTTCATGCATCGTCGCTATACTCTTTTTTGATTCGGGCAACCGCGGCCGCTCACATCTGCTTCAGTCGCGTTCACCAGACACGACGCACAGGCAGGCGAGCCGCAATCGCACGAACGTATTCCTCTGTCACCTTCAGACTAACGGACCGCTCATGACCCAAAACTCGATGCTCAACTCGCTTCCTGCCTGGTCGGCGCTCCAGACGCATTACGATGCCATCTCCGGCGAGCGCCTGCGCGACTGGTTCGCGCCGCAGAACGACACCGCGCCGACGCGCGCCGAGCGCCTCACTTTCGCGGGCGGCGGCCTCGCCATCGACTTTTCGAAGAACCGCGTGAAGGACGAAACGCTCAAGCTGCTCGTCGAAGTCGCGCAGCAGGCGAAAGTCACCGAACGCCGCGACGCGATGTTCCGTGGCGATATCGTCAACATCACCGAACATCGCGCCGTGCTGCATACCGCGCTGCGCGCGCAGTCGCCGGATGCGCCCTTCCACGAACAGGTGCAGAAGGAAAAGGCCAAGATGGCCGCCTTCGCCGACAAGGTTCGCGACGGCTCGTGGACGGGCTATACCGGCAAGCGCATTCGCCATGTTGTGAATATCGGCATCGGCGGATCGGATCTCGGGCCGAAGATGGTCGTGCACGCGCTGCATCATCTGGCGTCGAAGGATCTGGACACGCATTTCGTATCGAATGTCGACGGCGCGGATCTCTGGAACGTCCTTCAGCAAGTCGACGCCGAAGAAACGCTCGCGATCGTCGTCTCAAAGACCTTCACGACGCTCGAAACGATGACGAACGCGCATTCGATGCGCGACTGGTTCCTGAAGTCCGGCTGCCCCGAAGATCAGCTCGCGAAGCATTTCGTCGGCGTGTCGGCGAATCCGGCTGAAGTGGTCAAGTTCGGCATCGCGAAGGAAAACGTCTTCGAGATGTGGGACTGGGTCGGCGGACGCTACTCGCTGTGGTCGGCGGTGGGGCTGTCGATCATGCTGTCGGTGGGTCCGCAGAATTTCGACGCGCTGCTGCAAGGCGCGGCCGCGATGGACGAGCACTTCCGCACCGCGCCGCTCGACAAGAACCTGCCGGTGCTGATGGGCATGATCGGCATCTGGTATCGCAATTTCTTCGGTTCGCAGAGCGATCTCGTCGCGCCGTATTCGCAGGCGCTGCACTATCTGCCTTCGTATCTCCAGCAGCTCGAAATGGAGAGCAACGGCAAGTCGGCGCGTCTCGACGGCAAGATGGTCGATTACCCGACCGCCGCCGTGATCTGGGGCGAGCCTGGCACGAACGGCCAGCACGCGTTCTTCCAGATGCTGCATCAAGGGCCGACGATCATTCCGATCGACTTCATCGCCGTGCTGACGCCGGAGCATCCGCTCGTCGATCATCACGCGAAGCTGCTCGCCAACTGCTTCGCGCAGAGCGAGGCGCTCATGCTCGGCCGCACGCTCGAAGAAGCGAAGAAGGTCGCGGGTCCGGGCAAGGAGGAACTGGCGACGCATCTGAGCTTCCCCGGCAACCGTCCGACGACGACCATCATGCTCGACGCGCTCACGCCCCAGTCGCTCGGCGCGCTCATCGCGCTCTACGAGCACAAGGTGCTGGTGCAGGGCACGGTGTGGGACATCAACTCGTTCGATCAGTGGGGCGTGGAGCTCGGCAAGATTCTCGGCAAGGTCGTCGAGGCCGACATCACCGCCGCGAGCGCCGATCCGGCCAAGCACGATTCGTCGACATCTGCGTTGATCGCGCGTGCGCGCGAGGCTTTGAAGCGCTGAAGCGCGCGTTGAAGAAGGTGGCCCGCGGCGCTTCGGCGTCGCGGGTTTTTTTATACGCCGATGCCGTTGACGAGCCGCCCCGCTTCGATCGTCACTGTCGCGTCGCAGCGCTCGGCGAGTTCGGCGTCGTGCGTGACGAGCACGAGCGTCGCGCCGTTGCGGCGGTTCATCTCGAACATCAGGTCGATGATCGCGTAGCCCGTGGCGGCATCGAGGCTACCCGTGGGTTCGTCGGCGAAGAGCACGGCCGGATGCGTGACGAAGGCACGCGCGAGCGCGACGCGCTGCTGTTCGCCGCCGGAAAGCAGCTTCGGATAGTGGCCCGTGCGCTGCGCGAGACCGACCTGATCGAGAAGCGAGCGGGCGCGCGCCGCGATCTCGCCGTGAGGCATCTCGGCGCGCAGTTCGAGCGGCAGCATCACGTTTTCGAGCGCGGTCAGATGCGGCATCAACTGGAACGACTGAAACACGAAGCCGACCGCGCCGCTTCTGAGCGCGGCCCGTTCGTCTTCGTTCAGGTTCGACAGCTCCTTGCCGAGCAGACGAACCGAGCCCTCGCTCGCGCTGTCCAATCCGGCGAGCAGGCCGAGCAATGTCGACTTGCCCGAGCCCGATGCACCGACGATCGCGACGCTGCTGCCCTTCGCGATCGACAGATCGATCTGATCGAGAATCGTGAGCTCGCCCGTTGCGTCCTTCACTCGCTTGCTTAACCCCCGAACTTCGATGACCGGCTCGATATTGTTTTGCATGGACACTCTGAAAATTAACTTGCGCGGCCTCGTGCCGGCGATCCTGTTGATGGCGGCATGTTCGGCGACAGCGCATGCCGCCGATGCGCAAGCCGCAGCGCAACCGAAGCCCGCGATCGTCGTGCTGGGCGACAGCCTGTCGGCCGAATACGGCCTGCCGCGCGACACCGGCTGGGTCAACCTCTTGCGCGACAAGCTTGCGAAGGAGCGTTTCGATTATAGCGTCGCCAATTCGAGCATCAGCGGGGACACCACGAGCGGCGGGCGCGCACGATTGACCGCGGTGCTTTCTCGCCTGAAGCCCGCGGTCGTGATCGTCGAACTCGGCGCGAACGATGCGCTGCGCGGCGTGCCGCTCGCGACGACGGAGACGAATCTGCGCAGCATCGTCGATGCCTCGCAGGCGGCGCATGCGAAGGTTTTACTCATCGGCATGTACGTCCCGCCCAATTACGGCCCGGACTATACGCAAAAGTTCCACGCCGTCTATGAGCGCATCGCGAAGGAGAAGAACGTGCCCCTCGTGCCGTTCCTGCTTGCCGGCATCGCTGACAAGCCCGCCATGTTCCAGGCGGACCAGATTCATCCGACGGTGCAGGCCCAGCCTTTGCTGTTGGAAAACGTCTGGCCAACCTTGAAACCCTTGCTGGGCGCCAGTGCGTCGCATTAGGACGACGCCGGCCGCGACAGCTCTTGCAGAACCAACGCGGAACACGGCCACGATTCAGATATCTGAGACTCTCGCGTAACTCTTATAACCCGCTCGTCTCGTGAGCGACTCTACAAGGAGGTCACGTGAAACTTATCCCTCTCCTCGGCCTGGCCGTCGCGCTCTCGGCTTGTGCCGCACAGCCGCCCGCCAACGTGCAACAAGTCGGCATGAGCAAGCAGGCGCCCAATGTCGTCGCGCAGTGCATCGCGCAAAAGTGGGCCGAAAAGTCACAGCAGCAGGTCGTGTCGCAGAACACGCTCGCCAACAATCAGGGCGTCGACGTCTATGTGCCCGGCCAGCAGCCGCCGAATGGCGCCGCCGCGGTGGTGCAGCCAGCGCGCTCGGGCTCCGGTACGTGGGTCGGTTTCCGCGCCTCGGGCGCTGCCGGCAGTCAGGCAACCGGCGATATTCAGGCTTGCCTGTAAGCATCGTGCTTGCCGTCTCGTAGCGGCGTAGCAAAGCAAAAAAGCCCCGCTTTCTTTTGAACTGACCCCGCAAAGTTGGACAGTTTTGGGCTAGGCCGCTAAGGGCTGAGTTCTGTACATCACAGGACTCAGCCCTTTCAGCTTCAGCTTGATGCGGTGGTGATTGTAGTAGTGAATGTAGCGTCTGATTCCGGCCTGAAGGGCTTCGATGCTCTCGAAGCGGTTGGGGTAGAAGAACTCCGACTTCAAAGTGCCGAAGAAGCTTTCCATGGTGGCGTTGTCGTGGCAGTTGCCCTTGCGCGACATGCTTTGCGTCAGGGCTCGTTGCGAGAGCAACGCCTGGTAAGCGCCCATCTGATAGTGCCAGCCTTGATCCGAGTGGACCAAGGGGCGATCATCGACTTCCAGCCTTCTGAACGCCTTTTTGATCATGTTGGCGACCATCGCGAATGCCGGACGAGTGGCCGTCTCGTAGGCGATGATCTCGCCGTTATACAGATCCAGCACCGGCGATAGATAAAGCTTTCGCTCGCCCACCCGGAATTCAGTGATATCGGTGACCCACTTCTGGTTCGGCCCCGCGGCATCGAACTGTCTTTGCAGCACGTTCGGCGCAACCCGTCCCACCGTCCCGCGGAAGGCTTGAAACTTCTTCGGGCGCACCAGCGACTTCAGTTTCATGAGGTGCATCAACCGCTGGACGGTCTTGTGATTCACAACAGTGCCCAAATGCCGGACTGCGTGAGTAATGCGTCGATAGCCATAACGCCCTTTGTGCTGCTCGAACACAGAACGAATACGCGCCTTGAGCTGCGCGTGTTTGTCCGCCTTGCGTGAAGCCTTGCATTGGTAGTAGAACGTGCTGCGCGCCAGGCCGGCCACTTTCAGCAGGCCGTCGAGCGCAAACTCATGCCTCAACCCGGCCACTACTTGCGCTTTTTGCGCTGCGCTGTAGGGCTTTCCGAGCGGATCAAGGCATCGAGTTTTTTTAGGTACGCATTCTCCATGCGCAGATAGTTCAGCTCCTTCAGGAGCTCTTCCTTCGTGCGGGCCTCGTCGGATTTGGACGAAACCGCTGGCGCAGATGACTTGGGTTGCTTCACGGAGCGTCCTCGGGGGCGCGGCTCAAGGGCCTGCATACCTCCCGAATCATACCGGCGCTTCCAGACATTAATCGCGCTCGGATTGCGGATATCGAAGATCGCGGCCGTCTCTCGGCACGACAGGGCCTTGGTGTGCATGAACTGCAGCACCTTCAGTTTGAATGGGCCGTCGTAGAAACTGTACTTCTTCTTAAACGCCGCCTCGCCATGCGCCCGCCACGCCGCCACCCATTTACGCACCGTGCCCTGGCCCACGCCATGTTGACGCCCCACCTCTCCGTAACCACCGCGCTCGCCTGATAAATAGTCTTGAACGACTCTGCTCTTGAGTCGTGCGCTGTACTTGCTCATGAAAAAACACCCCAAATCGTTGAACGGGTGTCCAACTTTTGGGGTGCAGTTCATTTCGGAAGCGGGGCTTTTCGATGATGTCAGCGCCGATCAGTTCGACGACGGTGCCGGCGCCTGGCTCAGCTTGACCTTCGAGCGAGCCTTCAGCGAGTTGAGGTACGCCTCCATGTCGGCCTGCGCGTAGACCTGCGCGACTTGCTGCTGTGCGCCGGCGAGACGATCGGCGGCGACCGGCGCGGCCTTCTCGATGCCGTTCACACGATAAATCGCGTAGCCTTCCGCACCGAGATCGACGCCGACATACGACGGCAGCTTCGATCCATCCGCCTTGAAGATCGCGCTCAACGCGACGGGCGGCAAGCCTTGCGCGTCATTGCGCGAGACGGTGATAGGCGACGTGAAGCCGTCGGTCGACTTCGACTTCTGCAGATCCGCGAGCTTCGCCTCGCCTTCCTTCTTCGCCATCGCCGCAGCCATTTCCGCGACGACCTTCT
This sequence comes from Caballeronia sp. ATUFL_F1_KS4A, assembly GCF_023630905.1. Classification (NCBI taxonomy): domain Bacteria; kingdom Pseudomonadati; phylum Pseudomonadota; class Betaproteobacteria; order Burkholderiales; family Burkholderiaceae; genus Caballeronia; species Caballeronia sp. ATUFL_F1_KS4A. The sequence goes on along the minus strand of NZ_JALQEB010000005.1, from coordinate 24,342 downwards.
TGCGCACGTCGTCCTTCACGACGTCGAACGCGGGAACGGTCGAGGCCTTGTAGTCGGTGACGCGCGCGGCGATCAGCGTGTTGTTGCCGACGTCGATTGCCTGCGTGTTGTTGCGGTCCTTCACGGCATCCGGCGCGAACACGGCCGCGAGGAACTTCGGATTGTTGAGCGGATTGTCTTGCGGCAATTGCGGATTCGGCTTCGGACCGACCGTTGCGCTCTGCACAGTCAGCTTGTACTTGTCCGCGGCCGGCTGCAGCGACTTGGCCTTCTCGTAGACGAGATCGGTGAAGCCTTGCGCGTCGTCGGCGAAACCCTTCGTGCCCTGTTGAGCCGCGTAATCCTTCGCGATCGAGTCCTTCACTTCGTCGAACGGCTTCGTGACGGAAGGCTTCACGTCGGTCGCCTGAATGATGTGATAGCCAAAATCCGACTCGACGATATTGCTGACTTCGCCCCTCTTCAGGCCGAATGCGGCGTCGTCGAAAGCCTTGCCGCCCGCGATCTGACCGCGCGCGAAGTAGCCGAGATCGCCGCCCTTGCCTGCAGAGCCGGGATCGTCGGAGTTCTTCTGCGCGATTTGCGCGAACTGATCCGGATGCGCCTTGGCTTGCGCGAGCAGGTCTTCGGCCTTCTGCTTGGCCTTCGCCTTGTCGGCCGCGCTCGCGTCCTTCGGTGCGTTCACGAGAATGTGGCTCGCGCGCACTTGCGCTTCGGTGCGATAGCGCTGGATGTTGTCGTCGTAGTACTTCTTGAGATCGGCGTCGCTCGGCTTCGATGCGGCCGCGATCGTCGACGGCGACAGCAGCAGATACTGGATCGTGGCGGTTTCGGGCGTCGCGAAATCGTTGCGATGCGCTTCGTAGTAGGCGGTGAGTTGCGCGTCGGTCGGCTGGACCTTCGCGGTGTAGTCGGCCGCGCGCAGCGACAGACCCTGCACCGAGCGCTTCTGTTCCGCGAGTTCGGTCAGGCTTTGCGCGAGCGACTTCGACGTGAACGCCGTGCCTTGAATGCTGCCCGGAATCTGTCCGGTCGCGATCGTGTAGCGCATGCGCTCGTCGTACTGCGCGGGCGTCATGCCCTGCATCGCGAGCAGTTGCTTGTAGCGATCGAGGTCGATGCTGCCGTCGGGCTTCTTAAGCGACGAGATCACCGGATCGTTCAGCAGCGCCCGGCGCACGGCGTCGTCGGAGGCGGTCAGATGCAGACGCTGCGTTTCGTCGGCCATCGCGCGTTGCTGCACGAGACTATCGACCATCGCGGCGCGCGCTTCGGGCGTGTCGAACATCTTGGCGTCGAATTGGGAACCGAGCATCGAGCGGGCGCGGTCCACCTGCTGGCGGAAAGCGCTGTCGAATTCGGCGCGCGTGATCTTGTGGCCATTCACGCTGGCGACGTAGGAACTTTCGTCGAAATAGTTGCTGAAGCCCTGAATCCCGACCATGCCCAGACCGGGCACGATGATCAGGATCAGCAGAGCCATCATCAGGCGCTGGTGATTACGGAAGAAGTCGAGCATGCGTAGCGCTGCGTGGTTATAACAAAACGCTCGATATTACAACAGTGGACGAGGAAAAGGCGAAAGGCGGGCGGGATTTGCACCGCCCGATGTGAAATTCTCGTGTCCCCTTTTCGTAACGGGCGATGTTTCAGTTGAAAGTTTGCGTCCAGCAAGCATTCAATGATGCGAAGCAATGATTAGCATTCTTAACGAGCACGCGCCAAAACAAAAATCCCGCAAGCCGCGAAGCTTACGGGATTTCTTGTCGAATCTGGCGGAGCGGACGGGACTCGAACCCGCGACCCCCGGCGTGACAGGCCGGTATTCTAACCGACTGAACTACCGCTCCGGTTAGCGCGCAATGAACTGTGACCTGGTGGGTGCTGAGAGGCTCGAACTCCCGACCTACGCCTTGTAAGGGCGCCGCTCTACCAACTGAGCTAAGCACCCGGTCCGCAATTCACTCGGTTTGCGCTGCTGCTGGATTCAGACTTCGTTTTGCGAAGGTCCGTATCCAGCGAGTCCGCTAGTTTAGCGCATCCTTCAGCGCTTTGCCAGGGCGAAATTTCGGCACTTTCGCGGCCTTGATCTTGATCTCATCGCCCGTGCGCGGATTGCGCCCCGTGCGTGCGGTGCGCTTGCCGACGGCAAACGTGCCGAAGCCGACGAGCGTCACGGTGCCGCCCTTCTTCAGCGTCGCGCTTACGCCGCCGATGACCGCATCGAGCGCGCGGCCGGCGGCGGCCTTGGAGATATCGGCTTGCTGCGCGATATGGTCGATCAATTCCGTCTTGTTCATTGTGATCCCCGAATCAGTATTGGCACGTTTTAATCGATGTGGTCCGGCATCGAAGCGGATGGCATCTCGATAAGATTGGATGCGGCGCTCATTTAACTTAGCCGAAAGACACGTGTCAACCGGGGTTGAGCCTTATTCGGCGCGGCCTTCGGGCGTTTTAGAAGTTCTCTTCGAAAAGCCGCGCGCAAAAAGAAAACCCGCGGGTGGGTTGCCCGCGGGTTTTTAGCCTCGTTCACGCGACACGGCGTTAAAACCGTGCCGCGACAAGCGTTCAGTGCTTTACGACTTCGCCCGTTGCTGGCGTGTCCTTCTGCTGTTCGGCTGCGACGGGCGTTGCCTTCGCTTCGTCTTCGGGCAACGACTCCGGCGCACGTTCGAGCGCCAGTTCCAGCACCCGATCGATCCAGCGAACCGGCACGATCTCGATGGCGTTCTTCACGTTGTCGGGGATGTCGGCCAGATCCTTCGTGTTTTCTTCAGGAATCAGCACGAGCTTGATGCCGCCGCGATGCGCTGCCAGCAGCTTCTCCTTCAATCCGCCGATCGGCAGCACTTCGCCGCGCAGCGTGATTTCGCCCGTCATCGCGACATCCGCGCGAACCGGAATGCCGGTCAGCACCGAGACCAGCGCCGTGGTCATCGCGATACCGGCGGACGGACCGTCCTTCGGCGTCGCGCCTTCCGGCACGTGGATGTGGATGTCCTTCTTCTCGAACGACTCATCCGTGATGCCAAGCCGGCGCGAACGTGAACGCACGACCGAGCGCGCCGCTTCGACGGATTCCTTCATCACGTCGCCGAGCGAACCCGTACGGATCACGCCGCCCTTGCCGGGCATCACCGCTGCTTCGATCGTCAGCAGATCGCCGCCCACTTCCGTCCACGCAAGACCCGTCACCTGACCGATCTGGTTTTCCTTCGCGGCCAGACCGAAGTCGTACTTGCGCACGCCGAGGAAGGTGTCGAGGTTGGAGCCGTCGACCTTCACGGCGCCTTCCGCCTTCTTGAGCAGCAGCATCTTCACGACCTTGCGGCAGATCTTCGACACTTCACGCTCGAGCGAACGCACGCCCGCTTCACGCGTGTAGTAGCGAATGATGTCGCGGATCGCTTGTTCCGTGACGTCGATCTCGCCGTCCTTCAGGCCGTTGTTGCGCTTCTGCTTCGGCAACAGGTAACGCGTCGCGATGCTGACCTTCTCGTCTTCCGTGTAACCCGACAGGCGGATGACTTCCATCCGGTCGAGCAGCGGCGGCGGAATGTTCAGCGAGTTCGACGTCGCCACGAACATCACGTCGGACAGGTCGAAGTCCACTTCGATGTAGTGGTCCGCGAACGTATGGTTCTGTTCCGGATCGAGCACTTCGAGCAGCGCGGATGCCGGATCGCCGCGGAAATCCATGCCCATCTTGTCGACTTCGTCGAGCAGGAAAAGCGGATTGCGCACGCCGACCTTCGTGAGGCTCTGCAAAATCTTGCCGGGCATCGAACCGATATACGTGCGACGGTGGCCGCGAATTTCGGATTCGTCATGCACGCCGCCGAGCGCCATACGCACGAACTTGCGGTTCGTCGCGCGAGCGATGGACTGCCCGAGCGAGGTCTTGCCGACGCCCGGAGGCCCGACCAGGCACAGAATCGGTGCCTTCACCTTCTCGACGCGTTGTTGCACCGCGAGGTACTCGAGAATGCGTTCCTTGACCTTTTCGAGACCGAAATGGTCTTCGTCGAGCACGCGCTCGGCATTCGAAAGGTCGTTGTTGACCTTGCTCTTCTTGCGCCATGGCAAGCCGATCAGCGTGTCGATGTAGTTGCGCACGACAGTCGCTTCCGCGGACATCGGCGACATCAGCTTGAGCTTTTTCAGCTCGGCGTCGGCCTTCTTCTTGGCTTCCTTCGGCATGCGCGCGGCGGCGATGCGCTTCTCGAGCTCTTCGAGATCCGCGCCCTCTTCACCTTCGCCCAATTCCTTCTGGATCGCCTTGACCTGCTCGTTCAGGTAGTACTCGCGCTGGCTCTTTTCCATCTGGCGCTTCACGCGGCCACGGATGCGCTTCTCGACCTGAAGAATGTCGATTTCGGCTTCGAGCTGGGCGAGCAGATGCTCCAGACGCTCGATCACAGGGAACATCTCGAGGATGTGCTGCTTTTGATCCAGCTTGAGCGGCAGATGCGCGGCGATAGTGTCGGCAAGACGACCCGCCTCGTCGATGCCCGACAGCGACGTCAGGATCTCCGGCGGAATCTTCTTGTTGAGCTTCACGTACTGATCGAACTGCGACACGATCGCGCGGCGCAGCGCTTCGGTTTCGGCGCTGTCGGCGTGATCCGGCTCGAGCGGCATCACATCGCAGGAAAATTGCGTTTCCTGCTCTTCGATCGACAGCGTTTTCGCGCGCTGCAGGCCTTCGACGAGCACTTTCACCGTGCCGTCGGGCAGTTTCAGCATTTGCAGGATGTTGGCGACACACCCTACTTCGTACATGTCCTTTTCGGTCGGCTCGTCCTTCGCCGCCGTTTTCTGGGCGACGAGCATGATGTGCTTGCCGCCTTCCATCGCGGCTTCGAGTGCCTTGATCGACTTGGGCCGCCCGACGAAGAGCGGAATCACCATATGCGGGAAAACGACTACGTCGCGCAGCGGGAGCAGCGGCAGCGTAATGCGTTCCTGCGGGAGGAGTTGGGTTCCTGACATTTCATTTCCCCATTAGTGGAATCAGTTCAGTCGTAAATAAGGCCGGTCAGAGCTATTGCAAGCCTTTATCGGAAGGGAAAAGTCGTTAGTCAAAGATCGCGTCAGTAACGTCCACAAGATAAACCGACAAAAATAAAAGGCCGTTCACGTCGCCATGAACGGCCTTTCGCCGACACACAGCCTGCTTCAGTTCGATCCTGCTACTTTCGGTGCGTCTTCGTAGATGAGCAGCGGCTTGCCGTCTCCGTCGATCGTGTTGTCGTCGACGATCACCTTCGAAACGCCCTTCATGGTCGGCAGTTCGTACATTACGTCGAGCAACGCCTGTTCCAGAATCGAACGCAGCCCGCGCGCGCCGGTCTTGCGGCGAATGGCCTTCTGCGCGATGGCCTGAAGCGCCGCCGGACGGATTTCCAGTTCGACGCGCTCCATTGCGAAGAGCTTGTGATACTGCTTCACGAGCGCGTTCTTCGGCTCGATCAGGATCTTCACCAGCGCGGCTTCATCGAGCTTGCCGAGCGTCGCCACGACGGGCAGACGGCCGATCAGCTCCGGAATCAGGCCGAACTTGATCAGGTCTTCCGGCTCGACCTCGCGCAGCACTTCGCCCGCGTCGCGATCCTGCTTGCTCTTCACGCTCGCGCCGAAACCGATGCCGGTCTTCTCGGTGCGATCCGTGATGACCTTTTCCAATCCGTCGAACGCGCCGCCGCAGACGAACAGGATGTTGGTCGTATCGACCTGGATGAAATCCTGATTCGGGTGCTTGCGTCCCCCTTGCGGCGGCACCGACGCCATCGTGCCTTCGATCAGCTTCAGCAACGCCTGCTGCACGCCCTCGCCCGACACGTCGCGCGTAATGGACGGGTTGTCCGACTTGCGGCTGATCTTGTCGATCTCGTCGATGTACACGATTCCGCGCTGCGCCTTGTCGACTTCGTAATTGCAATTCTGCAGCAGCTTCTGAATGATGTTCTCGACGTCCTCGCCGACATAGCCGGCTTCGGTCAGCGTCGTTGCATCGGCGATCACGAACGGCACATTCAGCATGCGCGCCAATGTCTGCGCGAGCAGCGTCTTGCCCGAGCCGGTCGGCCCGATCAAGAGAATGTTGCTCTTCGACAGCTCGATGTCGTCCTTCTTGTCGAGATGCTTGAGCCGCTTGTAATGGTTGTACACGGCCACCGCGAGAATTTTCTTCGCGCGTTCCTGGCCGATCACGTACTGATTGAGGATATCGCTGATTTCCTGCGGGCTCGGCAGGTCGGACTTGGTCAGCCCGGCCTCCTCCGCCGCACCGGCTGCCTCGTCGCGAATGATCTCGTTGCACAGGTCGATGCATTCATCGCAGATGAACACCGACGGCCCAGCGATGAGCTTCTTCACCTCATGCTGGCTCTTGCCGCAGAACGAGCAATACAGCAGCTTTTCGCTACTGGAACCTTTTTTGTCCGCCATAAATGTGTAAGCCTCCGGACACTCTTGTTACATGATACGCGCTTCGATTCCGCGACGCAGATTCGCACCCGCGAGGACCGCCGGAGCGCGTTTTGGCGTGGCGCCCAATGCGCGACTTCGCACGCTTCGCCGGCTTCGTCTCCGAGCGCCGGCGCGGCGCCGCTCCGGACGCCTCAGGGACGCTTGTGAAGCACCTGGTCGACGAGGCCGTAAGCCTGCGCATCGTCGCCCGACATGAAGTTGTCGCGATCCGTGTCGCGCGCGATGCGCTCGACCGGCTGACCCGTGTGATGCGACAGCAACTGATTCAAACGTTCCTTCAGATACAGGATTTCCCGTGCCTGGATCTCGATGTCCGACGCCTGGCCGCGTGCGCCGCCGAGCGGCTGGTGGATCATCACGCGCGCGTTCGGAAGCGCGACGCGCTTGCCTTTCGCGCCGGCCGCCAGCAGGAATGCGCCCATGCTTGCGGCGAGGCCCATGCACAGCGTCGAAACGTCCGGCTTCACGAACTGCATGGTGTCGTAAATCGCCATGCCGGCCGAGACCGAGCCGCCAGGACTGTTGATGTACAGGCTGATGTCCTTGTCCGGGTTCTCGCTTTCGAGGAACAACAACTGTGCGACGACGAGATTCGCCGACTGGTCGTTCACTTCACCGACGAGAAACACCACACGCTCCTTGAGGAGACGCGAGTAAATGTCATAGGCACGCTCGCCGCGGCCGCTCGTTTCCACGACCATCGGAACGAGGCCGAGCGCCTGGGCTTCGAAATCCCGCGGTGCGTGGGACGCCAACGTGTCGAGCAATTCAGCGCGAAAGGTCATGCAATTTCCTTGTTCGGAATAAGGGTACTGAACGACAAAGGAACATCCACTAGAACGGCATGCAAACGCCCAACTTTAATGCAAAAAAGGCGTGCGAGCCGTCAGTCCGACGACTCCGCACGCCCCTTGCCTAACGCGTCAGGCTTGCGCCGTTGCGCTGGCCAGTTCCTCGAAGCTGACTTCCTTGTCGGTCACCTTGGCCTTGCCCAGGACGAAATCGACGACGTTGCTTTCGACGACGTACGCTTCCATCTCGGCGAGGCGCTGCTGGTTCGAATAATACCAGCGGACGACTTCCTTCGGGTCTTCGTAGCTCTTGGCGAATTCGTCCACTTCAGCGCGGATCTGCTCGGGCTTCGCCTGCAGTTCGTTGGCCTTCACGAGTTCGGCCAGCACGAGGCCCAGCTTCACGCGACGCTCGGCCTGCTCGGCGAACATTTCGGCCGGGATCGGCGCGTCGGCTGCATTCGGCACGCCGCGTTGTTGCAGGTCCTGGCGAGCCATTTCGACGAGGCGCTGCTGATCCTGTTCGATCAGCGCCTTCGGCACGTCGAGTTCGGAGATCTTCAGGAGCGCGTCCATGACCTGATTCTTCACGATCTGCTGCGTGCGGCGCTTCGCTTCACGCTCCAGATTGTCCTTGATCTCGGCGCGCATCTTCGTGAGGTCGCCGTCTTCGATGCCGAGCGACTTCGCGAAATCGGCGTTGATTTCCGGCAGATGCGGCCATTCGATCTTCTTCACGGTGATCGTGAATTGCGCCGTCTTGCCCGCCACGTCCTTGCCGTGGTAGTCATCCGGGAACTTGAGGTCGAACGTGCGCTCTTCGCCGACCTTCAGGCCCGTCGCGGCTTGCTCGAACTCGGGCAGCATGCGGCCTTCGCCCAGCACGAATGCGAAGTCCTGTGCGCTACCGCCTTCGAACGCGACATCGTCGATCTTGCCGACGAAATCGAGCGTTACGCGGTCGCCTTCCTTGGCTGCCGTGTTCGCGCCGCCGTCGCCGTGCTCGCCGGCTTCGCCGCGGGCGTGGAAATGCACGCGCTGCTTGCGCAGGATGTCCAGCGTGCGATCGACTTCGGCTTCGGAGATGGTCGTGACCGTGCGTTCGATTTCAGCGGTCGCCACGTCGCCGAGGCGCACTTCGGGATAGACCTCGAAGGTCGCGTCGAAGGCGTAGGCGTCCGTTGCGGCTTCCGACTTCGGCGCGAAGCTCGGCTGGCCCGCGACACGCAGGTTCTCGGCGCGCGTGACATCGAAGAATTCCTTGCCGACCTTGTCGCTCAGCACTTCGGCTTCGACCTGGCCGCCATACTGTTGCGTCACCATCTTGAGCGGCACCTTGCCCGGGCGGAAACCCGGCATGCGCACATTCTTGGCCAACTGGCGGATGCGCGAATCCACTTCCTTCTGCACCGTGTCCTTCGGCAGGGAAATCGTCACGCGGCGTTCGAGCTTGCCGAGGTTCTCAACTACGTTAGCCATGGCTGAAATCGTCCTAGAGTAAATCGTAAATTCGGTGTTCGGTTCTTCCGCGGTTCTAAAGGCGCGGGTCCGGATGCGGCCTCTGCCTGAGCCGGCCGAAATCGACGCCTGGCGCCGGAAGACGCCCAGAATAAGCGTCTCGCGGGAGTGCCGGAACGTCGCCCGACACGGTGTCAGTCAACAGAGCCAAGCATTTTAGCAAACTATTCCGCGCGGTCCGCCCGACGATCCTGCAAACACTGCGTTTCGGTCCGATTTGACTCGAAAAGTGCCAGTTTTCGACGCTCATTTCGGCGTAAATCCGCGTTTTGCTGACCGGCTCTCCCGCGCAGAATTCCCGCTATCGGCACGCCGCTATTTTGCGTCGCGCGCCGCGCTGATAAGCTTGCCGGCGCATGATTCGAGCGGCGAAGCGCTCCGGCGCGCAATCCATTGCCGCAAGGCATGAAGCGCATGCGACATTCGCATAGATGGAGCCTCGCCGCGGCTTTTCAATCCTTGCTTCCACATCAGAACATTCGAGACACCATGCCTAACGCCACGTCCGCTGCTCCCGTAGTTGTCATCGCTCCCGATTCGTTCAAGGGCTCGCTCTCCGCGGAAGGCGTCGCGAACGCCATCGCGGAAGGCATCAGGCGCGCGCGGCCGGACGCCGATATCCGTATCCGTCCGATGGCCGACGGCGGCGAAGGTACGCTCGACGCGATGCTCTCGGCAGGCGGCGAGCGGCGCATGCTCAACGTGCGGGGCGCGGCCGCCGCACGCCGCGACGCCGCCACGGGCCTGCTCGACGACGGCAGCGCGATTATCGAGACGGCGGAAGTCGTGGGCATCACGGATGCGGACGGCATGGCCGTGCCCGTCACCGAGCGCAGCACGCTCGGCATGGGCGAGGCGATCCGCGCGCTGCTGGATTCCGGCGCGCGCAGATTCTATGTGGCGCTCGGCGGCAGCAGCACCAACGACGGCGGCGCGGGCCTGCTCGTCGGCCTCGGGCTGAAACTCTTCGACGCAGACGGCAAGGAGCTCCATCCGGTGCCATCGGCGCTCGGGCGAGTCGCGCGCATCGACGCTTCCGGGCTCGATCCGCGCGTGAAGGACGCGGAGTTCGTCGGCATGTCCGATGTCGACAATCCGCTCACCGGCGATCACGGCGCGACGGCGGTCTTCGGGCCGCAGAAAGGCGTGACGCCGGAGCAAGTGCCCACCATCGACGCCGCCCTCGCCCATTTCGCCGATCTGCTCGAACCCGCGATGGGCGTCGCGAAACGCAGCGAACCCGGCGCGGGCGCGGCGGGCGGGCTCGGGTTCGCGCTGCATATGCTCGGCGCGCGTTTCGAGACCGGCGCGGAGGTGGTGGCGCGCGAAATCGGGCTCGACGCCGCGCTCGAAGGCGCGAACTGGCTCATCACGGGCGAAGGCCGTTCAGACGTGCAGACGCTGCATGGCAAGGCGCCGTTCATCGCCTGCAAGCATGCGCGCGATCACGGCGTGCCGGCGTCGTTGCTGTCGGGCGCCGTCGATTCGGCCGCGCTGCCGCGGCTCTCCGAATTTTTCAGCGGCTGCTTCTCGCCGGCGCCCGGCCCGATCACGCTCGAAACGGCGATCCGCGATGCGGCGCGGCTGCTCGCCAACGAAGCCGAGCAGCTCACGCGCCTCAGATTCGGTTCCAAATAAGTCCGAACGAGGCGCGCGGGTTCGTCAGGCAGCCGCGCGCTTGGCCCCGAACGCAAGCCGGTCGAAGCACCAGACGGCGAGCATGGTCGCGCCCATCAAAGGGAAAATCACGCCGAGCAACGTCAGGCTGCCGCGCCAGGCGCGCATCGGCGGGCGCTTCGTGGGCCGCGCCGGCGCGCCGAGTTCGCGCGCGGGCCGGCGTTTCATCCACATGATGAAGCCCGTCACGGACAACGCCGCGAGCCCGAGCGATATCGCCGAGCAGACGATCTGGTTCAGAAGCCCGAAGTAGCGCCCCATATGCAGCGACGTGCCGTACGAGATCACTTTCGCCACGCCGCCGTAGCTTGCGTAATCGATGTCGGACAGCACGCGGCCGCTGTATTGATCGATGTGCAGCGTGCGTTCGGCGCGCGGATCGGCGGGGAAATACGAGACCGTGTAGACGCCCGTCGGCTTGGACGGAAGCGCGATGCCGTAGTCATCCGCGACACCGTTTTTCGCGGCGAGCGCGACCACGTCGTCGATCGACACGCGCGCAGCCGAAGCCGACGCATTCGCGCCTTCCGGCACCGTTGTCGCGCCGACGGCCCACGGCGTCTGATGCAGCGGCAGATCGTCCATCTTCATCTGCATGCCGTGCATCGCGTGTTCGTTGTTCGAGGTCGCTGGGGCCGTCGAATGCACATGCGCCTCGCCCCACGCGCCCTTCGGATATCCGAGCGATGCGGTCGTCGCAAGCGCCTTGAATTGCTTGCCCCACGATCCCGACCACGGCAATCCCGAGAGAACGAAAAAGAGCGCGCCGACCGCGAGCCACACGCCGCCGACCGCATGCAGATCGCGCCACCACGCGCGCCCTTTGAGCGATAGCCGGGGCAGCCACACGCCGCCCTGTCTCGCGTTCGACCGGCTGGGCCACCACAGCGCGATACCCGTGCCGATCATCACGAGCGTCCAGCATCCGGCGAGTTCCATCAGCAGCTCGCCGGTCTTGCCGAGCATCAGGCCGCGATGCAGGTTGCGCACTTGCTTCATCAATCGATGTTCGACGGAAAGCGTGCCGAGCACGGTGCCGTCGTACGGGTTCACGTAGACGCTTTCGCTTTCGCCCGATGGCAGGCGAAAGACGAATTCGGCGCTGCGCGTGCGATCGGTTTCGATTTGCGCGAGCGTCGGTACGGCGCCGCGCGGTTCGCTCGCGGCAGCCTTGGCGAGCAGGATATCGCGGGACAGTTGCGGGGCGTGCGTGTCCGCGACGATCATCCGGTCGCGATACAGCAGCGGCTCGATCTGCGGCTGAAAACAGTAGATCGTGCCGGTGATCGCGAGCACGATGAGGAGCGGCATCACGAAGAGTGCCGCATAGAAATGCCAGCGCCACAGCGTGCGGCGATGCGCGATGACTTCCGCGCTCGGCGTCGCTGGCGCCGCGTTCAGGTCGGGTGCAAGCATGGCGAATCTCGTTGAGTATTTTTGCGATGAGCGCGCATCGGAGGTACCGTCAGTGCCGTGACGATATTCCCGACGAGCGGTCGTACGTTCATCGCGCTCATGTGCGCGACGAACATCGATGCGGTCAGACGAAGGAAGGCTTCAGGAAAGGACGGGCGGCGCGCGCGGGCTCGCGGCGTTGAAGGATTTCGAGGTGACGTCTTCGACGTTCGCGACGGCAGGCACGCGCGTGACGCGTTCGATCAGCGCGACGTCATGCACGACGCCCGTGACGATCGGCAGATTCTGCGCGAGCAGTCCGCAGTAGGAGCAGGCGTCGACATGACTCGCGGCGTCGTGATGGCCGGCGTGCGAGTCCGTTGCAGTCGCATCGACCGTGCAAAGCACCGCTTGCGGATTGGCGGCCTGGCGCGCGGCCAGCGTCTGACTGATGACCGGCGCGACGATGGCAAGCCACATGGCGGCGATGCCGAGCCATGCGACGAAGCGATTGCGCGCGTTGCGGTTCATGAGCGGGAATGTCGATGCCGAAGCGGAAGTGTGACGAGATTGTAGGCAGCCGATCTGCGAGCCGCAATCTTCGGGCGCGTATGGCCGGAATCGACGGCCATGCCGACGATTCTCGCGCCTCGCTTAAGCTCAGGACCGTCGACGCATTTTCGCAGACATCGCCAGATGAATGCGTTAGAATCTCGGGCTTGGCACAGTGGACCGGTGCCGGACACGGCGGCATCGCCGGGCGCGGGTCATCATCCGCAAGTGCCCAGAGCGCCTGCCGTGCTGCGAGGATGGCGAAATTGGTAGACGCACCAGGTTTAGGTCCTGACGCCCGCAAGGGTGTGCGGGTTCGAGTCCCGCTCCTCGCACCACACGAAAACCCCTTTCATCGGCAAAGGGGTTTTTTGTTTTTGCGGCCGGCTGATGCTGCCGCCGCTGCGCAGCGAAGCCGCGCCTCGCCGGATAAAATGAACGCCGCGCGGCCAACCGCACGACCAGAACCGACCCCGCCTCCCCTCGAACTCCCACAAGCTCCGTTCGTGAATTTCGACGATTACTGCCAGCAAAAAGCCGCGCCTGAAGGTTCGGGCACGTACTACGCGCTGCGCCGCGCGCCGGCTGCGAGCCAGCCGCTTCTGACCGCGCTCTATGCGCTTTATCGCGAGCTCGAAGAGACCGTGAAGGAGACGAGCGATCCGACCATCGGCCGCACCAAGCACGCATGGTGGCGAAGCGAACTCGGGCGGCTCGATGGCGGCGAGCCCACGCATCCGGTCACGAAAGCGTTGCAGGCGCACGCGGGCGATGCCGCGCATCCGGTTCTCGACGATGCCGGACGCGCATCGCTTGCCGCGATCGTCGACGGCTTCGGCATGGATCTCGATCAGGCGCGCTACCTCGACTGGCCCGGCTTGCGGCGTTACCTCGATCAGACGGGCGGCGCATTCGCGACGGCCGTTGCACGCGCGAGCGCGCGCAATCCGCAGCAGGCCGCGTCGTGGGCCGCGCCGCTCGGATCCGCGTTGCTGCTGGCCGAGCGCGTTCAGGACATCGGCGGCGATGCGCGCAATGGCCGCATCTATATTCCCATCGACGAGTTGCAGCGATTCAACGTGACGGCCGCGGACATCATCAATCGCAAGTACGGCGATACGTTCACGGACCTCATGCGCTTTCAGACCAGCCGCGCCCGCCAGGCGCTAGACGACGCGCTGGCCGCGATTCCCGCTTCGGAGCGCGCGACGCAACGCGTGCTGCGCGCGCAGGCAGCGCTGTCCTTCGCGCTTTTCGACGAGATCGAACGGGAGAACTTTCGGGTGCTGCATCAACGCATCGCACTCACGCCGATCCGCAAGCTGTGGATCACATGGAAGACGCGTTAGACGCGAAGGATCGGCAATGGCGCGAAGCGCGCGCCGAGAATCGATGACGAATCGATCTGCCCGCATGCGTCGAGCACCGTGGCATAGAGCGTTCTGAAGTCGACGCCGACGGACAAGCCGCCGTCCGCATCGAGTCGATCGAGTCGCGGTGGCATGCCGAAGAGTCCGCCGCGCACGCCTCCGCCCATCATGAAATGCGCCGCGGCCGCGCCGTGGTCGGTGCCGCCCGCGGCGTTCTCGCGCGCGGCGCGTCCGAACTCCGAGCGCGTCATCACGAGCGTGCGGCTCCATGCGCCGGACGCGATCAGCGACGCCCGCAGCGACGCGAGCCGCTCTGCCAGCGTGGCCAGCAGCGCCGCATGCCGGTGCGACTGACGCTCGTGCGTGTCGAAGCCGTGCAAGGTGATGTGCGTCACCTTCAGGTTCACGCGATCGAGCCAGCCGCCGGCGCGATATTCATCGGCATGCGATGCCGTGTCCCAGATCTGTCGCGAGCGGAAATGCGAGCGATTGGGAGCGTCATAGCCGACGCCCTGCACGATCGCCATTTCGTTGGCGCGCCACGCGCTCATCAACGGCAACAGCGACGGATGCAAGGCGGTGCGTTCATCGAGCATCAATGCGCGGTCTTTCGATATCGCGAGTTTCGGCCGCAACACGCGATAGCGCGCATCGGCGATCGGGATGACTGTGTTGAGCGCATCGTTGCCGCCGTCGAGGTCGACGATCACGAGGGAGCGAATCGAAGCAGAGGAAGTGTCGGAATGTGCGATGGCGCACGCATCGCCGATGCTGCCGAGACCTCCCGCGAACGCACCGGCAATCGAGAGAAATTCACGTCGGTCCATCGCGGGCACGCGCCGCTTACCGCTTGTAGAGATCGCGCACCGCTTCTTCGATATGCTGCCGCAAGAGACGGCGCTCGTCGGCGGTCATCACGGTGTGGCGCGGCGGGCGCGCGGGCGGCGCTTGATCCACTTGCTGAATGGGTTGCATGGCCGCGGTCTTCGGATCGTGGCTCGACGACCCCGAACCTTTGCCCACGCGCTGCTGCGCGCGAATCATTCTGCCATCGAAACGATTCGGGGAACTCGCGATGCCGCGATCGAAGCCTGTCGGTTGTGCATAGGCGTGAGGCGTGCTCAGTACTGCGTAGAGCGCACTGGCAAGAAGTGTCTTTCTGAGAATGCGCTCGTTGCGCACGGGTCCGCGCTGCCGCGCTCCCTTCATGTTGTTCCCTTCGTTGCTCGACAACCGGACAGCCTCAGTCTTTTCGCGCACGTCTCGAAGCGGCTTGGTCGTGCCGCGCGACGCACTGGTCTAATGGAGTATCTACCGAATGGCGGGCTTAGGTAAAGCAGTGTACGCAGCAAACCCCTAGGCCGTGCCACAGGCCCCGTAAATTTTGTAACGAACTGTTACACTCGCTTTTGTTACAAACTCGGCGTTTGAACAAACGCGCTAAGATGCCGCCATGGAAACCAAGAACCCTTCAAAAATTCTCGTCGTCGACGACGATCCGCGCCTGCGCGATCTGTTGCGCCGATACCTCGGTGAACAGGGCTTCAACGTGTACGTTGCGGAAAACGCCCCGTCGATGAACAAGTTGTGGGTGCGCGAGCGTTTCGATCTGCTCGTCCTCGATCTGATGCTTCCCGGCGAAGACGGTCTTTCCATCTGCCGGCGTCTGCGCGGCAGCAACGATCGCACGCCGATCATCATGCTCACCGCGAAGGGCGAAGATGTCGATCGCATCGTCGGCCTCGAAATGGGCGCGGACGACTATCTGCCGAAGCCTTTCAATCCGCGCGAACTCGTCGCGCGCATTCATGCGGTGCTGCGGCGTCAGACGCCGTCCGAATTGCCGGGCGCGCCGTCCGAAACCACCGAAGTGTTCGAGTTCGGCGAATTCGCACTGAATCTCGCGACGCGCACGCTCACGAAGAACGGCCAGGAAATCCCGCTGACCACCGGCGAATTTTCGGTACTCAAAGTGTTCGCGCGCCATCCGCGCCAGCCGCTTTCGCGCGAAAAGCTGATGGAGCTCGCACGCGGCCGTGAGTACGAAGTGTTCGACCGCAGCCTCGACGTGCAGATATCGCGTCTGCGCAAGCTGATCGAGCCCGATCCCAGCAGTCCGCGTTTCATCCAGACCGTGTGGGGCCTCGGCTACGTGTTCATTCCCGACGGCGCAGCCTGATCGATCCTAAGCGAGTTTCGTCACGCTCTCTCCCCTTCACCGAGCCGAACCCGACAGACTCATGCGAATCGACAGGCGGCTACTGGCGCTCGCGTTCGGCGGCCTGTTCTGGCGAACCTTCGCGCTGATCGCGCTGCTCATCGCAGTCAGTCTCACGGCGTGGTTCCAGAGCTTTCGCGTCATCGAGCGCGAGCCGCGTGCGCAGCGCGTGGCGCTTCAGCTCGTCGCCGTGGTCAAGCTCACGCGCACCGCCCTGCTCTATTCCGACCCCGATCTGCGCCGCGCGCTGCTTCAGGATCTGGAGAGCAACGAAGGCGTGCGCGTGTATCCGCGCGAGACCACCGACAAATACAAACTCCAGCCCGATGAATCGCTCAACCGGCTGATCGAACGCGACGTGCGCGGGCGGCTCGGCAACGAGACGATCATCGCGCAGTCGGTGAACGACATTCCGGGCGTATGGATCAGCTTCAAGATCGACGACGACGATTATTGGGTCGCCCTCGATCGCGATCAGCTCGACACCGTGACCGGCCTGCAATGGGCCGGTTGGGGCGTGTTCGCGCTCGCGCTGTCGCTGTTCGGCGCGGCGTTCATCACAAGTCTCGTGAATCGGCCATTCGCGCGTCTCGCGCTCGCCGCGCGCAAGGTCGGTTCGGGGCAATCGCCCGAACCCTTGCCCGAACGCGGCATGGGCGTTGCTGCCGAAACCAATCGAAGCTTCAACCAGATGGTGCAGGATCTCGAGCAGCTCGAGGCCGACCGTGCGCTGATGCTCGCGGGCATCTCGCACGATCTGCGCACGCCGCTTGCGCGCCTGCGGCTGGAGACGGAGATGAGCCCGTCGGACGAAGCGACCAAGCTCGCGATGATCGACGACATCGAGCAGATGGACATGATCATCGGGCGCTTTCTCGACTATGCGCGGCCGATGCAGCGCATGCCCGAGGCCGTCGACCTGTCGATGATCGCGAGCGAACTCGCCGCCCGCTTCCAGGCCGACGACGGCGTCGTCATGCGGACGGATCTCGCGCAGGGCGCGGTCATCGAAGGCGATCCGACGGATGCGCGCCGCGTGGTCGGCAACCTGCTGGAAAACGCGCGCAAGTACGGCCGCAGCGAACACGACGACATCGCCCGCATCACGCTGCAGACGCGCGTCGCGCACGGCAGGGTCGAGCTCTCCGTGATGGACGAGGGCCGCGGCATCCCCGACGATCAGGTCGCGCTCATCACGCGTCCGTTCTATCGCGTCGATACGGCGCGCACGCAGGCGAACGGCACCGGTCTCGGCATGGCGATCGTGCAGCGCCTCGTCACGCGACAGCGCGGCACGCTGCGTCTGCGCAACCGCACGCCTTTGCCCGGCTTCGAAGTCACCATCGACTTCCCGCCGATGAAAGGCGGCGTGCGCTTCGAAGGCTAGAGCGCGCCCGTTTCGGAAGCCGGAAACGGCCGAAGCACTCTTTTAATTCTGGTTAAGATGAAGCGGTTCAACGCTCGGCGCGGCCTGGCATGAACGTGTCACGCGAGCGTTACGGCGATACGGTAGTTTGGCTGGAGTTTGTCCTTTCAACGATTTCACAGGAGTTTTCCGCATGAAGACCGTTGGCGATAAAGTCGAAGCATTCACTGTCACCGCTGCGAAGCCGGGTTTCAACCATCACGAAGAGAACGGCCAGTCGGCGTTCGAGGAAATCACCGAGCAGTCTTTCCCCGGCAAGTGGAAGATCATCTATTTCTATCCGAAAGATTTCACGTTTGTCTGCCCGACGGAGATCGTCGAATTCGCGAAGCTGGCGGCCGATTTCGAGGACCGCGACGCGGTTCTGCTCGGCGGCAGCGTAGACAACGAGTTCGTCAAGCTGGCATGGCGCCGCGAGCACAAAGACCTGAACAAGCTGAACCATTACTCGTTCGGCGACGTGAAAGGCGAACTGATCGATCAACTCGGCGTGCGCGACAAGGAAGCAGGCGTGGCGTTGCGCGCGACGTTCATCGTCGATCCGGACAACGTCATTCAGCACGTCTCGGTCAATAACCTGAACGTCGGCCGCAGCCCGGAAGAAATCTTGCGCATCCTCGACGGCTTGCAAACGGACGAACTCTGCCCGTGCAACCGTGCCGTCGGCGGCGCGACGCTGTAAGCGTTTCCGGATGCCGCAAAGCCCGCCATCGAGCCGAGTGTATTCGGCCGATCGGCGGGCTTTTTAATGCCATCGAACAGGAGAAAACAATGGAATTTCTGTCTGCGATCAAGGAACTGGTGCCCGACTACGCGAAGGACATTCGCCTTAACGTCGACGGCACGATCGCGCGTTCATCGCTCGAAGGCAGCGATGCGGCTGGCGTCGCGCTCGCCGCCGCGTTTGCCGCGAAAGCGACGAAGCTCGTCGCCATCATTCGCAACTCGGGCGCGCTGTCGCCCGAAGAGACGAACGCCGTGCTCACCGCGGCCGCGCTGATGGGCATGAACAACGTCTGGTATCCGTACCTGGAAATGGCCGACAACGCCGATCTCAAGACGCAGCCCGCGAATTTGCGCATGAACGCGTATGCGTCGCACGGCGGCGTCGACAAGCGGCGCTTCGAGATGTACGCGCTCGCGGCGTCGATCGTCGGCAAGTGCCATTTCTGCGTGAAATCGCACTACGAGAATCTCGTGGCCGAAGGCATGTCGACGACGCAACTGCGCGACGTCGGCCGCATCGCCGCGGTGATCAACGCCGTCGCGCTGACGATCGAAGCCGAAGGGAAATAGCGCTTCCCGCCGCGCTTTAGCCGTCGATTGACGTCCGGCGCAAAAGCACCGCGGCCTGCGCTTCGATGCCTTCCTTGCGCCCGAGATAGCCGAGCTTCTCGTTCGTCTTGGCCTTGACGTTCACGCGATCCATTGAAAGATCGAGATCGGCGGCGATGTTTTCGCGCATGGCATCGATATGGGAGCTGAGTTTCGGCGCCTGCGCGATGATCGTGCTGTCGACGTTCGCGATCGCGAAACCCGCCTCCGACACGCGCCGGAACGCCTCGCGCAGCAGCACGCGGCTGTCCGCGCCGGCGAATTCGGTCGCCGTGTCCGGGAAATGCCTGCCGATGTCGCCGAGCGACGCCGCGCCGAACAGCGCATCGGTGATCGCGTGCAGCAGCACGTCGGCGTCCGAGTGGCCGAGCAGACCGCGCTCGTAGGGAATCGTCACGCCGCCGATGATGAGCGGGCGGCCTTCGACGAGCTGGTGGACGTCGTACCCTTGTCCGATTCTGAAATCCATCGATCCAAACCTTTGTTGAGTGTGAGTCAGGCGCCGGCCGAAAGCATCGCGCCCGCGAGCGCGAAATCCTCCGGATACGTCACCTTGAAGTTGCGCAGACTGCCCTGAACCAGTTTCGGCGAATGACCGAGCCATTCGATCGCGCTCGCTTCGTCCGTCAGGTCGTGGCCGTCGTGACGCGCACGCTCGATCGCTTCGCGCAGCATGCCGAGCCGGAACATTTGCGGCGTCTGCGCCTGCCAGAGCCCGTCGCGCGATTCGGTGCGCGCGACGCGCACGTCGTCCGTGGGGACATCGGGCATGTTCGGTGCGACGCGTTTCAGCGTGTCCGCGACCGGCAGCGCGAGAATGCCGCCGACCGCATCGTCGCGCAGTTCCGCGACAAGCTTGCGAATCAGCTCCGGCGTGATGCCGGGGCGCGCGGCGTCGTGCACGAGGACCCAGTCGTCTTCGCGCGCGCCGAATTTCGCGAGCGCGACGAGCCCGTTGTACACCGACGCTTGCCGCGAGGCGCCGCCGCAACGCTCGACCGCGAAGCGCAATCCGGCGAAGCGGCGCGCGTCGAAGTGGTTGTCGTCCGGTGCGAGCACGACGAGCGTCTGCGAGAATTCGGAGCACGCGTCGAACGCCGCGAGCGTGTACGCGAGCATTGGGCGGCCCGCGATCGTCTGGTATTGCTTCGGCATCGGCGCGCCGGAGCGGCTGCCGGTGCCGGCGCAGGGAATCAGTGAGAACAGGCGCGAAGTCACGGGCGAATAGTCGAGCAGATGAGGTGAACAAGTCAAAGTTGAAGCCCGGATTTTATAATAGGTCTTTCGCGACCACGTCCCGCGCACGCCGGTTCGACTCTCCGAACCCGCGTTTGCCGGACGGCTCCATGCACACCTTATGCCTTCCAAAGCCGTCAACGCGCAGTCCAGTTCTCCCATCGCGCTCGTGAAACCGGGTCAGCGCTTCGTCTTCGATGGCGCTTCCGGCTCGTCCGATGCGCTCGCCATCGCGCGCTACTACGCCGCGTATCGCGAGAGCGTGCCGCTCCTGACGGTCGTCACCGCGAGCGCAGTCGATGCGCAGCGTCTCGCCGCCGAAATCCCCTACTTCGCGCCCGATGCGCGCGTGCGCCTTCTGCCCGACTGGGAGACGCTGCCGTACGACACGTTTTCGCCGCACCAGGATCTCGTCTCGGAACGTCTCGCGACGCTGCACGATCTCGGCGAAGGCCGCTGCGACATCCTCATCGTCCCGGCGACGACCGCGCTCTATCGCATGCCGCCCGCGTCGTTTCTCGCGGCTTACACGTTCTCGTTCACGCAGGGCGAGCGGCTCGACGAAGCGAAGCTCAAGGCGCAATTGACGCTCGCGGGTTACGAGCACGTGAGCCAGGTCGTGCGGCCGGGCGAGTATTGCGTGCGCGGCTCGCTCATCGATCTCTATCCGATGGGCTCGGCGCTGCCGTATCGCATCGATCTGTTCGACGACCAGGTGGACTCCATCCGCGCGTTCGATCCGGACACGCAGCGCAGCCTTTATCCGGTGCGCGACGTGCGCCTGCTGCCGGGCCGCGAGTTCCCGTTCGACGAAGCCGCGCGCACCGCCTTTCGCAGCCGCTGGCGAGAGGTCTTCGAGGGCGATCCGAGCCGCTCGCAGATTTACAAGGACATGGGCAATGGCGTGCCCTCGGCGGGCATCGAATACTATCTGCCGCTCTTCTTCGATGAAACCGCGACGCTCTTTCATTACTTGCCGCAAGGCTCGCAGCTCGCGTTTGTCGGCGATATGGACGCCGCGATCAAGCGCTTCACGCACGACACGAAGCAGCGCTACGACTTCCTTTCGCACGATCGCGAGCGGCCCTTGCTCGAACCGCGCCGGCTCTTTCTGACAGACGACGATTTCTTCACGTTCGCGAAGCCCTTCGCGCAGTTGAAGTTTCCCGCGACGCCCGAAGGCGGCTGGGCCGTGCCGCTGCCGGGCCTCGCGATCGACCGTCACGCCGACGAGCCTTTGCTCGCGCTGCGTCACTATCTGGAGCAGACGGACAATCGCGTGATGCTCGTCGCGGAATCGGCGGGACGTCGCGAGACGATCCAGCAATTGCTCGCCGACAACGGCCTGCGCGGCGAATTGCGCGACACGTTCCACGAATGGCTGACCGCCGACGGCAAGTTCACGCTCGGCATAGCGCCGCTCGCCAACGGTTTCGCGCTGCCGTTGGAGAAGCTGTCGATCGTCACCGAGACGGAGCTTTACGGACCGCTCGCGCGCCGCGCCGGACGGCGTCGTCAGGAGCAGGCGAGCAACGTCGATTCGATGGTGCGCGATCTCGCCGAGCTGAAGGTCGGCGATCCCGTCGTGCATGCGCAGCATGGCATCGGCCGATACATGGGCCTCGTGTCGATGGACCTCGGCGAAGGTGAAACCGAATTCCTGCATCTCGAGTATCAGAACGAGGCGAAGCTGTATGTGCCGGTCGCGCAATTGCATGTGATCTCGCGCTACAGCGGCGCGGACCCGGAAAGCGCGCCGCTGCATACGCTCGGCTCCGGCCAGTGGGAAAAAGCCAAACGCAAGGCCGCGCAGCAGATTCGCGATACGGCCGCCGAGCTGCTCAACCTTTACGCGCGCCGCGCGGCGCGCGAAGGTTATGCGTTCAAGCTCGAGCCGCGCGACTACACCAAGTTCGCGGAGAGCTTCGGCTTCGAGGAAACGCCCGACCAGGCGGCGGCGATCGCAGCCGTCATCGGCGACATGACGAGCGGCAAACCGATGGACCGTCTCGTGTGCGGCGATGTCGGCTTCGGCAAAACGGAAGTCGCGCTGCGCGCCGCGTTCATCGCGGTGATGGCGGGCAAGCAGGTCGCGATTCTTTCGCCGACGACGCTGCTTGCGGAACAGCACACGCAGACCTTCACCGACCGTTTCGCCGACTGGCCGGTGCGCATCGCGGAACTGTCGCGCTTCAAGACCGGCAAGGAAGTTTCGACGGCCGTGCAGCAGATCAACGAAGGCTCGGTCGATATCGTCATCGGCACACACAAGCTCTTGTCGAGCGATGTGAAGTTCAAGCGGCTCGGGCTCGTGATCATCGACGAGGAGCATCGCTTCGGCGTGCGGCAGAAGGAGGCGCTCAAGGCATTGCGCGCCGAGGTCGACGTGCTCACGCTCACCGCGACGCCGATTCCGCGCACGCTCGGCATGGCACTCGAAGGCCTGCGTGATTTTTCCGTGATCGCGACCGCGCCGCAGAAGCGGCTCGCGATCAAGACCTTCGTGCGGCGCGAGGAAGACGGCGTGATCCGCGAGGCGATGCTGCGCGAACTGAAGCGCGGCGGCCAGGTTTACTTCCTGCACAACGAAGTCGAGACGATCGAGAATCGGCGCGCGATGCTCGAAGCGCTGGTGCCCGAGGCGCGCATCGCGGTTGCGCACGGACAGATGCACGAGCGCGAGCTCGAACGCGTGATGCGCGATTTCGTCGGCCAGCGCGCGAACGTGCTGTTGTGCACGACGATCATCGAGACCGGCATCGACGTGCCGAGCGCGAACACGATCCTCATGCATCGTGCGGACAAGTTCGGTCTTGCGCAGTTGCATCAGTTGCGCGGACGTGTCGGGCGTTCGCATCACCAGGCGTATGCGTATTTGCTGGTGCACGATCCGCAATCGCTGACGAAGCAGGCGCAGCGGCGGCTCGAAGCCATTCAGCAGATGGAGGAACTCGGCTCGGGTTTTTATCTCGCGATGCACGACCTGGAGATTCGCGGTACGGGCGAAGTGCTTGGCGACAAGCAATCGGGCGAGATTCACGAGATCGGCTTCCAGCTTTACACCGACATGCTGAACGACGCCGTGCGTGCGCTGCGCGAAGGCCGCGAGCCGGATCTGAACGCCCCGCTTGCGGCAACGACCGAGATCAATCTGCACGCGCCCGCGATTCTGCCCGCCGATTACTGCGCCGATGTGCAGGAGCGTTTGTCGTTGTACAAGCGGCTCGCGAACTGCGAATCGAGCGATGCGATCGATGGCATTCTCGAAGAGCTCGTCGATCGATTTGGGAAGCTGCCGCCGCAGGCGCATGCGCTCGTGGAGACGCATCGGCTGCGTCTTGCTGCGAAACCGCTCGGCATCTCGAAGATCGACGCGGGCGAGCAGTCGATCTCGCTGCAGTTCGTTCCGAACCCGCCCGTCGATGGCATGAAGATCATCGAGATGGTGCAGAAGCATAAGCACATCAAGCTCGCGGGTCAGGACAAGTTGCGCATCGAGTCGCGGAGTCCCGATCTCTCGGTGCGGATCTCTACTGTCAAGGAGACGTTGCGGGCGTTGGGGGGGCCGGTTCGGAAACCGGCCGCTGTTGTTCGGTGATTTTTTTGTTTTCGCCGGATCCCGATTTGCTTTCGGTCTGTCAGCGTTGCCTCCTGTGCGGGGTGGGGCTCACTTTGCTTACTGTAGTCGCCGGATCCCGGTTTCGTGGCGGTCTATTAGCGTTGCCCCTGTGCGGGGCGGCACTCACTTTCTTTGCTGCTGCAAAGAAAGTAAGCAAAGAAAGCAGCTTTTCAGGCCCGCGGTCACACGCAATTTGGGTAGTTCTCTCGTTCTCGATGGCACTCGCCTAACGAGTGCCCTCATAGGCCCAACCGGGCTTGGCTCGCGCACGGTCTGACGAGCCATTCCCTTTACCGCGCTGGTTCAGCACGAAATAGCTTCGGCACAGCGCTACGCGCTGCCGCCGGGTCTGCAAGGGAAACCATAGGTTTGCATGTGCGGTGCGAGAGAGAATTTAGTAGCAAAGCACACGCAGACCCGCTTGACCGGTCGGCCGCGAAGCGGGCTGGAGCTATTTGGTGCTGAACCAGTTTGGTGTGTGGTGCGATGTGACAGACCGTGCGCGAGCCAAGCCCGATGGGGCCTATGAGGGCACTCTTTAGGCAGCCCACGATGGACGAGAGGACTACCCAAATTGCGTGTGACCGCGGGCGTATCGGAAGCTGCTTTCTTTGGTTACTTGTATATTGAATTTGGCGTCCGGAAGCTGATCTCTCCCGTTCGCTCGAAGCGGTAGCCCGTTTGTGTTACATGGGCTCACAGCCCGAAAG